>NZ_CABTXF010000015.1 GCF_902488755.1 uncultured Murdochiella sp. | reverse complement strand
GTCGTGGGTTCGAATCCCATCAGATCCAAAATCAAAAATGCCCGTTCTGTTGAAATCAACGGAATGGGCATTTTTCAATGTTCATGTGATTTTGCTTTGTCACTCGTTATCCCTGAATGCCCCATATTTAACGAAAAAATCTAACATGAAATCTAACATGAAATGTATTTTTCGAAGTCCTTCATGGACTCTTTTCTTCTGCGTTTGGTGACGTGCGTATAAATGTCCATTGTCGTCTTAAAATCTTTGTGACCTAAACGCTCTTGTACGTCTTTGATCGACCATCCTGCTTCAAATAGCATAGAAGCGTGCGTGTGCCGGAAGGAGTGAATGGTACCTTTGATACCGAGCTTTTTTGCAACACGTTGGAAATAGGCGTAAGGCTTTGAGACGGACATTTCTGTTCCGTTTTTGGAGGGGAACATAAACCCCTTCATAGATAGCGTCTTTTGCGCTGCTCGCCAGTCGTTCAGTATTCCAAGCGTTTCTCGGTCAATATCAATCGTGCGCATACCGGACTTGGTTTTTGTCTCGTGGACGACGGGAACATTGTCTATGCCGGTAGAAAGCGTCTTACTGATCGTCAGTGTTCCCGCCTTAAAGTCCACGTCCGACCATAACAAAGCTAACGCTTCACCACGCCGAAGACCGGTGTACGCTAAAAGACGAAAGAAGGTATACCACTTTTGGTTATCTTTCATGGCATCCAGTATCTCGGCAAGCTCGTTTTTCTCAAAGAAGGGCGTCGGCGCATAGGACGTATCATTCTTTGGCATAACGACACGCAGAAACGGGTTTGCTCGATTGGTGGCACCAACAGCGATGGCATAATCATAGATTCTCGTGGCAATTCGATATTTCTTACGGTAGTCCTTAAATACCGTAGAGAGATGGTTGGCGAAGTCCTGGCACTGCAGCGCTCGGATAGAGTCGAGGTTCTTCTCGCCAAAAGCCGGAAGAATATGAATTCGCAAGCATTCCAACGTCTTCTGATAGGTGGAATCCCTGACCGTGTTTTTATAGACTGTAAGCCATCTTTCGGTAACATCGCGGAATGTCGCATTGGTCGATGCACGCAGGATCTTATGGTCAAACTCATAGCGCATGGTACGCAAGGCGGATTCTGCTTCCTTCTTGCTGGTAAAACCACCACGTGATGTGATGATTTGCTTTCCCGTGTCGGGATCCATGCCGACATAGGCATTAAATTTCCACCGCTTACCCTTTTTCGTTTCGTATGCGCTGATGGTCATGGGGGCTCCTTTCTATATCTTATATCTCTCTTAGGCCAACCCCTAAATCTACGAATTTGCCGACGTCGGCAAATTGCGAGATTTCAACGTTTTCGAGAAATGGAAGATCTGATATACTATAGGCGAAAAGATAACTTGTGAGGGAGAAACACTGGGTTCCGCGACAGAGTAGACCTACGCTGAGCATTCCTATGTGCCCGGGGTTATCTTTTTTTATATGATGCAAATCCCATAAAAATATCTTCGTTGGATTTATCGTATTCTTTAGGCGGAAAGCCAAGGGATTCAAAAATGAGAACCCGGTCATCTGGGTATAATTTAAAGTATTCATCTAACGCCACTTTAGTACATAGGCTTAATAGAACCAGTGGCCGCTTATCATCAAATAATTGCAAATATGCAAAAAGACTGTAATAATTCCCTTTTCCATATCCTTCGTTGAACTGCTCTTCTGTAATATTTAATTTTTCGAAGAGATAATCGCTAAACTGGATATTTTGGCTATCAACTCTGTATCCGACAATTCTCCCTCCGTGTGCAGCTCGATTTCTAAGCTTTTGTGCAACAAATATCGCATCAGAGAAGACTTTCTTTGCGGGTTCAGTAAGTGTAAATATATCCTCTTCAGGGAACCCCATCATTGTCCGCATAACAGAATCTTTGATACTTGATGTTTGAAGTTGATAGAAATGGCGAATGTTGCCAAATGAACACCCCTTAAAAAGTATCCATGGTGGAATATGGCCGTGATCCTCTCTGTAGTGTCTAAACGGCTCAATGTTATCCTTCAGAATATTCTTGAATTTTCTAAAAGTAGAATCAATTTCATATAAATCTTTACCATTTTTGTCTTTCTTAGGACGACCGTCCGGGAAAAACAATCGATGCCCACTTTTATAATTTGTTCGCTTCAAATAATCCTTTTCATCATGGCCATATTCTTTGGCAATGAAATAGGAAAGCGACGTTTTTAACAGACTCTCAACCTCAAGCGTGACCTGAAGGACGTTGTTTTGAAGGTCACGGTCAAGCCGATATATGGCAAACAGATGTTCAAATTTTTCATTTTCCCTATATCTTTCACCCGATGATAATAAGAATTTGTTGTACCCATTTACAATTTCATAATATCCATAATGCATTAGAATCTTTCGAGCGGCGTCTTCGTTCTCAAAGTTAAGACCGCGGCTTTTTAGAATCTGAATTTGTTCATCAATCGTTTTAAATGGCTTCATGCTACACTCCTAAAAAGAATGAGGGAGACCATCCGAAGAAAGTCTCCCTCATTCAGGCTCTAACACGAGCCGTTCCTTTAGTGTGATAGGATATTATCATGAATCATGATAAAAATCAACTAAAAATGACTTTCTCTATGGAAATTCAATAGAAATATACTTTTTCATGCGGCTAAGTTATTTTTCCCATTCCCCTTCATTTACCTCTTCTTCGGGTGATACACACCCACGCACTCACCGATAATTTGGATACCGTTATCTTCCACTTCTTCATAGCTATAGATGATGGGACTATAGCTCCGATTGCAGGGTTGCAAGACAAGCAGATTTTCCTTCTTATAGACCCTTTTTAGGGTTGTCTCATCTTCGATTAAAACGGCAGCAATTTGCCCGTCTTCCACATCCGAAACCTTTTTCATCAGGACAATGTCGCCGTCGTGGATTTCTGCGTCCACCATGCTGTCGCCTTTGCAGATTAACGCAAATTCTCCGTCCATGTGCGCCGGGTCGATACCGACGTAGCCTTCAAAGTTTTCTTCCGCCCAGATTGGCGTTCCGCAGGCAATCGTTCCGAGGATGGGGACACTTCGGATTTTACGAATGGGGTGCAGGTCGGGGTGGCGGTTGATGATGGTATCGAGGTCGGTTTTGTCCTCAATGAGATCAGATTTGTTGATGTGGAAATAGTCAGATAAAGCTTGAATTTTGCCCATTCTTGGTATTGCAATTCCCTGCATCCACGTGTTGAAGGTCTGAGGAGATACTCCAATAGCGGAAGAAATCTCGACTTGTGTTTTTCCAACATCAGATACATATCGGCGAAGATTCTTTGAGAAGATTATTTTTTGCTTTAGTTCATCCATGGCAGTAACCTCCGTTAATCTCATTATATAGTTATATTTGATGCCGAACAACTAAAAATAAAAAATAATTGTATTTTGGTATTGACATCCAATTAAATTTGATTTAGAATATAACCATCAAAGAAAGAGAGGAGGTAATAATGAGTAGCAAGGGAAACAAAAAAGACGAAAAGCGAGCTATGAAACTCGCCATCGCCTCAGGAATCATCTCCCTTATCACCGCAATTGTGGAATTGTTAAAAGTGATACTGGAGTAAGCAAGAGGGGCTCAGCCCCCTCTTGCTTAAGGATAGAGTACCCGGCACTCATTGTCAATAGAGGAAACAATAAGGAAAGGAGTCAAAAATGGCAAAAGCTATAGTAGATGTCATACAATCAGCGCTCATCCTGTATTTACTATACGTGTTTTATACGCAAAAGAAAGGATGATTTTCAAGCTGGTCTAACGGCTATACGGGAAAAAGAGAAAGGAGGGAAGATGCAAAAAATCCGAATTTCATTGGCTGCTGCGAGAGTTAATGCTTCCATGACACAAGATCAAGTTGCAAAGCAAATGAAGGTTTCCAAACAAACGATTGTTAATTGGGAAAATGGGCGTTCTGAGCCAACGCTTAGTCAAGCACAATCATTGAGCAAACTGTACAAGATGGACTTGGACTATATTTTTTTGCCTTGCAAATCAAAGTAAATTTGATACTTAAAAGGAAACATAAATAAAACCGTCAACCCCTTGACAAGGAAGAAGAAGAAGAAGAGTAGAGTGCAAATAGGAACGAAGGGAAGGAGGAAAACGAATGAACAATCACGACATCGATCCAAAACTCCTGAAAGACGCACTCGAAAAGCATGGGGAGTGTTTGAACGAACGACAGAAGAAGGTGCTCATCCTGCGCTTTGGCTTAGAGGATGGCGAGACGAGAACGCTGCAAGAAATCGGTAACTTGTTTGGCGTAACACGTGAGCGGATACGACAAACCGAGGCAACTGCACTTCGAAAGTTAAGCAGATAGCGATTTAGGAAAAGACAGGTTTTTCTGGGGGCTTGTTTGTTACACCGGAATTATAGTTGCGGTGCTCATTTTGGGGTTAATTCTTTAGCCCTAACGTGACGATGAAAGGAGGAAGGATAATGAAAAAAACAGCATACATCGACGTGAATCTGTACTTAACGATTAACGGCATGAGAATTGACGAGTTCCAAAAAGAAATTGAAAAGCTGTCCCATCTGTTGGACGAGATGAAACAGCTTTCCATGTTTCAAGATGAGTTAGAAATCTAACTTCTTCATGACATATTCGCTTGCGGCGTCATTCACAAATTCTTGAAATGTCTTGTATGAACTCACATTTTGTATGGCATCGTCAAGCGCGTCCGAAGAGGCTTCATCGAAATCTTTATCGCAATGAATGTTAGCCGATTCCATCAACTCGTCGAAGGTTTTCAGAGTTGTGTTTTCTCTAACAAAATCATCAGTAAGGATTTCGCAAAGCGGGACTTCACCATCGATTGACTGAGTGGATTTTTGCAGATCATTAAGACGTTTCACGAATTCATCCGCTCCAGTAAGAGTAGAACGCATTGCCGTCCCTCCTTTCATGGTGAATTTCAGAGGAACACGCTGGCACATGTTCTTGATGGAATTATTATAACACGATGTTCGAGAAAACACTATATGTTGTGGAAAGGAAAAGCGATGCACACAAGAATAGGAAACTATATTCACGAAAAGCGAATAGAAAAACATGTGCGGCTTAAAGATGTGTCGGAAAGGCTTCATATCACGGTGACAAACGTCCACCAGAAAGAAAAAGGGCTACGGAAATTCACGTTGGAGGAAGTTGTCATTTTATCCGACATGTTGGACTTTTCCTTGGACGAGATGAAGAAACTGATTAAGGAATGAAAGGAGGAAACGCCGTGAAACGCTACATGACACGAAGCGAGCTGATGGAGTATTTCGGTATCGGAAAGAATACCGTCACGGACTGGGAAAAAGAAGGACTTTCCTTCATCGACATGGGGCGAAAGACACACTTTTACAAAGACACGGATATCGAGGACTTTTTAGACGGCGCAAAGAGTTCACGCTATACGCGCATATAGGAAGGAGAAGCAACATGAAAAAACGCAGAAAGAAAATCGGCTGGACGTTTAATTTCGCACGGATGCACCCGGTGCTGAAGACCATCCTTGCGGTTGCAGCGACATTTGCGACGGTGGGATACGTGCTGGTGGGAAGTTGGCTTTTCTACTTTATGGTGACGAGATAGGAGGAGAAAAGATGAGCAAACAACTGACCGAAGAAGATATAAGGACGGCATGTTACGCAATAGATGCTTTTATGGATTCCTTGTCTTCCGCGGATAAGAGAAAGCAGCAGGAAGCACTATCAAAATATATCGACTTTTTGTTTGATGCGCAGCGGCAGAAAATGATTGAAGAAGTAATTGGAGATGCGGCATGGATTACGAAAAAGTATGGAAAGATCTGAAAATGTATATAGAGATTCTTTTTTGGGCGTCCCATCGCTTTGCAGAATCCGAAAACATAAACGTCGATGAGCGCCTTCGAGCAGAAGGTGGAGAACTTATGGGAAGAAAAATCCTAAATTTTATGGGCATGTTAGAAAAAGAGATGACCACCGTCCGTGACGACGATGGTCAAAAGGTGCAGGATTAAGCCTCTTGCGCCCTCAGTATACCACATGAGGAGGAAAAAATGGAAAGACTATGCTACGGATATTGTTCGGTTTGCTTCTCGCCAATTTATGACGGCGACTATGCCTACGACGATGGAGAAATGCGTATATGTGATTCTTGTTTGAAACGCCACACCCATTATGTCGAGGTCGAGGATCCCGAAGTAGCGGCAGCTTTTGACGATGCAGATCGTCAGTGGGCGGATCGGTGCTGGTGATGCCATGGATAAAACCAAATTCAACGTGATCGCAAATAAAGCACAAATTAGCCATGAGAAGTGGCTTTCGATTCGCCAAGGCTATATCGGCGGATCTGATGCCGCCGGATGCGTCGGGCTTAGCCCTTGGGCATCGCCCTTCTCCGTGTGGCTTAGCAAGAGCAAAAAAGGAGATGACGCAGAAGATGATTCCAAGCAGGCGTTAAAGATGTGGTACGGAAACGCCGCAGAAGAAATTGTCGCAAGACGCTTCGTGATGGAGACGGGAAAGAAAGTCCGTCGCAACAACGCCATGATGGTTTCCACTAAATATCCGTGGATGCTCGCAGATATCGATAGGGAGCTTGTCGACGAGGACGCTATCTTAGAGATTAAGACGACTTCCGCATGGAACCGTAATCAGTGGGCAGATGGCATGATTCCCGTCCACTACGAGATTCAATGCCAACACTACATGGCAGTGACAGGCGCGAAAAAGTGTTATATCGCGGTAATGTTTGGCGCAGGAGATGGCTTTGAGATCCGCGAGATTGCGCGAGATGAGGACACGATCCACATCCTTGTCGAAGAGGAGAAAAAGTTCTGGTGCTTCGTCGAGACAGGGGAGATGCCAAACCCGGACGGAACGAGCGCTTGCTCTGAGGCAATCAACAAACTCTTTCCCGGTCGGGCAGATGGCGGAGGGGATCCCGTTTTGTTGGATGAAAAAGCCTTCGATACCGGGATGTACTTTTACCTCAAAGACCAGCGCGACGCACTAAGCCAAGAAATTGAGGCGATGGAGCAGGACGTGAAGATTGCCATGCAGAATAGCGAAAAGGCGATCGTCGGCGATAGCGCCCACATTACGTGGCGACTTTTACAGTCAAAGCGTCTTGACAGTAGACGACTAAAAAAAGAAATGCCGGAGATCTTCGAGCGATATGCGAAGGTTAGCGAGTATCGGCGATTTAGCGTGACAAGAACGGAAGAAAAAGAGGAGGAATAAAAACATGACGATGGATGCGAAGCAAGCCTTACAGGCGAAAAAAGACGGTGGGAAATTAAGCCCAACAGAAAGTATGCGCGGGCTACTTAACGCGATGGCACAGCAAATCAAGATGGCACTACCGGAAAACATTAAATCGGAGCGTTTCCAGCGTGTGGCGCTAACCGCTTTTAGCGGGAATGCAAAACTACAGAAGGCGGATCCGGTGTCCTTTATCGCCGCGATGATGCAGTCGGCGCAGCTTGGCCTTGAACCGAACACGCCGCTTGGACAGGCGTACCTCATCCCCTACGGAAATCAAATTCAATTCCAAATCGGCTACAAAGGACTCATCGACCTTGCGATGCGATCCGGGCAGTACAAATCCATCTACGCCCATGAGGTACGAGAAAAGGACGAATTTTCCATCGCCTACGGCATCGAAGAGACGATAACACATATCCCCTACCTTGATGGCGACCGAGGAAAAGTCACCGGATACTATGCGGTCTATAAACTCACCAACGGCGGATGCGGATTTTTCTACATGACACGCCAAGAGGTGGAGGCGCATGGACGGAAATTCTCGAAGACGTACAACAACGGACCGTGGAAAACCGATTTTGATGCGATGGCTAAAAAGACAGTACTCAAGCAAGTCTTAAAATACGCACCCATGTCCGTCGAATTGCAGCGCGCAACATCCATCGATGAGGCAGTCGTAAAGGACGATCAGGCTAAGACTGCTATTGATGAAAATGTCGTCGATGTCGCCTGGCAACACGTGGACGAAGAGACGGGAGAGATTCTTGACGAGACAGAAGGTATGAAGCCGGAGATGAGCAAGGAGGCAGAGGGCTTTTTAGAAGGATTTGAGCCAATCGCATAAGAAAGGGTGTTTATCGGACATGGCAAAAATGACAAATTATTTTTCACATGACGCCAACGCCCGAAACGATTCAAAAATCGTCAATCTGCGCATGGCGCTTGGCGCCGAAGGATACGGGATCTACTTCATGATTCTTGAGCGGATGAGAGAGGACGCGAATTACATGAGTGTCAAAGATTATAACATGATAGCCTTTGACCTTCGTGTGGACGCCTCGAAAGTAAAAAAGGTAGTTGAAGAGTTCGGGTTATTTGCCTTCACCGAGGACGGTGAGTGCTTCTACTCCGACAGTTTCCTACGCCGCATGAACGTGAAAGATGAAAAACGCCGCAGACGTTCCGAAGCAGGAAGAAGAGGTGCTGAACAGCGCTGGGGCGACAAAGATGACGCAGATGCAACATGATTTTATGGCAATGCTACAGATTTTTATGGCAATGCTACAAAAATTTATAGCAAGTAAAGTAAAGGAAGTAAAGAAAGTATGTTTTAAGTTAATACACTACTACGAATAGTAACGTGATCTTAAATATTCACTCTTTGGCGTATAAGTCTCATAACTTCAAGATATGAGGTTTATAAAGCATGGCACATAGAACGAAAGGAGGTGCCTGCGCGTGGTTAGTACAGACAAAGTGGAACAAGTTTATCAACAACATTTCAGTCATCAGCCAATCATGCCCAATATAAGTCATCTCATTTTCACAACGGTTGCGCAACATGGAGAGGACGCTGTACTGAACATGATGCGTGAGCTATATCGGCGAGGGACAACGGACGTTAGTTTTGCCTATATCGCAAGAGCCTTAGACGGGAATGCGGCACGAGATAGCGCGAGGAAAGCGAGAGATCTTGCAGCGTTACACGACGATTCATTCAAATCCGACACGCAGAAGGAACGTGAAAAGCAGTGGCTTCGTGACGGTGTCGAAAGAAACCGTCGGGCTTTTAGCGTCAAGGGCTACCTGAGCGGCTTGGCACGCGAGGCAGCAGGGAAAGAGATTGTCCGGATAGTCGACAGCTGGGTTAAAAACGGCGGGAAACGTCCAGATGAAGCGATAAAGAGACTGGAGGAATTCTATGCAAATAACAAATAAAGAGCTTGGGATTGATAATCCGTGGCTTTCAACAGTAAAAACGGATTTAGATATTGCCATTCGTTCTGCGGTACTCGCTGCGGGAGAAGGACGAAAGACAAAAGTATCCGTCACGATGAATTTTGACGAAGGAACGGTATACGACGATATGCCACCGCTTGGAGAAAACGAAAAACTAATAAGCCCAATTGACTACAAGATTAAAGTCACAGCGCAGGATGATGTTTTTAATCGCGACGACTCCACGGTTGGGCTTATGGTTACGACGGCGGAAAGTGGACAAATGATAGCAAGAAAAGCGGGCGCACAGATGAACATGTTTGACGACTACGAGGACGGCGCAGAATGAAGGTTAAATTCACGATTCCAGGCGTTCCCGTTCCGAAGGCGAGACCGCGCGTTGTTAGGGGGCATACCTACACGCCAAAAAAGACGAAGGACTATGAAGCACTCGTGCAAGATGTCTATAACCTGACCGTCGGTGAGTACTTAGGCGATTCTGCGATTGTTGCGACGATTGACCTTTACTTCCCCATTCCGGAGAGCTACTCAAAAAGCAAGAGACGGCGCATTGCGGAGGGGAAAATCAAGCACACGAAGCGTCCGGATGTGGACAATTGCGCAAAGGCAATACTGGATGCACTAAACGAGGTCGCCTACAAGGACGATGCACAGATCGTTGAAAGCCGTATCACAAAGCATTACGCAATAGACGGTGAGGCACGGGCAGAGGTTGTTTTGGAAGAGGTGTTTTGATGAGAAAAGGCGAGAAAAAGAAGAAAGAGCCACTCTATCAGGTGACACTTTCGCAGATTGAGCAGTACAAGCGCATGGGCTATCAACAGGCGGTCAATGAGTGCGTGACGCTTTTATTCTGGATGACCTACATCGCACTGCGAGACGAGTTTCACTTTGGGAAAACGAGGATGCTTCGCGTCATGCGAAGACTCGGCAGTATGGTGGGCGACCTGCAAGCAGGATATTTTGACTTGTTAGATTGTCGCATTGAGCTAAAGCGCGAGATCGGTGTCGATATTGGGGACAGGGGAATTTTCATTCCGGACGAGGAGAAGAAATGACAGGGAATACGAACGAACAGGCAAAAGCGATGGATATTGAACTAACAGAAATACGAGACGGGCTGTTTCGTATTTTCAGGACGGATTCGGTAGACGAACTGGGGAAGAACATGATGAAAGACATCCTGTCACGCAATGAGAAAACAATGTCTGCGGTGATAGAACTGTTTGGCGGTGATCTCAGTACAGATTATTTGCAAGGCGTATGGCAATACTATGAAGCCGATAGAAAAGAAAAAAAACAAGATTTTACGCCAAAGACATTGGCTTCGTTGATGGGACGATTGGTAGAAAAGGAAGAGGAAGTCATCGATCTTTGCGCGGGAAGCGGAGCGCTTGCCATTCAAGCCTGGTATCATGACCCGAACAAACGGTTTACGTGTTATGAACTGGACAAAAAAGTAATTCCGTATTTGCTTTTTAATCTTGCAATTCGCAACATGTCGGCAAGAGTTGTTGTGGGGGATGCGCTGCAAAATATAAAAACAGCGGAATATTACGTAACACCAAGCGAACGGTTTTCGGAGGTGAAATACATTGACCAGTCTATTATCGAATCCACCATATAACATGACGTGGGATGGGAACGACACTATAAAAATGGGCGATTATGTTGTTCCGAAACAAAATGCGAATTATGCGTTTATCCTACGTGGCTTTGGACTTTCAAAGAACCGGGCTGTGTTCTTACTTCCGAACGCTGCACTGACGGTTGGGGGAACAGAGGGTGAAATACGAAAAGGAATAATCGAAAGCAGATGCGTGGAGGCGGTGATTTCTTTTCCGGAGAAAATGTTTGAATCTACTGATATTCCCGTTTCGTTGCTACTTTTAAGCCATGACAAAAAAGACAAAATCTGTTTTATCGATGCTTCAAAACTGACAAGCGAAGACACGCGAAAGCAAAAAGGGCAATATGGGTCTGCAGCACACACAAACAGAGTATATAAAAAAACAATCAATGTGATAAAAGAGTCGGCTATAGATAAAATACTGGAATGCTTAAACGGTGCGGAATATCCGGGAACTTGCAAGTGGGTAACGCTTGACGAAGTAAAGGATAAGAATTTCTCATTGCAACCGAGAATTTTTATTGATGAAGAATACAGTGCAGGATGTAATTACCGTTCGTTAAAAGATATCGTGCAAGATTTGAACCGTATTCGCAGGCATCGTAACGTATTGAAGATAACCGTGAATGAAACCTTGGCGAAGGAACTGGGAATCTACTTTTTGAAAGAGGAAAAGGAAAAGTTAGAGAACGGCGAGGACGAGTTAAGAAAAGCAATTAAAAAGACAACAGGAGAGACACTGATAAAAGAAAATTGGATTACTTTTTCAAAAAAGAAGAATGAGCTTAAATTTGAAAACAATGATCCGGAGTTGTTATCGGAGATGCTCCGCGTTCTTTTGCCGATGTGGATGTCACATTTGATGTACTTAAATAATTCTGAAAGCCAGTATTTGGCGGAGCTTAGAGACGCGCTTATTCCGCTTTTGATGACAGGGAAACTGGATCTTAGTGAAAACGCACAGGAGAAGAAATGACTGTATTTTTTGAGCAAAAAGAGAAAAGAAAACCTGCGGCATACATCTGCGCACCATACGCAGGAGATGTGGAGAAAAATAAAAAGGTCGCGATCGATTTTGGCAAAATGGCGCACGAGAAAGGCTTTCTGCCCATCATTCCGCATCTTCTTTTTCCCTATCTGGACGACGTGACAGATCGGGAAGAGGCGATGTCGATGTGCCTTGAAGTGGTAGAAAGATGCGATACTCTTTTCGTCTTGTCCGATGTAATCACCAGCGGCATGAAAAGAGAGATTGACCTGGCGAAAAAGAAAGAGATGCCTATTTTTCAATTTTTCCGCTTAGGCGAGTCTGTCTTCACCGAGGATAGGCTCATGCAGTGATGATTCGATCGGCGTACATAGGCGAGATGGGAGGTGAGAATGCTCACAAGAAAGCAGTTAGAATCTGTTCACGCCATAAGGCGGCGGATTGCACGTGATGAGGCGGAGCTAAAGGAGCTGGAAGAAGATCCGCCTTGCGATGTGCAGGCGCTTTCGCTATCTCTTAATCCGGCGCATTCCAACTTTCCGCATGGCATTGATTCAATACTCGCCTCTTACATGGATAAGAAGAACCGTTACCGACAGAGACTCTTGGATCGACGACGGTATCTGATGGAGCTACTGGAAGAGATAGACCGATTCATCGCGTCTCTTGAGGATCCACGAGTGCAGGAAATTGTCGAGCTTCGGTGCAAGGAGTGTATGACGTTTGAGGAGATTGCGTACACCATGCGATATTCTAGGCGAACCGTAACGCGAACGTATTATGAAGTTCTTCGCAGAAATGGGCTGGAATAAAAAATGCCCATTTTGCCCATTCGATCCGTGCTATTCTATAGGCAGAGAAATAGAGATCGGCACGGTGGGGTGTCGGTCTCTTTTCATATTCGGCGGAGGAGCGTATGGCACGTGCATGGGCGAAGACCTTCTACAAATCCAAAGCATGGGAAGCGTGCAGGGCTGCATACATTGCAAGCGTGCACGGGTTATGTGAGCGCTGCCGTGCGAAAGGAAGACTTAAGCCGGGGAAGATCGTACATCACACCTGCTACCTGACACAGGAGAACATCAACGACCCTATGGTCAGTCTTAACTTTGAGAACCTTGAGTATCTTTGCCAGGACTGTCACAACGAGGAGCACCACGCGGGGGCATCAACAAGAGAGGACTGTATGTTCGACGAGGAAGGGAATTTAATTTCCAGATAGCCCCCTAAAAACGGCTCAACCATGCGGTCTGGAGGACCGAGAGGTGGACTTTAATTTTTAGCGCGGTATCGCGCGAGACCCCCCTATGTGTAGAAAGGAGGACAAAGGATGCGGAAGGTAAAGAAAACTACACGAATTAGCCGTGAAAACGAACGATTACGAGAACGCTATAAAAATCTGCCGGCAGATAGCCTGGCGATTGTGGATGGGCTCATTGATCAAGCGGCCTTTATGCGAATTGAGCTTGAAGATATGCGAGATGACATTCTTGCTGGTGGCCGTGTGGAGCTTTTCTCACAATCCGAGAAGACGGATCCCTACGAAAGAGAGCGTCCGGTTGTTCGCCAACATGCACAGATGGTGAGAAACTACCAAAACATCATCAAGCAGCTGGACGAGAAGCTTCCAAAGGATGATCTTATCGGCAAGGACGATGGCTTTGAATCGTTTGCGGGGCTTTAGCCGTGGCAAACTATGTTCTGGAGTACGCAGATGCCGTTAAATCGGGAAAGATTGTTGTGGGAAAGAAAATACAGCGTGTGCTGGAGCATCTGCGCTGGAAGATGAAAAATGAAGAGGACGGGTTTTTCTTTGATGAGAAGCGAGGGAGTCACATCCTCGCTTTTTTTGAGCGCTATTTACGCCACTCACAAGGTCGGTGGGGCGGAAAGCTTATCGAGCTTGAGCTCTGGGAAAAAGCGCTCCTGCAAGCGGCATTTGGCTTTGTGGATAGCGACGGGTTTCGTCAGTACCAGCGCGTGGTGCTCATTGTCGCTAAGAAGAACGGGAAGTCCTTCATCGCTTCCGGCGTAGGACTTTATCTTCTCATGGCAGATGGGGAAGCAGGTCCACAGATCTACTCGGTAGCCACGACAAGAGATCAGGCAAAGATTGTGTGGACGGAAGCAAAGCGGATGCGAAACAAAGCGCCAGCGATTCGCAAGCGCACCCGCTCAACGATTAGCGAGATTGCGTTTGATCAGATGGACGGCATTTTCAAGCCGCTTGCTTCCAACACCGACAGGCTGGACGGTCTCAATATCCACGGCGTTTTCATGGACGAGTTTCACCAGTGGAAAAACGGCCGGCAGCTTTACAACATCATGGCAGACGGCATAACGGCACGTGACCAACCCATGATTTTCATGACTTCAACCGCCGGAGTGGTTCGGGAGGATATCTACGATGAAATCTATGAAGAAATGGAGCGGATACTAAACGGCTACAAAGATCCGGAAGGTTATAAAGACCTGCGCACGCTTCCCTTCGTCTACGAGTTGGATGAAAGAAGTGAGTGGACCGATGCAAAGGCATGGATAAAAGCGAATCCGAATCTTGGCGTGTCAAAAAGCATTCAGGCGCTATCGGAAAAAGTCGAGCGCGCAAAACACAATCCTTCACAAGTCAAGAACCTACTGACCAAGGAGTTTAACATACCGGAAACGAGCGGTGAAGCTTGGCTATCGTTTGAAGATATCGACGATCGAAGAACCTTTGACCTGATGAAAATGAAACCGCGCTATGCCATTGCCGGCGTTGATCTTTCAAGAACGACCGATCTCACCTCCGCATGTATCCTCTTCCAGACCTCTGGGGATCCAAACCTTTATGTGCATTCGATGTTCTGGATGCCGGCGGACTTGGTGGAACGACGAGTGCGAGAGGATCGGGTTCCCTATGATAAGTGGATTGACCAGGGATGGATGCGCATTTGCGAAGGGAACATCATCAACTACAAAGATATCGTGAGTTGGTTTGAAGAACTACGGAACACCTACGACATTTTCGTCTCTTGGTTTGGCTATGACGCATGGAGCGCACAGTACTTTGTGGAAGATCTGAGGAGCCGTTATGGAGAGTACTGTTTGGAACCGGTTCGGCAGGGCAAGCAGACGTTATCTGCGCCGATGTATGCGCTGGGAGCCGATCTTGCAGCGCACAAGATCATCTACAACAACAACCCGATTCTTAAGTGGTGCATGACCAATGTTGCCATTGAGAAGGATAAGAACGGAAATATTCAGCCAGTTAAGGCGGTTAGCCAGAATCGACGGATTGATGGTTTCGCAGCACTTCTTGATGCGTATGTGGTGCGTGATCGGCATTTAGAAGAGTACGCCAATCTCATAGGGGGATAATATGGACATTTTTAATCGTTTACGGAGTGCTTTTTCACGAAGCCCGACGAAAACAAAATTCGAAATGATAACGCAGCGGCAAGGGAATTTCTTCGGCTTTCGTGGGAAGATCTATGAGTCGGATGTCATACGTGCGGCGATTCGTCCAAAAGCACGCGCTATTGGAAAGGCTTTGGCGAAGCACATCGAAAAAGACCAGACAACCGGGAAGATGAAAGTAAACCAGCGTGCGGCGATGCGCTTTTTGCTGGAAGAGCCAAACGCCTATATGACCGGGCAAATGCTGCAAGAAAAGCTTACGGTGCAGCTGGAGCTAAACAACAACGCCTTTGCCTATATTGAACGCGGGGATGGCGTACCGACGGCAATCTACCCGATTGACTGCAGTAGCTTTGAGATGACAAGCGATGCATCCGGTGAGCTGTATCTGAAATTCACGATGCACGACGGGAGACCTTGGATTGCGAAGTACGCAAATGTTATCCACTTGCGAAAAGACTACGGAACGAATGTGTTTCTTGGCGAACCGCCAGGAGCAGCCCTTGCGCAGCTTATGGACGTTGTTGCAACGAGCGATGAGGGGATGGTCAACGCCATTAAGAACTCTGGGCTCATCCGTTGGCTCTTGCACTATAAGAATGCGTACCGTCCGGAGGATCTTGAGGGTCGGGCAAAGCAATTCGCAAAGATTTATACCGCAACAGAATCTAAAACAGGTGGCGTTGCGGCGGTCGGCGCGGATGCCGATATCTCGCAGGTCAATAGCCGTGAAGCCTATGTTCCAAATGCGGCGCAATCGTCGGGAATTATCAAGCGCGTCTACGCCTTTTTCAATACGAATGAAAAAATCGTCAACTCTTCTTTCACAGAGGATGAGTGGATTTCATATTTTGAAAGCTGTATCGAGCCTGAACTTGTTCAGTTTTCTAATGAGTTTACGCGCAAACTTTTTTCCCGAAAAGAACGAGGCTATGGAAATCGAATTCTCTTCACGTCCGCCAATCTTACCTTTGCGAGCATGAATACAAAATTGCAGCTTACGCAAATGGTGGATCGCGGCATTATGACACCTAACGAGGTCCGTGAAGTGTTCGGCTATGAGCCATACGATGGCGGAGATGCGTTTGTACGCCGACTCGATACACGCCCAACGAATGAATAGAAACGAGGTATAGATGAAGATAAAAATTCAAGGAACCATCATCCCGGATGATCTTGCAGACGTATATGAGTGGCTTGGCATTACGTATACATCGCCCAAAAGTGTTGCTCTACTGCCCGGGAAGGAAGAGGTGGAAGTAGAGATCAATTCCTATGGCGGAGATGTATACGCCGGAAGTGAGATCTATACAGCCTTAAAGTCTTATCCGGGGAAGGTCACAACGACAATCACCGGCATCGCAGCAAGCATGGCATCCATCATTGCTATGGCGGGGGACACCATTCGAATCACGCCGACAGGCCAGATCATGATCCACAATGTTTCTTCCTACTCAGAAGGGAATAAACATGATTTTGAGCATGAGGCGGATGTTCTTGCAGGCTATGATAAGACGCTTGCCAATGCCTACAGACTAAAGACGAAGCTTAGTGAAGAGGAGCTCTTAGATCTTATGGATCATGAAACGTGGCTCACACCACAGGAAGCGCTCGAAAAGGGTTTTGTGGATGAGATCCTTTTTGATGATATGAACACATTGAAGTTCGTGGCAGGCCCTAAAATGCTTAGCCAGGACACCATTGAGAAAGCGAGGGAAGCGATGAAGATGAAAAACAAAATGGAACTGAATCTGGAAAAGGGAGAGCTGATTATCAAAGACGAAGCAGTCAAACCGGAAAAAGCGGAATCCATCGAAGCTGTGATGAATTATTCTGCTGAAAAAGCCGAATCCGAAGCCAAAGTAGAAGAGAAAGCACCCGAAAAGAAGGAAGGGGGCGCAGAAAAAGTCGAAAAAGAGAACGTCCAATTTAATGAAGTCAACAACCGTAGCGGTTTGACATTTAAGAACGAAGCAGAACCGAAAGCATTGCACACAGTGGGAGGCACGATGATGAAGAAAACGTACAAAGAAGCATTTATGAACGCCGTTCGTGGCATGAAACTGGATCAGGAAGAAGCGTCGCTGATTGCGTCGAAGAACAAGGCCTTTAGCGATGCCTTCACGCATGACACCACCAACACCTCAATTGTGATTCCGCGAGAAACGCAGGATAAGATCTGGGCGCGTGCGATGGAAGGCTACGGTGTGTTGGAAGACCTTAACCGTCTGCACGTAAAGGGCGAACTGCGCATGGTAAAGCACAAGGCAATCGAAGAGGGCGATGCCGCTTGGTACGTGGAAGCAACGCCGACGGCGGACGAGAAAAACACGTTCGATGATGTCGTGCTCAAAGGACACGAACTGTCAAAAGCCGTCACCATTTCTTGGAAACTTCGCGCGATGGCCATGGATGACTTTGAGAACTTCCTCATCCGTGAAATCGGGCAGCGCATCTCGATCGCTCTTGGCACTGCGGTTACGCAAGGGGACGGCAAGAATCAGCCGATGGGCATCCTTACCGCCGTAAAGAAGGTAAAGGATCAAGTAGTAAACGTCGCAAAGACCGGAACTGTGACCTACTCGGAGTTGCTGAATCTCGTTTCCAAAGTGCATTCCAGCTATAAGCCGGGTGCAAAACTCTATGCAAACTCCACAACCATCTGGACGGTTCTGGCAAATGTTTTGGATGCAAACGGACGTCCGTTCTTTGAAGCGACGGCGGGTGCCGATGGTGTGGGAAATGCTCTCGGTTTCGTTGTGAAAGAAGATGCGTCGCTTAAGGACGATGAAATTCTCTTCGGCAATCCGAGCGTTGGCTATCTCTTTAACGTCAATGAAGAGATGTCGATGACAACCGAAGATCATGCGAAGGAGCGCAAAACCGACTATGTGGCGTATATGATCGCCGATGGCAACGTGCTGGATGAAAAGGCCTTCGCTGTACTTAGCCTGACGCAGGCGGTGTGATATGGCCGAGAAGAAATCGGTAAAGAAGGAGAGCGCATCGTATGAGGTGTGCGTCTCCTTTTTTGATACCGAGCTGGAAAAAAAGTTTTCCGTTGGAGAGATCTATCCAGCGAATGCTGTGGACCAGAAGCGTCTTGACGTAGTACGAAAAGCGGGGGTGCTGAAAGAGAGGGCATAATGGATCTTCTTCAAAAAGCAAAAGCTGCTTTACGACTCTCCACCGATGACGAGGGCATCAACGAAGAGGTTCAAACGCTCATCGCAGCGGCAAAGGCGGATCTGCTTTCAACCGGTATTAAGCTGGAGGGCGATCCGCTCTTTGAGCTTGCCGTTATGATTTACTGCAAAGCCAACTTCGGTTTTGATAATCCGGAAGCGGAGCGGTTTTCCGAAGCCTACGAGTCAATAAAGCACAAGATGATGAACACAGCGGAGTACAGAAATGCGCAGTAACCTCATTCTTTACCTTCTTCGATACGAGACAAAGCCAGGCGCTTTTTCGGACGAAGGCGAGCGTATCGCACAAAAAAGAAGAGTCTATGCCAACTCATACGGAGTAAGCCTGGATTCTTCTATCCGTGCTCGCCGAGAAGGGCTTCGAATCGCCGGAAGAGCCGAAATCTATACTTTTGAGTATCGTAACGAAGAGGATGTCGAAATTTCCGGAAGAGTATATCGAATCCTTCATACGCAAACACGTGGGGATAAAACGATCATCACGTACGGGGAGGCAATCGGCGATGGCAATTGATCTTGCAAAAGCGATAGGCGATGCGATCTATGAATACTCGGATGAGGTGGTAAAAGCGACAAATGAAGTTCTAAAAGAAACGGCGAAAGAGGCGGTAGACGAGCTTAAAACAGCCGGAGATTTCAAAAACAAATCTGGTGATTATCGAAAAGGGTGGTCTGTAAAAACGGAATCCGCAACACTTGGGATCCAAAAGCAAATCGTCCATAACAAGAAACATTACCGCCTCACGCATCTTTTGGAGTACGGACACGCAAAACCGAACGGCGGAAGGGTGAAGGCTTTTCCGCATATTGCCACCGTAGAGGAAGGACTCGCTGACAAAGCCGAAAAGAAACTACGGGAGAAACTGGGATGACTTTTGAAGAGTTATACGCAGGTCTAAAGAAAGTGAATATTCCTCTTGCTTATGATCATTTCACGCAGCCGACGAGCCTTCCTTTCATGGTGTTTGTAGATGAAGGGAAAGAAACGTTTATTGCAGATGAATCTGTATGGACGAAGCAGACGCGCATACGCCTTGAGCTGTACTTCAAAAGCAAAGATCCAAAGCTTGAGGAAAAGATTGAAAAACGTCTCGATGAGATGGGATTTATTTGGGAAGACGAGGCAACCTACTACATCGAAGACGAGAGAATGTACCAACATAACTACTTTTTTGAGATATAAGGAGATTACAAATGGCGAATAAAGTAAAATACGGACTTTCACAAGTTCACATTTTCCCGATTGAAAAAGATGATTCAACAGGAACAAAATACGGCGTGGGATTCGCGCTTCCTGGTGCAGTAACGCTATCTCTCGAACCGAGCGGCTCCAGCGATCCATTCTATGCGGATGATGTCCCGTATTACACGGCAATCGCAAACAATGGTTACACAGGTTCGCTCGAAATTGCGATGCTTAATGACGACTTCTATACCAAGATTCTTGGCATGAAACTGGATGAAAAGACAGGTCTCATGCTTGAAAATGTGGACGACATGGGGAAAGAATTTGCTATGGCATTCCAGTTCAAAGGGGATGAGAAAAATACACGGCATATCGTTTATCGTTGCTCTGCTACACGTCCGAAGATTGAGGGCGAAACCGTTGCGGATAAAGTTACACCAAAGACAGACTCCTTTGATTTTACCGCAATCCCGCGTATTTCAGATGGAATCATTAAGGCAAAAGCTGAACAAGGAGCGGCGGTTTATGATAAATTTTTTACTGCCGTCCAAGACCCAGGCGTGGTCACTGGAGCGTGATAAATGGAAAAGACAATTACGATTGATGGCAAACAAGTTTCTTTCAAATGCACCGGCGGTTTTCTGATTCGATATAAGGAGATGACGTGCCGGGATCCTATTCAGGATATTGTTGGTCTTTCTAAAATCACATCAAAGGATGGGTTGGATTACTCAAAACTTGACACACATGTTCTTTATGATATTTTGTGGGTGCTTGCACGCTCAGCGGATCCGGATGTTCCGGATCTTTTGACGTGGCTTGATAGCTTTGATTTGTTCCCGATTGGAGAGGTTTTCCCTCAAATAATCGATGTTTTGACGGCGGCTTTTGGTACAACGGTTGAACCGAAAACGCCGTCAAAAAAAAAGGCACATCGAGCATAACCATCGAAACCTTGATGGTTGGGGCAACTTCGCGCGGGCTTTCTATTGATTCGTTTGACCAAATGAATCCGGGGCAGATTCTGGATTTTTGTATTGCCTACAACAATCAGATGGCAGATGATGACGAAGAAGATACAGAAGTCTTTGCGACACAAGATGACTTCGATCGTTTTTAATGGGTATAATTTGATAACCAAGAAAGGAGGATTTGCTATGGGAAAAGTTAAAAACGTATTAAAAGCAATTCAGGCTTATTTCATGTATTACAATCCTCCAAGCGCGGATATTAAACAACTCACGTTTGAAGAAGAGCAAAAAATCATAATTGAAAAACATGATACGTATCTCTCATTAGCGGGTAAAAAAATCGCAGCATCCGATCGAGCGCTTAAGAGGTTCCGAGCCGCGGAAAAGCATCGAAAGCAGCACAACCGAAGAAAAAAAAGAGAACTATTCCACAACATCATTCAATCGTTAATGGAGTAACGATCTATTATAAGAAAAGCGTCTCTTATCGGGGCGCTTTTCTTATACCAAGGAAGGAGGCGGGATGGCCGGAAACATTAAAGGTATTACCATTGAGATAGATGGTAATACTACAAAATTAACAGATTCTCTTAAAAAATCTGACATGGCGGCAAATAACGCCTCAAAATCCATTCGAGAGATTGAGAAAGCGTTAAAGTTCAACCCCGGAAATACAGAACTTGTCGCCCAACAGCAACGAAATCTGCAAAAACAGATTGACGCTACCAAAGAAAAACTAAGCGTTTTAAGGAACGCAGAAGCGGACATCAAACGTCAGTTTGAAAGCGGAAATCTTGGTGCGGAGAAATATGAAGCGTTTCAACGCGAGATCATCACAACGGAATCGAAACTGGGAAGCCTCGAAGGAAAACTCAAAACTTCGCAGAGTGAGCAGAAACGTCTATCGGAAGCTACAAGTGGTCTAACAACGATCTTTCAAAAGTCTGGAAAGAGTGTGGATGATTTTGCAGACCTCATTGGTCAAGACGTTGTAGAAGCCTTCAAAAAAGGCGAAGGCACATCTGCACAGATGGAAGAGGCGCTTAAAAAAGTTGGCGAAGAGATGCTTGGAACCGGTGGGGACGCAGAAAAACTGCGATCACGTCTTGAGGAACTCGGAAAAGGCGTTTCTCTTGAAGATCTAAAGGAATCCGCGAAAGATTCTGGCAAGTGGGTTGATAAGCTTGGGGACGAGGCGGAACAAACAGGTGAACAATTAAATACAATCGAAAAAAGTGCTGTTAGTATCTCAGGTCTTGACGCGGCTATCAATCTTTTTGGAAAGCTGAAGGATGCGGCATTAGAGGCGTTTAATGCCATTGCAGAGGCTTGGGGGAAGGTTGATGAAGGGCAGGATATCATCGTTGCTAAAACTGGTGCTACTGGCGCGGCGGCTGACGCGATGGGGGAATCCTTTAACCGAGTGTACTCAAAAATTCCAACAGATGCGCAAACGGTAGGAAACGCAATCGGCGAGATCAATACGCAGTTTGGCTTGCAGGGTCAGGCGCTGGAAGATACATCGGCGCTTTTAATTAAGTACGCGCAAATCAACGGTGCAGATGTTACAAATGCTACACAGCAGGCACGTGCGGCCATGGATCAGTTTGGACTATCGGGGGAACAATTAGGATCCGTTCTCGATGCTGTAACCGCAGTAGGACAGTCAACCGGCGTTTCTGTTGATAAATTGTTCGATAGTGTAACCAAAGGCGCCCCGGTTCTTGATCAGATGGGTTTATCCTTTGAAGAGTCGGTTTCTCTTATGGGGCAGTTTGAACAAAGTGGAATCGATGGTTCGAAGGCGCTGAGTTATCTTACAAAAGCGCAGGCGACAGCTGCCAAAGAAGGAAAAACGTTAAAAGATGCGCTGGTAGATTTTTCATCGGTTGCAAATTCGGGAGCTTCTGACACTGAAAAACTAAATAAGGCGTCGGAACTCTTTGGCATAAAAGGCGGAGCTTTAATGCTTAAGGCCGCGCAGGACGGGAAACTTAATTTTGAGAACTTATCAAAAGCAGCGTCAGACACGGCCGGAGCGGTTGAAAATACATTTAACCAGATGCAGGATCCCGCGGATGAACTGACGATTGCGTCAAATAATATTGACATTGCGTTAGGGTCAATTGGAACGAACATACAAAATGCGCTTGCGCCAGCACTTGAACGCGTTGTAGGTTGGATTCAAAAAGCGTCAGAGTGGTTTGCGAATATGGATCCGAATATTCAAGTTGCGATCGTTTCGATAACCGCTATTGCATTAGCGATTACTGGAGCTATCGTTGTGTTCGGACTGTTGTCGGCGGCGTTTACTGCGGCAGCACCGATTATTGCGGGGATTACTGGAGCGTTTACCGGTGTAGGCGCTGCGATTAGTGGTCTTGGCGCATTTATAGCAGCAAATCCAATTGTCTTAATTATTGGTGCTGTCGTTGCAGCGGCCGCGCTTTTAATTGCGAACTGGGATACGGTCAAGGCGGCTGCAAAAGCCGTGTGGGCAGCGGTATCCGCAGCTTGGGAAAATCTGAAACAATCGATTGCAGGTATTGTTGATGGCATTAAACAATCTGTGTCTGGTGCATGGGAAGGAATTAAAACAAAAACATCCGAAATATGGAACGGAATAAAAGGATTTATTTCAGGCGTGTGGGACGGAATAAAATCGGGAGTGAGCGGTGCTATTAACGACATAAAATCAACGGTTGATAGCGTTTGGAACGGGATTAAAAATACCACATCGAATATTTGGAATGGGATTAAAAGCACAATTTCTGGAATTGTTAATGGAATCAAATCAGCTGTTTCTGACGCGTTTAATTCCGTTAGAAGTACAATAACCGGAATATGGGACGGAATCGTCAGTTTTATTCGGAACATTCATATTCCAATGCCGCACTTTTCGATTAGTGGATCAATCAATCCGTTTTCTGGCAACTTTCCGCCGCATGTAGGCATTGACTGGTACAAAGAAGGCGGTATCTTTGACCGTCCATCGGTGATTGGTGTCGGCGAAGCTGGATCCGAAGCTGTTGTTCCTACGCATAAGCTCGATGCTTTTTTCAACGCTGCGCTTAAGCGTGTTGGCGGAGGAGAGAAAACACAGGACACCGTAAACGTCTATATATCGCAAGCGACCGTCCGAGAAGAGGCGGATATTCCGCGCATCGCAGAAGAATTGCAGCGCTTAATGGAAAGAGAGAGGAGAACGCGTCATGTGTAGCTGGCCACTAACCGAAGTTCTTAGGATGCGCTACGATGGCCAACCACTCATGCGCGGCTACGTCGTTGAAAAGATTGAGCGTCCTGCAATGCCAAAAATTGAAAATACCACACAGAGCATCCCGGGGAAAAACGGGGTGCTTTTTCGTCGGCAGAATCGAATGGAAAGGGTACTTAAAGTCACCATTCGCCAGATCGCTGAGGCAAATACGCCGTTTTTTCTTGCCCGAGAACGCCTTCGGGATAGCCTTTTCGCTTTCCGGGCGTATGTGGAAAAAGATACGCCAAAGCGCTTAGAGCTATCCGATCAGCCGCTCACTTACGATATGGCGATTTTAGATGATTTAGATCAGGACATAGAAGCGACAACGCTTCTGTTGGAATGCTCTTTCCTGCTGCCGGATGGCTTTAGTCGAGATCGAAGCATGACGACGATGGATCTAAAAGACGGAGAGAATCATATTTTCTATGACGGGACAGAGCCGACACCGATTCAAGTGCGTGGAAACATTTCTTCCGAGAGTGTTGTGCTCTTTAATCAAACGGCTGCGGAGAAAATGACCATACTGCAAGCAACAAATGGTATAGCAGCATTCATCGACACAGAGCAGGAAACCTACAGAGAAAACAACGTTCTTTGCATGCCAAAGATTCCACCAGCATCCGATTTTCCATGGCTTTATCCTGGTAGTAATACGCTTTTCGTCTCTGGGCTCACCGGCGCATCCCTATCGTATGAAGGGAGACGCCTATGAACTTCATCGTATACGACCTAAATGGAAACCGTGCACAAAATCTGATCGGGAAAGCGACGCATCACTACGTCGTTGGCGGTCTGGATACTGTCTCCATATCCGTCGTGGAAAGCGAAGTGAAAAAAGGATACCGCCTGCTATACCAGGGCGATCGAAGCAAGTGGCACGAGTTCATCGTTTCCTCGATTATGACGGTGCATACCAAAGACGGAATTGAGCATGAAATCTATGCAGAAAATAGCCTGATTCGTCTTCGTGGCGAAAATCCGATCATGGACCGGAGAAATATTTCTTCTCCATCGAAGGCAGTGGAGATCATCACGGAAGGCACTGCGTGGAAATGGGAATGTGACCTTTCGGCAACCGGAAGTCTGTCTTTTTACCATATCTCGCCTTATGATGCCCTTTCAGAAACGCTAAAGACTTTTGGCGGCGAATTTTATACAAAAATCCGTGTGGAAGGAAATCAAATCATACGAACCATCGTTCTTACCGATCGTGTTGGTGAAGATCACGGGAAGCGCTTCAGCTACCGAAAAGATATGGCGTCGATTAAGCGGAAAGTGAAAGAAGAAGATGTCGTAACGCGCTTATACCCGTACGGGAAAGGAGAATCCGTCGGAGAGGGGTATGGCCGGCGCATTTCTATCTCCTCGGTAAATAACGGAAAAGATTACATCGAAAACACCGCTGCACAAAGCCTTTACGGATACAATGGCGACCCTTTTTCGGCCGTCAAGGTCTATGACAGCATCGATGACGCCGGGGAACTAAAACGGGCGGCGGAAAAAGACATGCAGATCTTGTCCACGCCCAGCATTGAGTATGAAGCAACCGTGATCGATCTAAAAAGCTATGGCATGGATTTTGAAGGCGTTGCGATTGGCGATACGGTCCGCATACGCGATAAAGAGTTAGGGCTTGCATTAACGGGTCGTGTGATGGAGCTTGAGATCGATCTGGATGGGGAAGAGGAAACAAAAATCAAGCTCGGCAGCATCCGAGAAGGTCTTGATAATCGTCTCTCTGGCATGGAGAAGACACTTGAGCGTATCAGCCTAAAAGAAGGTGCGCTCGACGCTCTGGCAAATCACAAGACTTTTGTCGATATGGTCGTACAAGGACTTAACGATGCCTTTAAGACGTCCACAAGCTACGTGCGTTTTAGTCCGGAAGAGGGGATGATTTTTACCGATAATCCGGACGAGAGCCAGGCGAAATGGGCGATGAATCTTGGCGCGCTTGGTTTTCGCATAGCCAATAAAAAGAAGCCAAACGGTTCCTGGGATTTTCGCACCTTCGGTACCGGTGACGGCTTTACCGCCGATCTCATCCGCGCCGGTCGTTTGGAGGGTGGTTGGGGATATATCGATTTTAATGCGAAATCTTTGAACTTTGGTAACGGCGCAATGACCTATAGTCCGGATCAGGGCTTCGTACTTTCTTCGGCGGTCAAGGCGACCCTAAAGGGCGATAAAGGGGATAAAGGCGAGGCCGGAGAAGATGGCACGCCCGGTAAAGACGGTGAACCGGGGAAACCCGGAAAAGATGGGATTGGCGTACAAAGTGCCTCTTACGAGTATGCGGTATCGACCAGCGGGAAAAGCGCACCTAATGAGGGGTGGTCAGAAGAACCTCCAAACGTTGGTACCGAAATTTACGTGTGGAGACGTATTAAAACCACCTATACGGACGGGCGTACAGAGATTTCCACTCCGGAGTGCATGACCAGTCAGCAGATCCGCTTAATGCTCGATGCAACAAAGACCGATATCGCCGCGGAGGCTGCCAAGATTCGCAATTACACCGATGCACAGGCGGAAGCGGCGAAGCAGTATGCAGACGGTGTCATAACCGAGCTTGAAGGGCAAATCATGGCGGCGTATGAAGCCAATGTCCAGACGCAAATCGAAAAGCTCAATTCGGAGTGGGAAAGTAAAATGGCAAGCCGATTAGCTGCGATTGAATCGAATCTGCAGGATCTGCAGAGTTATATCTGGGTAGATGGCGGAAACGTACTTCTCGGCAGGAAAGGAAGCTTTGTAGCGCTTACCCTCGCACCGGAAGAGATTGCCTTTTTGGTCGATGCGGCAAAACGTGGACATTTTAACGCAGAGAACCTTGTTGTAACCAATGTTCGCACAACGATGGTCGAGATCAATTCCCCATACAGCACCGGGAAATTCCAAGAGAGAATGCGCATTGTCGACGGGGTCGATCACTTAACGACCTACTATACATCGTAGAAAGGGGGTGGAATCTTTGGCATATTTACTGCTTGATTTACGAGCGTCAAATGGAATCGAATCCTCCGTTATCACGGCGAATCTATATATTTGTGATACTGCCGGCGGATGGAATCACTGGTCTCCAAGCGGTGCGATCACCATCGACGGGACGGAATATTCCTTTAGCCACGGCTTTGACACGGAGCAAAGTCAGCAGTGGATTGGCTCTGCCCAGAAAACGGTAAGCTACGGAAATGGGGCATCTCGATCAGTTGCTGTATCTGCCTACTTTGATAGTGACGTGAGCTTTGGGCGGCTTACCACATCGAAAAGCATAACCATTAACCGATCCTATCAGGGAGCGAATTTAGTCCGTATAACCATTAACGGAAAATCGGCGACGAATGGTTCCGCTTGCGTGCTTGGAGAAGATACCATTGCGGTAACGGTTAAGAAGAACAACAACGTTTTACAGTACAGTAAGCGAGTTATCATAGGCAACACACGCTATACGTATGGCGAATTTTCAAACACTTCCGGTACAGAAACATGGACATTTACGCCGGATCTACCATTTTTTGGAGAGCGTATGCCGACGCTTGTCGAGACGAATTTTGCTGTAGGCGTGGCATCAAAAACCGCAGATGGATCGGAAGTGTCCTACGACTTTAGAACAATAAAACTTCGAATCCCTGACTATGTTAAGCCGACGCTTCGTAGCCATAGCGTTGAAGTGTACGCCGACGGCTTACCCAATCGTCTGTTACAGAACAAATCGACCGCTGTGGGACGGTGGACATTTGGCAATGATGAGCTATATGGCGCGAAAATCGACCGAATCATCTTTAATCACGATGGTCTGCTGCATCACATAGACCG
>NZ_CABTXF010000014.1 GCF_902488755.1 uncultured Murdochiella sp. | reverse complement strand
TATTCAACTCTTGGTAAACCACTCTCGGAGCTTATCGTAGAAGAACGAACGGCTATATCTTCAAACTTACGCTGTTCCCAAGTAAACGTGGTTTTGCCTTCTCCACACTCTCCAAACCGCCTCAACGGTATGCGTTGTTCGCCTCCCCAAAAACGGTTCAGGTTAGAGGCAAGGAAAGACGGGTACATTAACTATAACGGTTCAGAAGAATCGATAGAACAAAACTATAAGGAGGATAATATGAAGATTTTGGATGCCTTAAATGAACAGGCGAATTTTGAACTCGAATCGGCCTATATTTATCGGACGATGTCCGCTTATTTAGCAGAAGAAGATATGGCAGGCATGAAGCATTTCATGGATATGCAGGCAAAAGAAGAAGTGGAACATGCGGATAAGATGATTGGCTTTCTGCAAGAGGTCGGCTATCCGGTTCATTATCGTCCCCTCAATCCGGGAGAGGGAAAATTCAAGAGTTTGTTAGACGTTTTCCAAAAGGCGTTGGCGCATGAACAGGTGGTGACGAAGAATATCTATGAGCTCATCGACTTGGCACAAAAAGAAGACCACAAGCCGGCGGAAATTTTCCTGCACTGGTATGTGAAAGAGCAGGTGGAGGAAGAAGCTACGTTCCAGTCGCTGGTGAAGCAGTTGGAACGTGCCGGTTCAAACTGGGGCGCGCTGTATCAGATTGACCACTATATGCTTCAGCGCTAAAGGCGTCAGCGGTACAGAAAGAGAAGAGGCAAGCCGTGGCAAATACCGCGACTTGCTTTTTTTAATTAAAAAAGAGGAAACGATTGCATTTTTACTTTACTTTTTACAGCGCATCCCTTACTATAGTAGTAGTTTCCACATATATTGAACGAACGAAAGTGGGAAACCGTCTCCTTTTGTTGAGACGGCGAGGTGGAGAAGGAAAGAGGAGGATTCCATGAAGCATATGACACAGGCCAACCTGCGATCGGCATTCGGCGGAGAATCCATGGCGCGCAATCGCTATAATATTTGGGGACAGGCAGCCGAAAAAGAAGGTTTTCCGAATGTAAAGCGTTTATTTGATGCGACGGCGGAAGCGGAACGAATTCACGCCGGGTTGCATTATAAAGCCATGAAAGACTTAGAGGGCGATTTTGATGTCGCCACGCGCGGCGGGTTCGGCATCGGAAAAACCGCTGAAAATTTGCAGGGCGCGATTGATGGCGAAACCTTTGAATTTACCGAAATGTATCCGGCATATATTCAGGTAGCGGAAATGCAGGATGAACAAGGTGCGGTGCGTGCGATGCGTTTTGCGATTGAAGCGGAAAAAGTGCATGCCAAGATGTTTGGCGTGGCAAAAGATGCGGTAGAGCAGGGAAAAGATTTGGAAGTCAATGACTCGGTGTATCTCTGCCCGGTGTGCGGCTTTGTTTCGCTTTCCAGAGAAGAGAAATGCCCGATCTGCGGTTGCGCAGGAGAAAAGTTTATCACGTATTGATGTAGAGAAACATGGTCGTGTAAAGGTGAAGGTAGGAAGTCCATGGTCGAAGAAAAAGTAGTGTTGGATAATGAAATCGGGCTTATGGGTCGCCCTGCCGCCAATTTCATTCAGACGGCAAAGAAATTCCTTGCAGATGTCTATTTGGAACGCGATCATAAAGTGTTTAACGGAAAGTCCATTATGAGCGTGCTCAGCATGGGTGCCGGCAAGGGGGCAAAGTTTATTTTGCGTACCGACGGACCGGACGAAAAAGAGGCTTTAGAAGGTTTGTTGGCCTATTTACAGAATGATATTGCCAACTATTAACCAAAAGAGAGAGCCTTTTTCGGCATCGGAATAATGCGGAATTGCTGAAGGTTTCAAAAATGGAGAAGACTGTCGCGTGAGAATCACGCGGCAGTTTTTTTGTTCCCTTTCGCGAAAGCGGTTCGCAGAAGGCAAATTTACGCAGGGCTTGTGCTAAAATAGACGACAGAGAGGGGGCATCATGAACTATTTTCGAAATCTTCGTGAATTGCTGGTAACATTCTCCGTTACCGACGTCATTGATATTCTTGTCATTGCCGTCATTGTCTATTATTTGATTTTATTGGTTCGTGAGACCCGTGCCGAGCAACTCATCAAAGGGTTTATTGCAATTCTCGTCTTTGCGCAGATTAGCGATGGCTTAAAACTGTATACGGTGAACTGGCTGTTGTCCAATATTCTTACTGCCGGTTTTTTATTGACCATTGTGGTGTTCCAACCGGAGATTCGTCGGGCGTTTGAACGTTTGGGCAGGTCACAGGGGTGGCTGAGCAACTTAGTAAACAGCGGCGGTGAACGAGTGCGAAGCGCCGGACGTGTGGAGGAAATTGTCCGGGCGGCGACCTCTCTTTCGCGGCAGAAAATCGGCGCACTGATTGTTTTGGAAGGGGGAACGGGGCTAAAGGAAATTGTGGAATCCGGCACGGAAGTCGATGCTTTGGTCACTGCCGAATTGTTGATCAATATCTTTATTCCCAACACACCGCTTCATGACGGTGCGGTCATCATTCGTGGAGAGCGGGTACTGGCAGCAGGAACGTTTTTGCCCTTAACGCAGAATCGCAATTTGGACAAAGATCTCGGAACACGTCATCGCGCAGCACTGGGCATATCGGAACGATCGGACGCATTGGTCGTCGTGGTTTCCGAAGAAACCGGTGCGATTTCGCTGTGTTCCAACGGACAAATCTCCCGACACATGGATGAATCCACGCTGCGGGAGAACATAACAACGTTCTATGAAAACGGAACAACGACCGAACGTTTGTCCGGTCCGGGACGGCTGCTGTCTTTCCTGAATACCAAAAAGAAGGAACAATCTGAAGAAGACGAGGAAAAGGATGGCGCACGCAAAGACATGCGTGATGCGAGCTATAGAGAAAAGAAACCAGCGGCTCCATCGTCACAACCGAAACGAAATGAAAAAGGAGGTCAGGATGAAACTGCTTAAACATAATTGGCAATGGAAGCTGACCTCGCTCATTATCGGCATTCTTATGTGGAGTTATATCACGGCAGGCGTCAATCCGACGCAGTCGGCAACCTTGTCCGACATTCCTATCCGCATAATTAATCAGGACGCGTTGGAAGAAAAAGAACTCAAAATTACGGACATGGAGTTTGAACAGACTTCGCTTCGCATATTGGGCAAACGCAATGATCTTGGTAGCTTAGACCGCAATTTTATCGTCGCTTCTATTGATGCCGGCACGCTCAAAGAAGGAACGCAAGCCGTGCCGATTCGCTACACTGTGCCGACCAATGTGGTCATTAACGAAACAGCAAATTCTCGCGTACAGGTACAAGTGGAAAAAGTAATTACCAAAAGTCGAAATGTGACGATTAAAGAAACGGGAACGCTTGCGGATAACTACGTTTTGCGCGGTCTTGCCGCCACGCCGCAGACGATTGAAGTAACCGGTCCCCGTTCGGCGGTGGAACGGGTGGCGAATGTCAATGTCGTTATTAATCTGAACGGTCTTACGGCGGACACGTCGGCTAATTTACAGGTGCACCCGGTAGATGAAAATGGGAATCCTGTGGAAGACCTCAGTCTCTCGCTTTCTTCGGTAAATGTCAGTGCCATGATTGCCAAACAAAAAGAAGTGCCCGTTCAGCTGCAATTCGCCCCAGCAAAAGGGCAGGAACCCCCCGTTCGCGTTCGCCAGTCGGCAGTGACGCCCAATACGGTACTGGTTATGGGCAAAACGGCGGATATTGATAAGCTGACGACGATCACGACGCAGCCGTTAGATTTAAGCAAAATAACGAAAGACGGACTATATCCGGTAACGTTGAATTACCCCGAGGGCATCACGCCGGTAAACGACAAGCTGGCGTATAAAGCCCAAATCACGTTGGATGTGCGGGAAGAGCGTTCTTTCTCGGTAAATGTCGATCGCATTCAATCGGTAAATGGCGGTTCTCTTAAAGCACGTCCCGCCGGAGAAGTAAAAACCATCACCTTGCGTCTGCAAGCGTATAAAAATGATTTGGATGCGCTGCATGATTCGGATATCGTGGTAACCGCCAACCTCAGCGGCGCAAGTGCTGGCTTGCAGACCTTGCCCTTAGAGGTGAGTTTGCCAAAAGACATCGTACTAAAGGAAATCAAGCCGGCACAGCTTTTGATGAATGTGGAATAAGCAGCGAAAGCGCGTTATAGAATTTTCAGCGTTCCGGCAAAGACTTCGCTGTCAACATACAGTGTGGTCGCTGCTTCCGGCATTTCCTTTTTCTCATGGACGGAATAGTAATGCTTGCCATTCACGATGACATGCCAATCGGCAGGAACTTGCAGAACCAATTCTCCAAACTGCACGCTGGCATTAAGGCGAACCACGTTGTCGAGGGGCAGCACATTTTTGAGGTCGAGGGTTACGGAAGAAAAGACGACTTCAATATCGCCGCCGGAGAAGGAATCGGAACGGTATACGCGATGCGCGTCCGCGAAAAGAAAGCGGTCGTTTAGCATATCGCGTTCTTCATAGCCATAGGTTCCCTTCTGTTGGTGGTCGTCATCGTCAGTGAAGACATTTTCATTATAGTTCGTGTGCCGTTGGGAAAAACGGTTGATGATAATGCGTAAACCCAAAAGAATGAGGCAGAGGGCGATGAGAATGAGCAGAATGTTCCCACGGAACAATTGTAGTTTGTAGGCTTGTAGGATTGCTCCGAACGCCATGAGAAAGAGCGGAAAATTATGCCGATGTTTATCGGTAAGCAAACGCAGCGCCCCGTATAGAATCAGAAGAGTTGGCCAATAAAGACCAACCAGTTTCAAGAAGTTTGCACCAAGCAGTTGAGTCAGTAAAATGAGTGCGCCGATGCTCAATAATAAGATACCAATAATCATAATTGTCCTTTCTACACCGTAACCGGAAGAGGCGAAAAAAGTCACCATCGGAAAGTGTTCTTGTCCTTTTCGTATTAGAATAGAGGTTGGATTTGTCGGCAATGTGAAGGCGAATAAATGCCTTTTTGCCACAAACAGGAAACAGGGGCGCTGCCCCAAGGGCGAGCGATTTGCTGCCACGAAAAAACAGGAGGAAGGCATGTCCCAGGTTAATGTTCGATTTGCGCCAAGCCCCACCGGGTATTTACACATCGGAGGACTTCGCACGGCTTTATTTAATTACCTTTATGCGCGTCATCATGGCGGTCATTTCATTCTTCGTATTGAGGATACCGACCGTACTCGTTTTGTGCCGGATGCGCTGGAAAATCTTTTGCAGGTGTTGCATTGGGCAGGGCTCGAAAATGACGAAGGCCCCTTTCTTTCCGGCAATACGGTCTCCGAAAAAGGAGAAAATGGTCCCTATATTCAATCGCATCGCCATGAACAGGGGCTCTATCGCCGTTATGCGGAACAGCTCATCGAACAGGGACAGGCATACTATTGCTTCTGTTCCAAAGAGCGTTTAGACCATATTCGTGATGCCATGAAGGAAAAGGGCGAAACGCCGCGCTATGATGGGCATTGCCGCGCGCTTACGCCGGAAGAAGTGCAGAAACATCTTGACGCAGGCGAAGAATACGTCATTCGCATGAAGCTGCCGCGCGATACAAATATCACCTTTCATGACGCGATTAAGGGCGATATCACGTTTAATACGGACGAATTGGATGATCAGGTGCTGATTAAATCGGATGGCTATCCGACGTATCATTTTGCTGTGGTCGTAGATGACCATCTGATGGGCGTAACCCATATTGTCCGCGGCGAAGAGTGGATTTCCTCCACGCCGAAACATGTTTTGCTGTATCAAAATTTCGGTTGGGACGAGCCGACGTATGTTCACCTGCCGACCGTATTGGGAGAAGACCACAAAAAGCTGTCCAAACGAAACGGCGATGCGGCGGTGGAACAGTACATGGAAAAAGGATATTTGCCGGAGGCGTTGATTAATTACATCGCACTTTTGGGTTGGTCGCCTAAGGGTAACGAGGAAATATTGTCGCGTGAGGAACTCATCAAGGTGTTTGATTTTGACCGCATTTCTTCAACGGGCGGCATTTTCGATGTGAAAAAGCTGAACTGGATGAATGGAGAATACATCAAGGCGATGCCGGTGGAAGAGGTGGTCAAGGCGATGACGCCGTTCCTGCAAAAAGAAGGATTGGTGGGAGAGAATCCCGATGCCGATACGCTACAACGAGTGGCGGCGCTCTATCAGAACCGTGTGGAATATTTTCAGCAAATGCCGGATTTAACGCGTCATCTCTTCGTTTCCGCCGCCGACCTGGTGTATGAAGAAGAAGCGAAGGAAATTTTGTCCACGCCGGAGGCGCACGATTTGGTTTCCCGTTTTGCCGAAAAAGTGCGTTCGCAATCATGTATGACAGAAAAATTTGCCAATAGCGTGGTAAAAACGATACAGACGGAGACCGGAATCAAGGGCAAGAATTTGTGGTTTCCGATTCGTGCCGCCGTGGTCGGGGCAACTTCCGGACCGGATTTTGGGCAAACGCTCATGATTTTGGGACGGGATGAGGTGTTGGCGCGACTGGAACGGACGCTTTCGGGAAAGGAAGACGCATGAAAATTTACAATACGCTGACGAGACGGAAAGAGGAATTTGTTCCCATCGAAAAAGGGAAGGTGCGTATGTATGTTTGTGGTCCGACCGTTTACGACTTCATTCACATCGGAAACGCCCGCCCGCTCGTCGTTTTCGATACGCTGCACCGTTTTCTCCGTTGGCAGGATTATGCTGTTCGTTATGTGGTGAATTTTACGGACATCGACGACAAGATTATTAATCGGGCAAAGGAAGAAAGCGTGCCGTTTACCGCCATTACAGCAAAGTATATTGAGGCGTTTATGGAACAGGCTAAGCAGCTCAATTTGCTGGAAGAGGAGACGGTCCATCCTCGCGCGACGGAGATGATAGAACCCATTATCGCTTTTGTGCAGGGACTCATCGATAAGGGGGCTGCGTATGATGCCGAGGATGCTGTGTATTTCGATGTATCCAAAGCCAAGGAATACGGCAAGCTCTCCGGTAAGAAAATTGAGGATTTGGTAGCCGGTGCGCGTATTCGCGTGAACGAAGCCAAGCAGGATCCATTGGATTTCGCCTTGTGGAAGAAGCAGAAAGAAAGCTCTGAACCGTCTTGGGACAGTCCCTGGGGGGCAGGGCGTCCGGGTTGGCATATTGAATGCTCTACGATGTCCAAGGCGTTGTTGGGTGAAACCATTGACATTCACGCTGGCGGAAGCGATCTGGAATTTCCGCATCATGAGAATGAGATTGCGCAGACGGAGACGCTGACAGATCATCCTTTTGCGCGTTATTGGATGCATAACGAGATGATTACCGTGTCCACGGCGGACGGGTCGAAGGAAAAAATGTCCAAATCCAAGGGCAATTTTTTCATGCTCAAGGACATTGCGGAGAGCTATGACCTCATTTTGGTTCGTCTATGGCTGCTCTCAGCGCACTACCGCTCGCCGATCAATTTTTCCCGCGCGGTGATGGAAGCAACCAAAAACGGTTATGAGCGCCTGATGAATGGAAAACACAATTTGGAACGATTGTTGGCGCATACGGTGGATACCGAGCCGACGGAGGCGGAAACCCATCTTCTTGCCGAAATCCATGCGCAGGAAGAGGCTTTTACCAAAGCCTTGGCAGACGATTTGAATACGGCGGATGCGTTAAGCGCCATTTATGAGATTGTACGTATGGCAAATAGCACTCTGCATGAAGGCAGTGCTAAGAAAACGGTGGAACAGGTCTATCAAAAGCTGATTGCGCTTTTGGATGTGTTGGGAATTGCCGATCATAGCGCGGAAAATGATGTGGATGAAGAAGTCGAACGGTTGATTGCCGAGCGGGAAGAGGCGCGTAAAGCGAAAGATTTTGCAAAAGCGGATGCGATTCGTGACGCGCTGGCGCAAAAGGGAATTTTGCTGAAGGATACGCGCACAGGCGTAACGTGGACAAGGAAATAGAAAATGAGTGATTATATTTTTGGCCGCAATGCGGTTTTGGAACACTTAAAAAACGGCAATGAGGCGGAAAAGCTGTACGTCCAGAAAGGAAGACTGCAAGGTGCGGTTCATCGCATCATTGGTATGGCGAAGGATGCCAAACTGCCCATTATCGAAGTCGATCAGAATAAGTTAGATCGCATGACGGAGGGCGGAAATCATCAGGGAGTCGCTTTATTGGCGACGGATTTCGCGTATGAGGACGTGGAAGATATTTTGCAAAGTGCAGAAGCTGCCGGTCACGCTCCATTTATCGTGTTGTTGGACGAACTGACCGATCCGCATAATGTTGGCGCAATCATCCGAAGTGCCGCTTGTTTCGGCGCGGATGGCGTGCTTTTGCCAAAGCGTCGTGCCGCAACGGTGACATCCATCGTGCAGAAAGTGGCATCCGGTGCGACGAATTACGTGAAGATTGCCAAAATCAACAACGTCAATCAGACGATCGAGGAGCTAAAAAAAGCGAATATCTGGGTGTATGGCGCGGCGGCGGAAGCCAAGCAGACCCTGTGGAAAACGGATTTTTCAGGCGGCGTTTGTTTGGTTATTGGCAACGAAGGCAAAGGACTTAGTGAATTGACCCGCAAAAAATGTGATGTACTGGTTTCGATTCCTATGGTCGGTCCCATGGACAGTCTGAATGCTTCCTGCGCAGCGACGGTTCTTATGGCAGAAGTGCTTCGTGGACGTGCGAAAAACGTCTCGGAAGGCAATTAGGCATGAATGCGCTGCTGACGGCAGATCCCTTGGTGGATGAGCGTCCGTTTTCCATTTCGTTGTCGGATCCGGCTCGTATCCGTTTAGCGATTCATGCACGGGGAAACGCTTGTATGCTGCTCGATGCCCATTATCTGGTGGTCATCGGGCTGTTTAAGCTGCTTCGGGAGCTTTCTGTTGTTTCGTTTCGTCATAGCGTCGAGAAAGATGGTTTGGTCTTTTACCTCTCCGTGCGGGAAAGCCGCAGCGTGGTGCGTCGCTATTTGTCGGAAATGAAAGCGTTTCATATTTTGGGAGATGCCTGGGACATCGTGCTGCTGGATGGCGCGCACGTGTCGACAGAGCCGGGAGACGGAAGAACCATGCCCCCTCTTTCGGAGGAAATGCTCCAGTCGCTTGCTGCGATGCATCGCAGTATGGGATCGCGTCCGCTCCGTTTTTCCCGCTACTTTCTTTCGGCAGCGCTTTTGCCCTATACGCGCCGTCGCACGTATGGCTGTGCGGGTCTAAATGCCGCGGACAGTCGAGGAAAAGTGAATTTTTATTCGGTTATTCAAGGGCTGGAATTGCTGCAGCGCAGTTTTTCGAGTCTTGATTTTTCTTCTATATCTTCCTCACAGGAGTTGCATATCGTCGCTAATCCCTTGTCAAAGGCGTTGCAGAACATCGGTCGCACACCGGATTTTTTGGCAGAGCTGCTCTTTTCGGCGATGCTTGTCGCCTGTCTTTATGAACAAAAAGTGCCGCTTTCTGCTATGGAAGAAACGCTCGTTCGGCTTTTGTCCGGTTCGACGGAGGGAATACATGCCAAGCGTCTGCTTGCCTTACGCAGGTTGTTAAGCACGTATCCCGATGCGCTTTTCGATCTGGATTCGTTTAGTCTCTTTCTGCTTTCTCGTATGGACGATGAGACGACCAAACGAAACATGAGCGCGGAGCAATACCGCGAAATACAGCAATTGGCGGATTGGGCGCGACGAGAGAAAGGAGTAGATCGAGACCAACTCAATCAACTCTTTTTTACGAATGCGATTGTATCGGAAGGCGTGCAGACAGCGATTTCGCTGTTTTCGCTGCTATCCTATATACAGGAAGAAGAACGATCTTAATCGCTATTTCGATAGTGCAAAGCGCCGTGCGATTTCGACAATCAGGTCGACGGCTTTTTCCATCCATCCGACGACGGCAAATTCGTATGGTCCGTGAAAGTTCATGCCGCCGACAAAGAGGTTGGGCGTGGGCAGTCCCATGAAAGAAAGTTGTGCGCCATCCGTTCCTCCGCGGGTAACTTCCACTTTCGGCGGAATCTTTAGAGCTTCCATGGCTTGGATAGCGATGTCCACAAGCTGCGGATATTGCGCGATTACTTCGTGCATATTGTAATAAGAATCTTCGATGCTAAGCGAGATACGTTCCCCGTAACGTTCATTCAGATAAGCGACGATTTTTCGCAAGCGTTCTTTTTTCTCTTCAAATTTCGTTTTATCGTGATCACGAATGATGTACATCATTTCCGCGTGGGCTAAATTGCCATTTAATTCTTCCAACATGTAAAAACCATCGCGTTCGGAGGTGTGTTCCGGGCGCATGTGTGCCGGAAGCATGGCGTTTAGCTCCATGGCGACGAGCAATGCATTAATCATTATGTCCTTTGCCGATCCGGGATGAATGCTTTCGCCTTCAATACGGATTTCCGCGGAGGCCGCATTAAAGGTTTCTGCGCTGAATTCGCCCAGAACACCACCATCCATGGTGTAAGCGACATCCGCCCCGAACGCTTGAACATCGAAGCGATGCGGACCGCGTCCGATTTCTTCGTCTGGTGTAAAGCCAACGCGAATTTTTCCGTGCGGAATTTCCGGATGCGCTATAAGCTCTTCCATGGCACAGAGTATTTCGGCAATGCCGGCTTTGTCATCCGCGCCAAGCAGGGTAGAGCCGTCCGTTACGAGCAATTCTTCTCCCACCAGGGAGGGCAGTAGCGGACATACTTCTTCTGTCAGCGTACGACCGTTTCCGAGTGGAATCGGCTTACCATCTGCCTTCACGATACGGGTGTTTTTCGCTCCACCACGAAAATCGGGCGCAGTATCCATGTGGGCAAGAAAACCAAGCACCGGTATAGTTTTCTCCTGTTCAGCCGCTACAGTGGCAGGAAGGGTGCCAAAAAGGTATCCGTTTTCGTCCAACGTCACATCGACGAGCCCCATGTTTTCCATTTCCTGTTTCAGCATTCGCGCTAAAGCCCATTGTCCCTCCGTACTGGGACAGCTTTTCGATTCGGCATCCGATTGGGTATCCAATGCCGCATAACGTTGCAGCTTTTCTACGACAGATTCCATATTTTACTCCTTTGTTTTCCAAATCTTTTTAACACGGTCGGGTTCAGCAGAAAAGACTTTTTCAACGTATGAACAAGCCGGTTGCACGCGGATTCCTTTTTCTTGCGCCTCCAAAATGAGGGTATCTACAAGTTTTTTTGCTAAACCTCGACCTTCGTAAGCCTTATCGACGACAGTATGTTCTGCAATCCAATCCCCATTCGCTTCCGGTCGGTAATACAACGATCCGATTTCTTTCGTGCCGTCATATAGAACGAATCGATGCTGGTTTTTGTCTTTCCGTATTTCCATGGTCTCACCTTCACCTTTCTGTTTTGTTCGTTATACCCATAATGAGGAAGAAAAGGGAGGGGTCAAAATCATCCGGCGCCCCTAGCAAATGAAAAAAAAACGGGTTTAGCCAGGGTCTTATATCAGCGGGCGACCCTGGCAAACGGCAAAAAATGGACTTAGCCAGGGTCTCATATCAGCGGGCGACCCTGGCAAATGACAAAAAACGGATTTAGCCAGGGTTTCATATCATCAGGCGACCCCTGGCAAATGGCAAAAAACAGGTTTAGCCAGGGTCTCAAACCATCGGGCACCCCTGGCAAATGATAAAAAACGGGTTTAGCCGGGGTCGAAAACCATCCGAAGACCCCTGGCAAATGACGAAAAACGGGTTTAGCCAGGGTCTCATATCATCAGGCGACCCCTGGCAAATGACGAAAAACGGATTTAGCCAGGGTCGAAAACCATTAGCCGGCCCTCGCAAATCGTGTTCAAATACCGCTATCCAAAAGAAACTATCTCGTGCACCATATATTCACTTGACAGTTATATAGTGTACATATACAATATAAACATACAACGTTGTAGGAGGAAAAAGTGAATATTCAGATCAAAAATGCAAGTAATGAACCAATCTACTTGCAGATTAAGAAGCAAATCAAAGACGCCATCATTAGCGGTGCGTTGGAGGAAGATGCGCAGCTTCCTTCCATCCGCTTTTTGGCGAAAGAGCTTCGTGTAAGCGTCATTACGACGAAACGAGCCTACGATGAATTGGAACGGGAAGGATTTCTGCACTCCGTCCAGGGGAAAGGCAGCTTTGTCGCGGCGCAAAATCGGGAGTTGATGAGGGAAAAACTGTTGCGGAAAATGGAGTCCTGTTTTGCAGAAGCATTGCACTATGCAGATCTTGCGGATATTTCGCGCCAGGAAGTCCATGAATTATTGCGATTAGTGGAGGAAGACCATGACGGAAGCGATTTGTCTTCGGGAAGTGGAAAAGAAATTTGAAGGTTTTCATTTTGGACCGATCACCTTTTCTGTGCCCACAGGTTGTATTGTCGGTTATATTGGCGAAAATGGCGCAGGGAAGAGCACAACCATCAAGTTGTTACTGGGGATGATTCGTCCAGATGCTGGAAAAATCAGCCTTTTGGGGCAGGAAACATCGAAAATGCAGGAAGAGGAGAAACAGCGGATAGGCTGTGTGTTTGATGACCTCTATCTTCCTGGCGAGATGACAGTAAAAAATGCGGAAGTATTTCATCGCGGTTTATATGGAAAAGCATGGCAAAAAGATACCTTTTATGCGTTGGTTAAGCGATTTCATTTGCCGGAAGATCGTGCCATCCGCCAATATTCGCGCGGAATGCGGATGCAGCTCGGTATGGCGCTTGCTCTTTCCCACGGTGCGAAATTACTTCTTCTGGATGAGGCGACGAGTGGATTGGATCCGGTCATACGGGACGACGTGTTGGATCTTTTGCTGGACTTTATCCAACAAGACGACCATACGGTACTCATCTCCTCGCACATTCTTTCGGATATTGAAAAAGTGGCAGATTACATTGCCTTCATTCATGAGGGCAAACTTCTCTTCATGGAAGCGAAGGATGAACTGGAGGATCGATACGGCATCGTGACCGTAAGCGTAGACCAATTAGCCAGTCTTGATCCGGCTGCGATTATAGGAAAGCGCGTCCATGCGTTTGGCGCGGATGTGTTGGTAGAACGTGCGATGGTGCCAAAGGACTTGGGCGTGGAAAAAGCAAGCATTGAAGATATCATGGTGTATTGGATTAAGGGGGCACGGTCATGAAGGCGTTATTATACAAAGACTTTCTCACGGTGAAAAGAGGACTTTTCCTTGTGACACTACTCGTCGCCCTTATCGGTGGCTATTCGTTTATGGAAAAGAAACTGTTGGTGTTTCCTATGGTATTCGTGCTGCTCCCGATGATTCTTATCGGAATGCTCTTCGGGAACGACCGCCTCAATAAAATGGATGCCTATTTGATTCCTACGCCGATTTCTCGCAAGGTGGTCGTACTTAGCCGCTTTGCCTTCGTTTGGATAATCGCCGGTATCGGCATCATGGTTTCGATTCTCCTCACGGCATTGGCTCCGGAGCAGATGTTCTCGCTGCCATGGCATCTGATCGTGTCGGTACTCCTTCTTCTCATTACAGTAATTACGGCGATTCAGCTGCCTCTCATGTATCGTTTCGATGAGGACAAGGCACGCATTGTCTTTGTAATTCTCTATTTTTTGCTCTTTGCCTTCTTTTCATGGGTGGGACCAAAGATCCGACCCTTTGCATTATCTGAACGCCTGCACGCCGTTCCCACCGTGTGGATCAGTCTGGGGCTCTTTGTGTTGACCCTATTATGCAATGCGCTATCCTTTGGCATTTCATATCGCATTTATGCACGTCGGGAGTTTTAATGCTCGTCCTAGCCGCTATGGACCTTATGCGGATGGACGACAAATCATGGGACGAAGTGTTGACAAGAGCTCCCTTCTTGACTAAAATAACCATGTTACGCAAATGACGCTATTGACGCGGAACGCTGTCTTAGCTCAGCAGGTAGAGCGCAGCCATGGTAAGGCTGAGGTCACCGGTTCAATCCCGGTAGACAGCTTTCTATGCACGCAAGCCCTTGCGTGCAGTGACTACCCTTAGCTCAGTTGGTAGAGCACCTGACTCTTAATCAGGGTGTCCAGGGTTCGAGTCCCTGAGGGTGGATACCGTAAGCTGTTGGAACATTCGATTCCAACGGCTTTTTTTTTATGATCGCTTTTGTCTATAATCGGGTATAGAGAATGCAGGTTATTGTAAATGGGAAGGAGGAGAAATGGCAAAAGAAGCGATTCAGCAGATATTGGCTGCCGAAGAGGAAGCTACCCATCTGGTTTCGGAAGCGAAAAATCGAGCAAAAGCGATGCTGGAGGAAGGACGAAGCGCCTACCGCGAAGAGGCGGAAGCGGTAATTGTCGAGGCGCAGGAGCAAGCGGCTACCCTGAAAAAGGAATATGAGAAGGAGGCAAGATCGGCTTTGGCGAAAGGCGCAGAGGAGAAAAAGGCGCGTGTGGAAGAGAGTCGTCAGCAGGATGCCGCCTGGGTCAACCGCATGGCCGATCGCATGGTAGAAGAGGTGTTACATTATGGCGATCGTTAAAATGTCCGTTTTCCAGCTCACCTTTTTTGCTTCGGAACGGGATGCTTTATTACAACGCTTGCAAACGTTTGACAAGGTACATATCGTGGAACAGGGAGAACCGCCCGACGAAAGCATTCATGCGCTCTCCCTGACAAAAGAACACAACGCACTGCAAAGCGAGCTTTCCCGACTGGAAGAAGCGATAGAGACGTTGCGTCCGTATGTTCCCGTTCCTGCGCATTGGACGGAGAAACTCGGCAATGCGCTCCCGCATGTCAAGACAAACGGAGAGATTCCTGTCGAAGAGATTCTCGACGAAATTCACAACGAAAGAGAAGCGATGCATCGTGCGGCGGAGAAAAGTAAAGCCAATGCAGAAAAAAAGCAGGAGCTTTCGCATTGGTCCGCGCTGGATGTCTCGAAAGAGCAGCTTTCCGCCATGCGCAGCATTCAGGCGATGGTTGGTACGATTCCGCAGCGTTGGGCGGATGATGTGCGAAAATACGTTGCCTCCGAAGCGACGGGAACCGCCATTGAATTTTTGGATGGCGACGCAAAAGTATACTACGTCCTCGTCCTGACTAACGGGAAAGATGAAGGATTGAGCGCGGTGTTGCGCGATGCGAGCTTTCAGCCGTTCCCCCTGGAAGACGGCGGTACCATTGTCGAGCAACTCCGAGAGCTGGACAGAGATACCATGGCGCAGCAAAAGATCATTGCGGATGGAAAGGTGCATTTGAAGCAGCTTTGCGAAAAATGGCTGACCTCTCTTGAGGTCGCGTACGAAGAAAGAGCGGAACAACGTTCTTTGCTTGCTGCGGAAGATCGTTTGCTATACTCCAAAATGCTCAGCTTTATGAAGGGCTATGTGCCGACTGAAGAAGTCGAGGCGTTTACCCAAGCGGTCGCGGGGGACATGGATCCGGCACGGTATATGCTGACGGTCTCTCCAGCGGATGTAAACGATCCGGAAGTGCCGATTCTGCTCAAAAACAACGCCATTGCGAAGCCTTTTGAGAATATCGTCAAAACCTATTCGCTGCCACTGTATAAAGAGATGGATCCGACAGGACTGATTGCTCCATGGTACATCCTCTTTTTCAGTATCATGCTTGGTGACTTGGGCTACGGTGCGCTTCTTTTTCTCGGCACGACCATCGCGCTGCGGTTTTTCCACTGGAAGCCCAATACCGCTATGTCCTTGCGCTTTTTTCAGGTGCTTAGCGTACCGACTATGCTGGTCGGTCTTTGCTTTGGCTCGCTCTTTGGCGGATTAATTCCGATTCCGGCACTGGTGCTGGATCCGATGCAGGATTTTATGACGATGATTGTCGCCTCTGTCGCCCTCGGCTTTGTCCATTTGTTAGTCGGTCTGGCATTGAAGGGCGTTCAGCTAATGCGTGAGGGAAATCCGAAAGCGGTGGTCTACGACGTGTTTTCCTGGATGTTTATTCTCGTTGGACTACTGATGGTGGCATTGACGACCATTCTGAAAGGAAATCCGCTCTTCAAAACCGTGGGATTTGTCATGGCGATTGTTGGCGCGGTACTGATTTTGTTGTTTTCCGCACGAGACGAAAAAGGCATCGGCCGCTTTACGTGGGGACTCTACAATCTCTATGGTGCGACAAGCTATATCGGAGATTTGGTCAGCTATACGCGCCTTACTGCCATTATGCTTGCCGGCGCGTACATTGGCTACGCGATGAATATGATTGGCGGAATGCTTACCGGTCTTGGCATTCCGGGATTTGTGGTTGCCGCGGTCATCATTATAGGCGCACACCTGTTCAATCTTTTCTTGAGCTCGTTGTCGTCCTACGTCCATGCGATGCGTCTGATTTACGTGGAGTTTTTTGGAAAGTTTTTTGAAGGGGGAGGCAAACCGTTCCGCGGGATGCGTCCCGAGCCGAAATATGTTGAATTGCAGTCGCCGCGCGAGCGTTAATCCACGGCAGAAGGAAAAATGGAGGAGGATGAAATGACGGAGTTTTTCTTACAAAACGGAGGAATGATTTTTAGCTTTTTGGGCATTGCCATTGCGGTGATTTTTTCCGGTGCCGGGTCAGCCAAAGGGGTCGGCCATGTGGGCGAAGCGGCGGCGGCTGTTGTGATTGACGAGCCGGAAAAATTCGGTAAATCTATGGTTTTGCAGCTTCTTCCGGGTACGCAGGGACTCTACGGCTTTGTTATCGGTCTGGTTGTTTTGCTCTTAGGCGTTTCGCAGGGCATGAGCCTCGAAAAAGGCTTGCATCTGCTCTTCGCCTGTATGCCTGTCGGCTTTGTCGGCTATTTTTCCGCTATCGCCCAGGGCAATGTTGCCTATGCCGGCATTGAAATTCTTGCCAAAAATGACGAGCAGTTCACCAAGGGCATCGTTTATGCCGTCATGGTGGAAACCTATGCCATTCTGGCGTTCATTATCTCGTTGATTTTGGTTCTGCAGGCGTGATTTCTCCACAAAGAAAGGAGGAAGTCATGGCTCAAGTAGAACAACTGATTGAACAAATACGCGCGGATGCGAAAAGACAGGAAAACGAGATCGTTGACGCGACAAAGAAGCAGGTGCAGCAAGAAAAAGAGAAGGCGCTGCAGCAGGCGCATCGGGAAGCGGAGGATATTCTTGCTCATGCCGAACGGGAAAAGCCGATCATTGTCGATCGCATTCAAGCCGAGGACGAGCGAGAAGAACGCAATACGCGTCTTTGTGCGAAACAGGAACTGATGGAAAAAGTTTTCGCGCTTGCCGAAGAAAAGCTCCTGCATTTGGACGCTGCACGACGGCAAGATGCGCTGAATGCCTATCTCGCGAAGCATCCTCTGCCGGAAGATGCTGTTTTGGAGTTGCCGAAAGAGAGTGATCTACGAACGCCTGTGGGCATGAAGGTGGAAAAATCGGATGCGTTTACGTGCGGATTCCGCGTTCGTCGCGCAGGGATGCGTGAAAATTATGATTATCTCGAAATTTTGCAGTATATGCGCCACGATCTGGAGCAGGAGGTCATTCGCGCAATGGCGGAAGGAGAGGAATGATGGACAATCAAGCCTTTGCTTCCATGCGCATTCATATGGCAGAAAAAGCGCTTATTACGTCCGGTCAATGGGATCGTATGCGCGAAGCACCAGATTATGACAGTGCTTTACAGGTCTTGAAAGAGACCCGTTTTGGTGCGCTGTTTCCGGAAGGGGAATCCTACGCCGTATCGGAAGTGCTTGAGAAAGAATTGCAGAACCAAGCGGATTTCGTGTTAGGTTTGGTACATGAATCGGATCAGAAACGCTTGCTGTTTCTGCACTATGATTACCATAACCTCAAGATTCTGGTGAAAGCATCCACCGAGCCGGAACGCTTTTCGCCGCTGTTTTTTCCTTTTGGCACGCTTTGTATTCCGCGTCTTAAAAAGCAGATTGCGGAAAAGAAGACGTTCGGCGTAGCCAGGTTAGCCGAAAAAACGGCCGTCGAAGCGGCAAAAGTTTGGGCAGAAACCGGTGATGCACAGAAAGTGGACTTTTTGCTGGATCAAGCGTATTTTGCGGAGCTTCAGGCACTAAGCCGAAAAATAGACAGTCCCTTTTTCTTGCGCTATGCGCAGGAAATGACGGATTTTACCAATTTACTATCTTTTTTCCGTGCGCGCCTTCAACGACAGCCGAAGTCCTTTTTGGCGCAGGTGTTTTTACCCGGTGGAACGATTCGCGTAGAGGATTTGCTATCTTCGAAAGTCTCCTCGCCGGTGACAGAAGACGGTAGCAATGCGCTAAGCGGTGTTGACCACGAGAAGATTTGCGCCATGCTTCGCCGTGCCGGAGCCTCTAAAGAAACGGTAAGAGCATGGGAAGCCTTCGCTCAGACGGGCGATCTCAATGCCGTGGAAAAGGTGCGAGATCGAGTGGCATTCCTATTGGCTTCGGAAGCCGGAAGAAAAGAGTCCGGTTTAGCTTTGCTTTTTTCCTATTTGGTGCGCGTGCGTACCGAAATACAGGATATCAATATCGTGTTGGGTGCGAAACGCATCGGACTTCCTGCAGAACAAATCGCATCCCACTTGCGCTTAACAACGCCGGGAATGCAAATGGAAAGGAGCCGTCATGCGTAAAGTAGCTGTGGTGGGCGACCGTGATTCGGTACTCGCCTTCGAGGCACTGGGCATCGAGGTGTTTACCCCGACCGAAGACCACGAAATTCGCAATACGATTGAACGTCTTGCGCGAAACGATTACGCGGTCATTTTCATGACAGAAGAGTTGGCGGAACGGGCGGAAGAGACGCTTTCGCATTACCGAAACGCCGCCGTTCCTGCCATTATCATGATTCCGAACAGCAGCGGCTCACAGGGCATCGGTATGCGTGAAATTGCAGCCAATGTGGAAAAAGCCGTGGGCATGAATATCTTTTAGACGGGAGGGCACATTGAAAGAAGGAACAATCATTAAGGTTTCCGGACCGCTGGTCGAAGCCGACGGGATGGAAGACGCCAATATTCAGGACGTGGTGGAAGTTTCCGACAAAGGACTGATTGGCGAGATTATTGAAATGAAGGGCGATGTCGCCTTTATCCAGGTCTATGAAGAGACTACGGGCATCGGACCGGGAGAGCCGGTAACGTCGTTGGGCGCACCGCTTTCTGTCGAGTTGGGACCCGGTCTTATTGGACAGATATACGATGGTATCCAGCGTCCGCTCGACGATTTAGCGCAAAAGGCGGGTGACTTTCTGGAGCGCGGCGTATCCGCACCGGCGATTTCCTATGAAAAGAAATGGGATTTTGTTGCTTTCGCAAAAGTAGGCGATGTGGTTTCTGTGGGCGATATTTTAGGTACGGTGCAGGAAACGGAAGTTGTGGAACATAAGATTATGGTGCCGCCCAAGAAGAAAGGGAAGATTACAGCACTTTCTTCCGGTTCCTACACGGTAAAGGATGTCATTGGAACCTTAGAAGATGAAAATGGAGAGGTGCAGGAACTGCACTTGTCGCAGCAATGGCCGGTTCGTCAGGCGCGTCCGGTAGCGCGAAAAATGGATCCGACGGTACCGTTAATCACCGGTCAGCGCGTCATCGACACGTTTTTTCCTGTAGCAAAAGGTGGAACGGCAGCGATTCCAGGACCATTCGGTTCGGGAAAAACCGTTATTCAGCATCAGCTGGCTAAGTGGGCGGATGCGGAAGTCATTGTGTACGTCGGCTGTGGCGAACGCGGAAATGAGATGACCGACGTGTTAAATGAGTTTCCGGAGATTATTGATCCGAATACCGGCAAGAGTTTGATGCAGAAAGTCATTCTGATTGCGAACACCTCCAACATGCCGGTAGCCGCTCGTGAAGCTTCTATCTACACCGGCATGACGATTGCGGAATACTACCGGGACATGGGCTATTCTGTGGCGTTAATGGCAGATTCTACATCACGCTGGGCGGAAGCGCTTCGTGAGATGTCGGGTCGTCTCGAAGAAATGCCGGGCGATGAAGGCTATCCGGCGTATTTGGCTTCGCGTATCGCGAGTTTTTATGAACGTACGGGCATTGTTCGCTGTCTCGGAAGCGACGAACGCGAGGGATCGCTTACCGCTATCGGCGCAGTGTCCCCTCCGGGTGGCGACCTTTCCGAGCCGGTTACGCAGTCCACCCTGCGTATCGTAAAAGTGTTCTGGGGTCTGGATTATGACTTATCCTACGCGCGCCATTTTCCGGCAATTAACTGGCTGAAGAGCTACTCGCTCTATCAAGAGAAGATGGACGAGTATTTCCGTCAGGCGGTCGAGCCGAAATTCGCCGACCATCGGCAGCAGGCGATCGCTCTTCTCACCGAAGAGCAGAGCTTACAGGAAATTGTCCGTCTGGTCGGAAAAGACGCCCTTTCTCCCAGTGATCAGCTCAAGCTCTTTACTGCGAAATCGCTGCGTGAAGACTTTTTGCAGCAGAACGCCTTTGACGATGTCGATACGTACTGTTCGGCAAAGAAACAATACGATATGTTAGCGATTATTCTCGCTTTCCATGACAAGGCGCAGGAAGCGTTGGAGCATGGCGTATATCTGCGTGAAATCGAGAGTATGCCGATTCGTCAGCGGATCGTGCGTATGCGTCAGATTCCCGAAGAACAGCTGGACGAAATGGATACCCTCCGTCAGGAGATGACATCGGCATTTCAAACGCTGATGCAGGAGCAGGAGGTCATCAATGATTAAGGATTATCAAACCGTTCGCGAGATTTCCGGTCCGATTATGCTGGTAACCGGCGTGGAAGGCGTGAAATATGAGGAGCTGGTCGAAGTACAGTTGCAAGATGGTACAACGCGACGCGGAAAGGTATTGGAAGTCAGTGAGAAGGCTACGTTAGTACAGCTTTTTGAAGGTTCTGCTGGTATCAATATGCGCGACACCTCGGTACGCTTTTTAGGGCATCCGCAGGAGATTGGCGTATCCACGGATATGATCGGTCGTATCTTTAACGGCATGGGGGAACCCATCGACGACGGACCAAAACTCTTGCCGGAGAAACGACTCGACATCAACGGCTCCGCCATTAACCCCTACTCGCGTCAGTATCCGTCCGAATTTATTCAAACGGGTGTTTCCGCTATAGACGGGTTGAACACGTTGGTGCGCGGTCAGAAATTGCCGATTTTCTCCGGTAACGGTCTTCCGCATAATCAGCTGGCGGCACAAATTGCCCGTCAGGCAACCGTGCGCGGAACGGATGAAAAGTTCGCGGTGGTGTTTGCCGCAATGGGCATTACGTTTGAAGAAGCACAATTCTTCATTAAAGATTTTCAGAAGACCGGCGCGATTAACCGCGCTGTGCTGTTCATGAATTTGGCGGATGATCCGACTATTGAACGCATTTCGACGCCGCGTATCGCACTTACGGCTGCTGAGTATCTGGCATTTGAGCAGGGAATGCATGTTCTTGTCATTATGACGGATATGACCAATTACGCCGAAGCGTTGCGTGAAGTTTCGGCTGCGCGAAAAGAAGTACCGGGACGGCGCGGTTTTCCGGGCTATCTCTATACCGACCTTTCGCAGCTTTATGAGCGTGCCGGACGCATTAAGGGACGCGAGGGTTCCATCACGCAGCTTCCGATTTTGTCCATGCCGGAGGATGACATCACCCATCCGATTCCGGATTTGACGGGCTATATTACCGAAGGACAGATTATTCTTAACCGCAGTCTCTATAATCGAGGCATTTTCCCGCCGATTGATATTCTGCCCTCTCTTTCACGTTTGAAAGATAAGGGCATTGGGGAAGGAAAGACGCGCAAAGACCATGCGGCGACGATGAACCAGATATATGCTGCCGTCGCACGTGGGCGCAACGCGAAGGAACTTTCCACCATCCTCGGCGAGGCGGCGCTTTCGGACGCGGACATCGCCTTTGCGCATTTCTCGGATGCGTTTGATGAAGAATACGTCAACCAAGGGTTTACGACCAACCGCACTATTGAGGAGACGTTGGATTTAGGTTGGAAGCTGCTTCGCATGTTGCCGCGTGAAGAACTCAAGCGCATTAAGGACGACATGATTAATGAGCATTTCGGACCGACGGGCACCGGTGCAGAGACCGATGCCGTTTCGCGTGTGGCGATGATGAAACAGGATCAATTCCATCAGGAACAGTCACGCCATGAAGAAGAACGAGAGAAAGGACAGGAGGAAGCGCAATGACGCGCCTGAATGTCAATCCGACGCGCATGGTAATGACAGGGCTTAAAGAGCGCCTGAAAACCGCCCAGCGCGGACATAAACTGCTGAAAGATAAGCAGGACGAATTGATGCGTCGCTTTATCGCGCTGGCGAAAGAAAACCGCGCCTTGCGCGAAGCTGTGGAAAAGGAACTGCAAGAAGCCTTTCGTGCCTTTTCCATGGCAAGTGCCGTTATGTCCGATCCGATGCTGGAAAACGCACTGTTAAGCTCGAAACAGCGTATGGGCGTCGAAGTGAAAGTGGAAAACATCATGAGTGTTCGCATTCCTGCCTTCACGTTTCAACGCACCGGCGTGGAAGAGGGACAGGAGGCCAATATCTATCCCTATGGCTTTGCGCAGACTTCGGTGGAGTTAGATGTGGCGTTGGAAAAACTCAATGCCGTGATGGATCGGTTGCTGGAACTGGCGAAGCTCGAAAAAAGCTGTCAATTAATGGCAAAGGAAATTGAATCTACCAGACGGCGCGTCAATGCGTTAGAGTATCGCACCATTCCGGATTTAGAGGAGACGATTACGTATATTCGTATGAAGCTGGAAGAAGAAGATCGCGCAACGATTACGCGTCTGTTAAAAATCAAAGATTTGATTTCGCAGGCGCGAGAAGAAGGACGCCAGGATATTGAGGTGCTTTTGCAAACCAATCAATAGAAAATCCCGAAGAAGACCATGCGACCTTCACGTACCCTTCACAATTCCATGGTATAGTACGGACGGTTCGGCAGGAGGAAAACTGTCGAAGCGGAAAGGATGAACGATGAGGATTGCCTGTATCGGCGACGTGCATTACACCTCAATGTTTCTGCACGGCTCGGCAAAACGAAAATTGAATCGCGAATTTTATACACGCTTTTTTCGCGCGTTTTTTTCGGTGGAAGCGGATCGTTATGTATGTCTCGGCGATTTAACGCACTTCGGAACAAAACGGCAGTTGCGTGAAATCTTCTCGATTATCCGCGAGACAAAACGCGATGAGCAGCGTTTTGAACCGGTTATCGGCAATCACGATATTTTGTTTGGTGGAAAAGAGACTTTTCGCACCATCAGCGGATTGCGTTGGCTGTACCGGGCGGATGATCAGGAGGATGTGCGCCTGTTGTATGTCGATACCGCGCGTGTTGCGGCATTTCGCAAGAACTCATCTTATATGGGCATTGAGCAGTCGCGCTGGATTTGTGATCAGCTACTTAGCGCCGGAACAAAACCAGTGGTGGTGTTTGCTCATCATCCGTGTAATCATGTTCGCATGACGGATAGTCAAGGACGCTATCTTACGCACATGTCCCTCGATGACGTTCTGGAACTCAAAAGCGGCACGGCAATTTACATTAACGGACACAAACACCGCGATCACTATCATGTTGACAAGAACTGGGCGTTTTTACAATTCAGCGATATTTTGGATGAGCCCGTGATTCGTGTTTTAGATTTAGATGATGGCAACTTGAGTATGGAATCGGTGGTAATTACCGATCCGGAGATGCTCCATGCGGCGAAAGTCATCATTCGTTCGGTGGGCACGTTTATGCGCAAGAAGAAGGACGAGAAATTTGCTGAAGTAGAGGACTTAACGTTACAGCAAAACGAAGAGGAGAGTAGTTTTCATCTCGACTTTTCGCCGCGTCCAGCGGCAAGGGCATAGTGACGGAAGAAAAATAAGAGAAATCGCGCTTCGGCGCGATTTTTTCGAGAAAAGAAGAAAACGTTATCCAAATGGCGATTTTGGGGTATAAAGCGCATTGAAAGATATGGCAACGGGCATGGGGAAAAGCGATGGCGTACTATACCAAAGAAGCGTCGCAAAAGCACGCCTGATCAACCGCCGGGAAAGGCGAACCTCGGTGTTAAGGGGAGAGAAGATGAAACAGGGGGGGGACAGATGGAAAAACAGCAGAACGAGGAAGCCAATGTATTGGCGGCGCAACGTGGTCATCGCACGATTCGCCGATTTACGCATGAGCCAGTAGCTCCCTCGCAAGTAGCACAGATTAGAGAGGTGGCGGATCGTACAGCAACCGCACTCGGATTGCAGATGGCTTCGGTCATTCGCGTTACGGACGATGCGCTGCGCAACACATTTGGTGAAGTTACCGGACAACCCTATGTCGCGGAAGCACCGGAACTTTGGGTTTTTCTTGCGGATGTGCATCGTAACGCGACCATAGTGGAAAAGGAAACCGGACAGAAACCGACGATGGGGATGGGGAAATTTCTGTCGGCGTATGCGGATGCTCTTCTCATGGCGCAAAATGTGATGAACGCCGTCGAAGCGTTGCATTTGGGCGGCGCATTTATTGGCAGTATCGCCAATGACCTAATGCGTATTCGCGAAGCACTTCATTTACCGACCGGCACGTATCCGGCGATTGCCGTTATTTTCGGGCATCCGGAGGAAACGCCGCAACAGAAGCCCCGAATGCCAAAGACCATGCGTTTTTTCGAAAATACCTATCCGGTAGAGAACCCCGATGAGGCGGCATTGGCGCACTATGACACCGAAATGCAAACGTACACGGATCTTCGCCACCCTGAACATCCCATTTCTCCCTTTACGCAGCAGGTCATTCGTTCTTTTTCGGATTCCGCGGATGGTCGGGATGCTTTGCTGTTGTTTTTGTCCCAAGCTGGGTTTAGCGTATCGGCAGCGGATGAGTAAGTTTGTGCATGACGTCAGGGAAATGGAAGGCATCCTCTGAACATAGAGTAAAAACAAAGGAGACTCTCGTGAAAATACCTCTTTTTTCCTATATTGATGAAGCCATTGAACTCAAACACGCACTGCGCTTTGAGATTGAAGAAGCGCAGCAGGCGATCGACTCTTTTTTTCAGCAGAGTTTTGGTTCGTTGGATAGTTTCGTCAATTACACCTCGCGCGTGAAAGCCGACGATAGCTTAAAAGAGAAAATCATCCGGCAAAATCTTTTACATACGGTTTCCGCCGAACAGCTTTTTGGGCATATTTCGGATTTGATTGGTTGTCGCATCGAATGTCGTTTTATTCGGGATGAAGAACAGATTTTCCGCACGTTGTTCACCCTTTTTCCCACCAAGCGATCCGACGGATTTTACCAATGCGATCGCGATCCACGCATTGAGCTGCGCCTTGATGAACCACAGCCGAAGAACCAGAAGAACGGGTATCGTTCGTATCGTATTGACGGGCATTTTCTGGGCAAGCGCGTACTTAACTTCGAGTTGCAGATTAAGAGCATCGTCAATGTTTTCTGGAATGAAATTGACCACAAAATTCTGTATAAAAACTATAATTATGTGCTGACGGAAAAGTTTGTACACGACATCATGGATTCCATCATGGGCGATTTGGTGATTATCGACCGCCAGATGGAGATGCTCTACGACCAGCTGGGAACACTGGATTCACCGGATCAGTTTCAGGCGCGAGAGCAGTTAAAAACCATGATCGGTCGTCTGGTGCAGGATGCGTATCTCATGCCTCTGCGCGAACAGTATCATGTCAGCTTTGATTTTCGGTTGGCGATTGATCTCATTACCGACTTTCTGTTTGCGCGTGTAGAATATGAATCACGGGAACAGTACGCCATGGAATTTTTGCGTATCATGGATGATGCGTTTAGCGGACAGCGTGTTCTTGAACTGTTCGGTGAACGGATTACGTTTGATCCGCCCATCCACTATCATGACCCCATGACGGCTAAGTTTGGCGCGCGCTTAGAACAAATTGCGAACGAAGATATCCTCTGGAACCTTCTGGTGCATATTCTTTTCGATCTCAATACGCATGTGAAGCCGCGTCAGCTCTTCCGTACTTTTGTCGATTACCTCTATTTTCGTGTCATCAACGCAATTCGCGAGGCGTATCGCGAGGAGGGGCGCAATGTGGAAGAGGCAGAGGAGTGGATTGATGCCATGACCGAAGGGTACCTGCAACACGCCACCATGGTTCGGCTGTTGCCCCAGGACTTTATCCGTTCCGGAACGGCTTCCTTAAAGCGCAATGTCTCGGTCACTTTGCGCACGGAAGACCCGGAAGATACCGAAGCGATTATGGCGCATTTTCGACGCTTTTATCCATTGCGTGCAATCGATGCGACGGAGGATGAGGAGAAGAAATGAGAACCGTAATACAAAATGCAACTGTCGTTACCATGAACGATGCAGGCGATATTTTACCGCAAACATCGGTTTATATTGAAGATGGGCGAATTGTTGCCCTCTTTTCGGCGAAGGATGGCGAACAGCCCCGTGGGGGGATGGAAAAACAGGTAGAGGATTGGTCAGCGGAGCAGGTCATTGATGCCAAGGGGGATGTGCTTCTTCCCGGACTCATCAATGCGCATACGCATCTTGCCATGAGTCTTTTTCGCAACTACGGGAACGATGTTGCGTTAAAAGAATGGTTAGAGCACTATATTTGGCCGTTAGAGGCGCATCTTGCGACAGAAGACATTGTTGCCGGGGCGAAGCTGAGTATTCTCGAAATGCTGCGTGGCGGAACCACGGCATTCGCGGACATGTACATGGAAGAGGACGCGATTGCGCGCGCAGTGCAGGATGTGGGCATTCGTGCATTATTGTGTCCGGCTTTTACGGATGGCAGCGTCTCCACCCGTCCGGAAGAAGTGAAACGGCTCGCCGTCTTCCAAACGGAAGAAGGACGTATCCGGATGCGGTTAGCCCCGCACGCGGTATATACGTGTTCGCCGGAAACCTTAAAAAAAGTCAAGGCGCTGGGAGAAGAATGGGGTGTTGGCTTTCATCTGCATTTAGCCGAAACACGAGAAGAAGATGCGGAGTGTCGAAAGACCTATGGCATGTCGCCCACAAAGCTTATGGATGCTGCTGGGCTTTTAGGACCGAACACCTTGCTGGCTCATGCTATTTGGCTGGATGATGAGGACATTGCCTGTATCGCGGAGAGAGGCGCGTGCTGCGTCTATAATCCCGTAAGCAATATGAAACTGGCAAGCGGCTTTATGCCCCTCGAAAAGTTGCTTCGCGCGAACGTCACGGTAGCACTTGGCACGGATGGTCCAAGCTCCAACAATGCGCAAGACCTGTTTCGAGAGATGCTGGTTGGCTCTCTCATCCAGAAAGGAAATACGCTGGATCCGACGGCTGCCGACGCGCACACCATGTTATGGCTGGCGACCAGAGGAGGAGCGCGCGCCATCGGACAGGAAAATGAGTTAGGCAGCATCGAGATAGGCAAAAAAGCAGATTTGATTCTGGTGGATTTCCGTCATGTGCGCCATACGCCAAAGCCGGAAGATATAGAGGCGGCATTGGTCTATGCCACGTCTTCCGATGATGTGCGACTGACCATGATTGATGGTATTGTTCGGATGCAGGACGGTTGTTTTCCGGGACAGGATGAAAAAGCGATTTGCACCCAGGCGCAGCAGGCATGGCAGCGACTGCGCCAAAGGGAAGGACAGGGCGTATGATCGGTTTGGATATTGTGGAGATTGCCCGCTTTGCTAACGAAAAACACGGTGCATCGTTTATGCGTCGTGTTTTTACCGACGAAGAGCGAAACTATGTGAAAAATAGTCCCCACCCCACAGAAACCATGGCAGGGTTATTTGCGGCGAAAGAAGCCATCAGCAAAGCCTTGGGCACGGGTATAGGGAAGATTCCTTTTACCGCGATGGAAATTACACATGACACAAACGGCGCCCCTATGGTTCGCCTTCACGGTCGTGCTAAAGAGCAGCTGCGAAGTTGTTTTGCCGAAAGGGCAGAAATCGCCATCACCCATGATGGGGGCGTAGCGGCGGCGGTTTGTGTGGTATCGCCTTCGCCTGCCGTTGCACTACAGACGACAGGCGGATTCTCCGCGCATGCGCTTTCGTTGCTGCAGGAAAAGGGAGGGCAACATCGTGAATTGGCAGCCTCGCTTCTTCGGCGCGACCGCACGGGGTATAAGACGCAATATGGTAAAGTCGCCATAGTTGGCGGATCCCGTGGCATGGTCGGGGCGGTTTGTCTTGCTGCCCAAGCGGCACTTCGCTGCGGCGCAGGACTGGTGTATGCGGTTGTTCCGGAAAGCATTGCCGCCGCTGTGCAGAATAAGCTGTTGGAGGGCATTGTTCGGGCTATTCCGGATGACGGAAAAGGACATTTTACGCTTGCGCATTTGCCGGACGTGGTTGATGCGGTTTCGGATTGTTCTGCCGTGGCGATTGGACCGGGCATGAGCCGTTTTGACGAAGCGGCGTCCTTTGTTGCCGACTTAGCGGATCGTCTTCTTGTGCCCTGCGTGTTGGATGCGGATGGCATCAACGCGTTGGCATCCTGTCCCGAACGGTTAAAAAACCTGAAACAGGACGTAGTGCTTACGCCGCATGAAATGGAGATGAATCGTATCAGCGGCATAGCGGTGGAAGAACTGCGTGCGCACCGTGAAGAGACGGCGAAGCAATTTGCTACGGATTTTCATTCTTTTGTGGTATTAAAAGGAGCGGATACCGTCGTCACGGATGGTAAACATACGACGTTGAATCCGAGCGGAACAGCAGGAATGGCGACTGCCGGATCGGGCGATGTACTGACGGGGATGCTTGTTGCCTTTTTGGGTGCGGGATATCCGACGCGAACAGCGGCGCGTTTAGCGTGCGACCTACATGGTTTGGCAGGCGAGTTCGCAGAAGAAGCGTTAGGAGAAGAGTGCATGATCGCCTCTGATCTGTTACGGTATATACCGACGGCATTTCGGTTGTTCCACGTTTTGCGTGAACAGGAAGAGAAAGGGGAGATGGATGCAGAAGATAACCAGGGGTGATCTTTTTTTTGCCGATTTGGATCCCGTACAGGGTTCCGAACAAGGCGGCGTTCGTCCCGTGGTGGTTTTGCAGAACAACGTTGGAAATAAATACAGTCCGACCGTGATCGTGGCAGCGATTACTTCCCAACGCAATAAGAACCGTATGCCGACCTCTGC
>NZ_CABTXF010000013.1 GCF_902488755.1 uncultured Murdochiella sp. | reverse complement strand
TTTTGTTGAAAGTGTCACATATGTCTTACTACATTACAGGACAGGAATGTCTTTGCCTAAATACCGTGCCTTGATACCGCAAAAAGAAAAAGCGACGGATGACTCCGTCGCTCGTCCGATTATTCCATAATTTCGCGTGGCGATAAACATCTGCGAAGAGATTTATCTCTAACAAGATACTATCCACACACGAACAATAAGGAAATTCTGTAAATAAGGAGATTACTTGCCGAGACCGCCTAAGAAATCTTTCGCGCTCTCTACGCCTTTTTTCGTCTTATCTTTCAGCTCGTCGCCGGTCTTTTCTGCTTTCTTTTCCGCTTCTTTTCCAGCTTTGCTGACACGATCGCCCATTTCGACGACCTTTTTCTCGACATCTTTCTTCAATTCACCGGCACGTTCTGCCGCTTCATTCATTTTTTCTTTTGCTTCCTGCATGAAATCTTTAGCCATGTCTTCTCTCTTTCCGTTTCACTTCAACATAGTGCTTTCCTTACATAGAACGTTACGTACGTCCTATTCGCGTTTCGGAAATGGACGGCAAGCAGCAAAATGCCGACATCTGCTCTCCCCTAATCCGAAAGAACAGTCTCCTCCTTCGAAGGAACGAACTTCCGTTCAAAGCAACGAACTCTCGTCCGAAAAAGGATCCCTCTCCGACCGCTAAAAAATATATACCCAAGAATACCGTTTTGTACCATCTGCAAAAAATGCCCGTTCCATAGCTGTAAAGCAACAGAACGGGCATATCTTTTTGGACCATGTTGGACTCGAACCGACGACCTCCACGATGTGAACGTGGCGCTCTAACCAACTGAGCTAATGATCCGTAGAATGCGAACATTATACCATGGGCAGTAGATGCGCGCAAGATAGAAGAAACAGCCCCGTCAAAAACGACGGGGCTGTAAAAGGCTTAGCGCAAAATAATCGCATCGCGTTCGGGACCAACCGAAACATAGCGGATCGGGCAATCGAGGGTTTTTTCAAGATAGAGGACGTAGTCTTTGGCCTCCTGGGGCAAAGATGCCCACGTACGACAGGAGGAAATGTCCTGTTTCCAGCCAGGAAGCGTGATTTCAACAGGTTTTGCCTCGTCCAGACAAGCCGGAAACGGAAACGCATCTGTCTCCTCGCCGTCTACGTCATAGCGAACAACAACGGGAATCTCTGAAAGATAACTAAGAACGTCCAGCTTTGTTAATGCCAACGCCGTTGCGCCCTGTGCTTGGACACCGTAGCGCGTAGCAACGAGGTCAATCGGACCGACACGACGCGGACGACCAGTCTTCGCGCCGTACTCTCCGCCCGCCTTGCGCAACGTTTCTGCCTGTTCTCCAAACCATTCGCAGGTAAATGGACCTTCCCCGACGCAGCTGGAATACGCCTTCACCACACCGATGACATTATCCAATTTTACGGCAGGATAGCCGGAACCAACCGGCGCATACGCAGCGAGGGCATTAGACGAAGTCGTATAAGGATGAATCCCCAAATCAAGATCACGAAGAGCACCCAGCTGTGCCTCAAAGAGAATGCGCTTGCCGCAGCGATCTGCTTCACGAAGAACCTTCGCCGTATTCCCGATATAGGGCTTTAAGGGAGAACCATACTGATCCAGCCAGGCAAGAACTTCTTCCGTAGAAGTCGGCTTCGCACCGTAGACTTTTGTCAGCGTGAGATTTTTCCATTCCACTAACTGCTCTACGTGGGCGCGAAGATGAGACGGATGCAGCAATTCGCCGGCAAGAATGGTCTTTTTGGCGGCTTTGTCCGCATAAAACGGCGCAATGCCCTGTTTCGTGGAGCCGAATTTTTGGTCCGCAAGACGCGCTTCTTCCAGCGCATCGAGGTCGCGGTGCCAAGGCAATACCAAGGAAGCGCGCTCCGAAATGAAGAAATGGGAAGGATGGAGCGCGACACCTTTTTTCTCTACTTCCTGCATCTCCTTCCAGAGATTTTCGCAATCCACAGCAACCCCGTTGCCGAGAATGTTGATGACTTCGGGACGAAAAATACCGGAAGGCAACAGATGCAGCGCAAACGTACCACGTTCATTTACTACCGTATGACCGGCGTTTCCGCCGCCCTGATAGCGAACTACAACATCATACTCTTCCGTAAGAAGGTCGACCATACGACCCTTGCCTTCGTCTCCCCAGTTGATGCCGACAATGGCGCTGTGTGCCATATTACTTCCTCCATTCATTTGACGCGCGTACTGTTCCGTTTCCGGATGGTTGTATCGAAATGACTTCCGGTTGTACAATCGAAATCGCTTCCGGCTGCGCAAACGAGATTGCGTCCGACTGCGTAATCGAATTTGTTTCTCGCTGCAAAACAGGAATTGCTTCCTTCTACGTAAGCGGCAGCTCAGCTGCCGATTCGATGAGATCGGCTTTTCCCTGTCCTTTCCTTCCTCCTACTTCACTATACATCATTGAGGCAATCACGATGACACATCCGACGGCGGTCACCGGAGACAAGGGTTCGCCCAGTAAGACGGCGGACACAAAAACCGCAGAAACCGGATCGATATAGCTCAATAGGGAAATCGTCGGAGCAGGGAGATGCTGAATGGCATTAAACCACATAGCATAGGCAAGTCCGGTATGCACAATGCCTAAAATCAAGGTGTTGACGACCGAACGGACATCGATCTGCAAAAGCGTCAGGTCTTCAGTGAACCAAACAAAGGGAATGAGCACCACGGTTGCCACACCAAATTCCACAAGAGCAAGGCTCGCTCCATCTACTTCGTTTATGCTTTTTCCAATGCCCATGACCGCCGCATAACATAGTGCTCCAAGCAATGCCAAGGCGATGCCGAGAGCTCCCTTCAACTCGCCGTTAATCACCCCGGAAACAAAGAGCATTCCAAAAATGGCACCGCCCATTGCCAGTCCTTTGCGCAGGGTTATTTTGTCCCCAAAGAAAAAAGGAGACACGAGCATAAAAATTAACGAAGACATGCAATAGCACATCGTGGCAATGGCAACGGTTGTATAGCGGTATGCCTCAAAGAGCAGAATCCAGTCTGTTGCCGTAATCACGCCGGCAAGAATGACCCGTTTTTTATGTTTGAGGAGCGTCTCCGGCGAAAAGGACAACACCCCGAAGGCAAATAGCGCCGCAAGGAACAAAAAGCCGATGGCGGCACGAAAAAGGACTACCACGCCGGAAGGAAAGAGAATCCCGTGTCGAACCAGCCCCAATGTACTGAACATGAGCATGGTGACAATCAGTTTTCGTTTTGGCGTTAAAAACTTCGCTTCCATTTTTCCTTCCTTTCTGTAGATTTCTATTTTACTTCAACGCGGAAAACACGCGGAGCGATCGAGGTTAATACTTCATACGAAATGGTCATTGCGCGAGGAGAGAGACTATCGGCAGAAATGCCCCAGACATTTTCGCGTCCCGCAGAAAATGCTTCTCCGGCAGGAATCGCTTTGTCGGATGTTTCTCTCGACAGCGTAACATCATCTTCTTGTAAGGAATCCCTTGCGCCGAAGAGCGCAGCGAAAGATTGCTCACTTGCCTGACGAATCTGACGAGAATCGGTGTGTTCCCAATCGGCAGCGCCCATTACAAGGACGCGATCCCCCACCGCTACGGGCGGCGCATCGGTCACATCAAGCATCAACTGATCCATACAAATGCGCCCGATAACCGGACAGGCAACGCCTTTGACGAGCATCATAGAACGTCCCGAAAGAATACGCGGATACCCATCGGCATAACCAACCTGCACGGTGGCTACTTTGGTCTTGCGTTTGCTGAACCACGTTCGTCCATACCCGACACTCTCGTTTTCCTCCATCCATTTTACGCGCGAAATCGGCGCTGTCCAACGATAAGGAACTTTAAGGTTAACGCAACATGCGGTTTCGCTCTCCGTTGACGGATAGTGTCCATAGAGGCAAATGCCCAATCGAGCCGCATCGAAAAGATCTTCGTCCGGTAAGAAGAGTAAACCGGCATCGTTGGCGATATGACGAAAAGGAATGGAAATTCCGGTTTCTTCTAAACGCTCTGCCATCCGTCGAAAACGAGAAAGCTGTTCTTGGGCAAACGGATGCGGAAACGGTGCTTCGTCCGCTGTGGCAAAGTGCGAAAAGAGTCCCTCCATGCGCAGATGCGGAAGCTTGGCTACGGCACAAATGTCCGCAAAGGCTTCATCGCTTTCCGTCAGAAAACCGATGCGGCGATGTCCCGTATCTAACGCAATGTGGATGGGCGCACATACGCCAAGCTGCTTTGCTTGGCGATTCCAGTCTTCGGCATCCTCTTTAGTCGAGATGGCGGGACGCACACCCAGACGAATGAGTTTGCGGCGGTCTTCCGGATCGGTATACCCGAAAAGCAGAATCGGTTTGTCAGGAAGGGCTTCTCGCAGAGCGAATGCTTCGGAAACGGTGGCGACGCAAAAGCCGGCAACCTCGTCGCGAAGCGCCTGTGCCACACGCACCGCACCCAGCCCGTAAGCATTCGCCTTGACGACGCCAAAAATCTGTTGCGGATGCCCTTTACGCATCGCCAGCAAATTTTCGCGAAGGATCGCTGTATTGATTTCCAGAATCGATTGTGCTTTCATCGTTTCTCCTTTTGCACGGCTTTACCGTGGAGGCTTGCAGGGGTTCATCGCATGGGGCTACAATGAGAAAAACAGAAAAGGAGCCTGTCATGAAGCCCATTATTGGTCTCAGTACAACCTACACCCATAACGATACACTTGGCGCCATGTTGCACATGGGCGTTCCCGAACAAAGCTATCACGTCTGCACGGATGATTTTGTGCGCGCGGTTTCCGATGCCGGCGCAACCCCGCTCATGCTTCCGACGGTTCGCACGGATGAGGAACGACAAGCGCTTCTTGACGTGCTGGACAGCATTATTTTTTGCGGAGGCGCAGATCTTTATACACCACTCTATGGAGAATGCACCGAAAAAATCTGCGGTCCCGTTGTTCCGGAGCAAGATCTGCATGAAGCAGCACTGGCACGACTGGCGCAAAAGCGCAATCTTCCTATGCTTGGCGTTTGCCGCGGGATGCAGCTATTAAACCTCGCCTTTGGCGGAACACTGTACCAAGACCTGCCGACGCAAAAACCTTCTTCACTATATCACAGCAACGAGAACGTGCCACGCGAATATGGCGTGCATCCTTTGGAAATCCGTCCCGATTCTCTCTTGGCAAATCTGCTCGGTGAGAGCGTTTGGGTCAATTCCTTTCATCATCAGGCGGTGAAGGACATAGCTCCGCTGTTTGAAGTCAGCGCACAAACAAAAGACGGCGTGATTGAGGCGCTGGAGTGTCCCAGTATGCCTGCGTTTCTCGCCGTCCAGTGGCATCCAGAAATGATGGCGTCCCAAAATGATGCCCAGCGCGCCATCTTTTCCTGGTTGGTGTCTTGCGCGAAAGACTATTCCGTCCGGAAGTAAGACGTTATTCCTCGTTCATTGCGCGACGATCCTGCATAGCGCGGGCAAGTGTTAATTCGTCGTAGTACTCCAGGGTTCCTCCGACCGGAATCCCGCTGGCAATACGACTGACCCGTACAGGATAGGCTTCCATTTGATTCGCCAAAAAGAGCATGGTCGTCTCGCCCTCCACGGTGGGCGAAAGGGCTAAAATCACCTCGGTTACCGGCTCATTGCCCTTCAAAGACGCCGTAATACGCTGTAGCAAGCGATGAACGCCGATATCTTCGGGTCCACGATGATCCATGGGAGACAACAATCCGTCAAGAACATGATACGTACCGAAATAGGTGGCTCCACGCTCAATGGCAAGCAGATTCGTCACGTCTTCCACGACGGTAATGACGGAGTGATCGCGTTTTGCCGATGCGCAGATGGGGCAGACGGCTTCTTCGGTAATATTTCCACAAATGCGGCAACGATGGACTTTCTCCGTCACGTCCAAAAGAGCGCGCGCAAAGGCGCGTGTTGCCGCCGGATCCTTCAGAGCATGTAAGGCAAGGCGCTGCGCGGTCTTCTTTCCAATCGTTGGCTGCTGTCGAAATCGTTCAATCAGCACTTCGACAGATGCCGGAAACTCGTTCATTCCCCTCCTCCTTATTAGAGACCCGGAATGTTTATTCCACCCGTAAGGCGTCCCATCTCCGACTCATTAAGAGCGGATGCCTGATGAATCGCATCATTCACCGCCACCATAACCAAATCCGCCAACATTTCCGTATCTTCCGGATCCACCACTTCCGGATCCAAAACAAGCTCCAAAAGCTCATGTTTTCCGTTCATTTTGACTTTTACCACACCACCACCGGCACTGGTCTCGATTTCGGTTGCGTCAATCTTCTGCTGCGTCTCTTCCATCTGTCGCTGCAAACGCTGCATTTTCTTCATCATATTGTTCATATTGTTGCCGCTGCGCGGGCCTTTGAACCCTTTCATACTTCCTCCTTATTCCTTCCGTTTGAGTATTTCTTTGGGAATGGTGCGTTGTAATTCCTGCCATGTCCAGTCGTCCTCTTCGGTCACGGACGGACTGTCCGACGAAGATACGGCTGCTTTTCCCATACCATTTGACGTGGATGCTGCTATTCCACTGCCAGACAATGGGCGTGGTATCTCGGCATCTCCGCCAAAATGCAGGCGGATCGTTTCTCCTGCAAAACGGGAGAACGCCGCAGACAATTCTTCCTCTTTCCCTTTGAGGATGGCGATTTTGGCTTCATTTTCTGGTGCATAGAAAACGGAGACCTCGCCCTGATTTACGTCTATTTTAGCAAAACGCCCCAAAAAATACGCGGGCACTATTTTTTCTTTTTCCACCACGCTGCGCCAAGCGCGTTCATGGCGGCGATACCACGCTTCCGGATTTGCCAAAAACGAATCGACCGGATCGGTTTGATGCGCCGCCGCTTTGGGCTGTTGGGAAGTGTTTGGCGACGGTGCGGTTGATGGCTGTGGCACAGCGGTTTGTGGAGGCGCAACAGGTGGCGCGAAGTTCTTCTGTGGCACATTTTGTACGCCTGCCACCGCTGAAGAAGTATAGCGATCAAGCGCATCCCGAATTGTATTTTCAGGGGATTGCCAGCGTTCCACAACCGCAAGTTTTTCTTCCAAAGCAGCAATGCGACTCTCCAGCACTCGCGGAGAGGCATAGTTAATCAACCGTGCGACGGCAGCAAGAAACAGCGTTTCGGCATGATCCGATTTTTGCAACAGCACTTCGGTGTCTACCAAGTGATCGATGGAGTCAAGTAATCGTGTCATGGAAACATCTGCGGTAATCTTCTCCAACTCGCATCGTTCTGTATCCGAAAGAGAAGGCTTCCACTCCTTTCCGGCGCCTTTTATCAGAAGCAGTTGCTGAAAATAGGCAATCCACTCTCGAAGAAGTACTGCTGCCTCTTTTCCTTCCTGCAGAAGGGACTCTGCTTTAGTCATTGCCGCTGTCATGTGATCATGAAGCACATCATGCGTTAGCTCCGCCAGCGACAATTTGCCGGCAGTGCCAAGCACACGCTCAACCAGCTCTTCTGTGATAGAAGGCTCTCCCATCGCCATAACCTGATCCAATAGGGACAGCGCATCGCGCAATGCGCCATCCGCTGCACGCGAAAGAGTAGCCAGTGCCTCCGGTGTAATCGTCACGCCCTGCTTTTCTGCAATAAAAGCAAGGCGCTTAGAAATCACTTCGAGGTCAATACGCTTAAATTCGTAGCGTTGGACACGCGATAGAATCGTGGGCGGGATTTTTTCCGGCTCGGTTGTAGCAAGGATAAAAATCAAATGTGCCGGCGGTTCTTCCATCATCTTTAGCAGCGCATTGAAGCCTTCCTTGGTAATCATGTGCGCTTCGTCGATGATATAGACTTTGTATCGCACCTGCGCCGGTGGATAAATGACGGTTTCTCGAAGCTCGCGAATGTCGTCAATTCCTCGGTTTGAAGCGGCATCCATTTCCACGACATCCATGGTCGTTTCTTCCAAAATGGCACGACAATGCGCACACATGTTACAAGGGTTGCCTTCCTTGGAGCCTAAACAGTTCACCGCGCGCGCGAAAATTTTGGCGCAAGACGTTTTTCCCGTGCCGCGCGTGCCGGAAAAGAGGTAAGCATGACCAACATGCCCGGTCATGATTTGATTTTTCAATGCGGTAACGATGGCATCCTGTCCGACCACTTCATCAAATGTCTGTGGACGGTAGGCGCGATAAAGAGCTTTTTGCATGGCTGCCTCCTGCCCTTCATTTTAGCATAGCATTCGATGCGAAGAGAACGAACGCCGCATAAAGGTTTTGCGCAATTTTTGGTGTGTTGTGTATTGAATAAATGGAGTAGGGAGTCATGACGTTATTTGATTGTATGTGACGGTCGCACCCCTGGCAAACACCGTTTTTTTGGCGTTTGCCAGGGGTAATTGCAGGTCGTGCGACCCTGGCAAATTCCCTTTTTTGCTATTTGCCAGGGGTTGTTGAGGGTGATGCGACCCTGGCAAATGAAGTTTTTCGTCATTTGCCAGGGGTAATTTGGCAGTAATCGACCCTGGCAAATTTAATTTTTTGCCTTTTGCCAGGGTCGATTGCGGGTCGTAAGACCCTGGCAAATTCTGCTTTTTGCTGTTTGCCAGGGGTGGTTTGGGGGCGTGTGACCCTGGCAAATTCGTTTTTTTTGCCATTTGCCAGGGATACTTGTCGGGTGCGCACCCCTGGCAAACTCGGTTTTTTGCCATTTGCCAGGGGTATTTCTCGGGTGCGCGACCCTGGCAAACTCGGTTTTTCACCATTTGCCAGGGTCAAATAGCAGAGTTTAACCAAAAAGTTAGAATTTCAACATGGTATAAATAAAAAAAACACCCCCACCTTACACTATCCGCGTGTAGCTAAGGGGGCTTTTTCCTTGTTCCCGTCTTACATCGCGCCGCCATCAGCATTCCCCGCGGCGCTCCGCCTTGACCGCATCGCCTTCGGCATTCCCCGCGGCGCTCCGTTTCATTGCCATTCTTCGCAATATAGCAACCATCCATCAGATGTCACGCCAAGCGCGGGGACGGTAGGCTTGCCAGCGACGGGCTTCTTCGATTTGACGAAGCATATCCACACGATCCCGATTAAAGGTTCCTCGTACAGGGACGGGATTCGAGGCGTGATTGGAACGAAAAACGGTTCCTTCGCTATCCACTTGCACAATGAAACGTTTCATTTCGTCCAAAATCTCTTCGTCGTTGAGAAGAGTGAAGCGACCTTCCCTAACATCGTCATAGAGAGGAGTGCCGGGACTCAGGTGCAAGCTCAAGAAGGAGACATATGCCGGTTTAGATAAGCTGATCGCTTTTGCGCTTTCCTTGATATGCAAATCACTATATTCCCTTTCGCCAAGACCGAAAATCAGCGTCACAGAAGAATCAATGCCATTACGCTTCGCCTTAAGCACCGCCTCAATATAATCCTTTTGCGTCTGCTTTTTATCGATGCGCTGCAATATCTCATCCGCACCGCTTTCCAGCCCCAAATAAAGAAGGGTCAATCCCCTGTCACGAAGCTGTTGCAATTCGTCATCGCTTTTCGCTAAAACGTCCCGAACGGTAGAATAGGCACTCACACGTTCAAGCAGCGGAAAATGGCGGTTGGCTGATTCCAAAATTTCCACAAGACGCGGCGTAGGCATCACTAAGGCATCGCCATCCGCAAGGAAAAGTCGACGAAGATCACGCCAATGCGTGGCGACCTCCGCGATGTCCGCTAAAATTTCTTCCTGGAGACGCATAAAAAACAAATCCTTCTTGTACATCGAACAAAAACGGCAGGAATTGTGTGCGCATCCTACCGTACATTGCAAAATAAACGAAGATGCCTCCGAGGGAGGCCGATAAACATCACCGATATACTGCATCGTTTCTCCTTTCCTAAACGGATGCGGACGGTCGTCGCCAAGGATTCATCGCACGGCAGTCCCCCCTTAACGCACGCCGATGCGCCGCAAAACCAACACGAGCGAGCTGTCAGCGCACAACGCTTGCCCGTAGCATGCGCCAGTGCATCACAAAACCAGCGTAGGCGAGCCGTCAGCGCACAACGCTTGCCCGTAGCACGCGCCGATGCATCACAAACATCAAAGCTAACAAAAGGAACACATAAAGTGGCAAGAGCGCAACAGATACGCGGCGAGCCAGTACGCCGAAAAGCGGTGGCAAAAAGCAAGAGCCGACGTAGGCACATACCATCTGCAAACCGATCATCGCCTGCGAACGATCTTTGCCAAAATGTGTCGGCGTGGAATGAATAATGCCAGGATAAATCGGCGCACAGCCTAACCCCATCAGCACCAATCCGATAAGGGCGAGCATCACGGGCAGCAAGGCCGCTTGATTTGTCCAAAGCATACTACAAAACAAGCTCATGCCCAGAAAAGCAAGGCCGATACCGATGGTTCGAAGACCACCGCGAATGAGAGCATCGTCATCAAAGCGCAACGAAAGAAAGCCGGAAACGGCTCTTCCGCCGGTAATGCCGAGATAAAACAAGCTGGCAAAACCGGCGGCGATATCCGGTTCAACGCCGATGGTGAGGGAAAGAAAACTGCTTGCCCAAAGGCCGACCGTCGCTTCCAGCGCACTGTAGCAAAAGAAACACAGCAGAATTGCTTTCGCACCGGGAAGGGAAAGAATGGAGGAAAGACCAGAAGGCGGCGAAGATGGTTCCTTCGGCTTTGCGGTAACGCGCTGCGCATCCTTCTTTTTCCACAACGGCAGCGTAATAAGCAGAATGGCGCTTAAAACGATCTGAATGGTGCCGACACTGCGATATCCATTTGCCCATCCCCATCCGTGGGTTAGACAAAATCCCATCAGATAGGGACCAAGCGAAGCACCGATGCCCCACATGCAATGCAGCCAATTCATGTGCCGGCTTTCGTAATGCAAAGCAACATAGTTATTTAAGGCGGCATCTACGCTGCCGGCACCCAGTCCGTAAGGAATCGCCCAAAAACAAAGCTGCAGAAATGAGGACGAAAAGGAAAAGCCAAAGAGCGCAGCAGCGGTAAGGGACACGCTGAAAGCGGTAATACGTCCTGTTCCAAAATGGCGTTGCAGGCGGTCACTGCATAAACTCGACACAATCGTCCCTGCCGAAATAATCATAGCAATCGTACCGGCATAGGAAATCGGAACGCCAAGGGTCGGATAAAGACTCGGCCATGCAGCGCCAAGTAACGCATCCGGAAGCCCAAGACTGATAAAGGCAAAGTAAATAATAACCAAAAGAAGAGACAGCACGAAAGCCCCTTTCCGGTCAGAAGGTCATCGTCTGCGCACTATAGACCAGCAGACTGCGCGACATCCTTCAGCGCTTTAGCGGAGGCAAGCAGACTTTCCCGTTCCTCTTCATTCAAAACCAGCGGCACGTGCACGCTCACGCCTTCTTCTCCGACAATAACCGGCATACTGAGACAAATGCCCTCAATTCCATATTCGCCGTGCATCATCGTGGATACGGGCAGGATGGAACGTTCGTTCATAACAATCGCTTTGCAGATGCGCACGACGGACATGGCGATCCCATAATAAGTCGCATGTTTTTTCGCAATGATTTCGTAGGCACTGTTCCGCACTTCATCAGCAATGCGATCCATGGCTTCGTCATGGGCAAAATGACCGCGCATCTCGCAAAAATCATTCAGAGGAATACCGGAAACATTGGTACTGCTCCACGCTACCATCTCGCTATCGCCATGCTCTCCGATAATAAACGAATGCACGCTTCGGCTATCCACGTCAAGGTGCTCGCCCAGCGCCGTCTTAAGACGCGCCGTATCCAGCACCGTGCCGGATCCAATCACACGCTGTTCGGGAAGACCGCTGAGCTTTAACGCCGCCAAAGTAAGAATATCCACCGGATTAGAGACGACTAACAAAATGCCCTTATAGTTGCGTTTCTTAAACTCCGGAAGGATGCTTTGAAAAATACGAATATTTTTATTCACCAGGTCAAGGCGCGTCTCGCCCGGCTTCTGCGCAGTGCCGGCCGTCACCACGACAATGGCGGCATCCATGATGTCATCATAGTCGGCAGCATACACTTTCACCTGTCCAACGAAAGGAACACCGTGTGAAATATCGAGCGCTTCCCCTTCCGCTTTTTCCCGATTGACATCCACTAACGCAATCTCCGAAAACAGTCCGCTTTGCATCAACGCAAAAGCAGACGATGAGCCGACAAAGCCGCATCCGACGACGGCAACTTTACGGTTATCCACTTGATTTGTCATTCTTTTCTCCTTTTCTATCGGTAACAGACGTGTTTTTATCCCTCAATGCGCAAGCAGCGCATCGCATTCAAGACCGCCAAAATCATCACGCCCACGTCAGCAAAAATAGCGAGATACATGCCAGCAAGACCGAGCGCACCGAGCACGAGACATATACCTTTCACCGCCAGGGCAAATACAATGTTCTGCTTTACAATACCCAAACAACGTCTGGAAATACGCATGGCCTGCACAATTTTCATCGGATCGTCATCCATCAGGACGACATCCGCCGCTTCAATCGCTGCATCCGAACCCATTGCGCCCATCGCAATACCAATGTCGGCAAGTGCCAGCACCGGCGCATCGTTAATACCATCGCCAACGAAGGCAAGCTGTTCCCCCTTTTGCTTCGTCTGCAAAAGGCGTTCCACGTTTTCCACCTTTCCGTCCGGAAGAAGTTCACTGACGACTTCATCCACACCGAGATGCTGCGCGATTTCTTTTGCTACTTTCGCGCTGTCGCCCGTGAGCATCACCGTATGATGGACGCCCACCGTTTTAAGCGCCTGGATGGCTTTTTCCGAAGAAGGCTTCAGGCGGTCGGAAATAACAATATGTCCGGCGTATTCCCCGTCCAGCGCAATGTGGATAATCGTGCCCGTCATGTGGCAATTTTGATACGACACACCCAGATATTCCATCAACTTATCGTTTCCGGCAGCAACCTGTATGCCATCCACGCACGCCTGCACACCTTTTCCACTGATTTCCTGAATATTTGTTACACGGTCGGGGTCGATTTTCTTTCCGTATGCGCGCAGCAAACTCTTGCTGATGGGATGCGAGGAAGCACTCTCTGCAATCGCCGCCAATTCAATGAGGCGCTCTTCTTCGCAGATGGCGTGATGCAATGCGTTTACTTCAAAAACGCCTTGTGTGAGGGTTCCCGTCTTGTCCATGACGAGGATGCCGGTCTTGGAAAGCATTTCAAGATAATTGGATCCTTTGACCAGTATCCCGGCGCGGCTGGCACCGCCTATACCGGCAAAGAAGCTCAGCGGAATGCTGATGACCAAAGCGCATGGACAGCTGATGACGAGAAATGTCAGTGCACGATAAAGCCAAACCATCCACGCGGGAGGCAGTTGTAGAATGAAGAGGCGCACCAACGGCGGAAGAATGGCAAGCGCCAGAGCAGCCCCGCACACTGCCGGCGTATAGACGCGGGCAAATCGTGAGATGAACTCCTCGGATTGTGCCTTGCGAGAACTGGCATTCTCCACCAAATCGAGAATTTTCGATACAGTGGATTCTCCAAATTCCTTGGTTGTGCGGATAGTGAGCACTCCTGTCATGCTGATACAACCGCTAAGGACTTCCTCCCCTTCGTGTACATCTCTCGGCAAACTCTCGCCGGTAAGTGCAGCGGTGTTCAGACTGGATGTTCCGTCTACGACAATCCCGTCCAGAGGAATCTTTTCGCCGGGCTGTACAAGAATAGGACTACCTAAAGCAACTTCATCCGGATCGACTTTGACCCACTCCCCATTTTTCTCTATACGGGCATAGTCGGGACGAATATCCATCAAGGCGGTGATGCTGCGACGGCTTTTCCCGACGGCATAGCGTTGAAACCATTCGCCAATCTGATAAAACAGCATAACAGCAATGGCTTCCAGATAATCGCCGTCTTCGATAATCGCCAATGTCATAGCGCCAATGGTCGCTACTGCCATCAAAAAATTTTCATCAAATAACCGTTTGTTGCGCATTCCGAGCAGTGCTTTCTGCAAAATATCGTAGCCGATTATGCCGTAATCCACCATATAAAGGGCGAAACGCAAGATCCTCCCAGCTCCGCGAAACAGTACTTCGTCGAGCGTCGCAAACGCCTCGGCAGGAAGCAGTTCCAACACAAAAAGTAACACGGCGCTGGCGAGGATGCGCTTGAGCATGATGTGTTGTTTTTTCGGCATTTCCTCCGGCTGTTTGGCTGTTTTGATGAGTAAGCCCGTTGCCAACGAGATGACAATCAGAAGTAAAGCGCTGACGATGATTTTTCCCATAATGCTTCCTTTCTATGGTGGTGTAGTGCGCGTGGCGACTTTTTGACCCTGGCAAGTCGCGAAATTGGACGTTTGCCAGGGGTGCGTGGCGGTTCTTGACCCTGGCAAGTCGCGAAATTGGACGTTTGCCAGGGGTGTTCCCCTTCGTTCGACCCCTGGCTATCGGCTAAAAAGACGATTTGCCAGGGGTGCGTTGCGACTTTCGACCCTGGCAAGTCGCGAAATTGGACGTTTGCCAGGGGTGTTCCCCTTTGTTCGACCCCTGGCTAACGGCTAAAAAAGCGATTTGCCAGGGGTGCGTGCCGATTTTTCACCCTGGCAAGTCGCGAAATCGTCCGTTTGCCAGGGGTGTTTCCCTTTGTTCGACCCCTGGCTTACGGCGAAAAAAGCGATTTGCCAGGGGTGCGTGCCGATTTTTCACCCTGGCAAGTCGCGAAATTGGACATTTGCCAGGGATACTTTCCTTTGTTTGACCCCTGGCTAACGGCTAAAAAAGCGATTTGCCAGGGGTGCGTGGCGGTTTTTGACCCCTGGCAAGTCGCGAAATTGGACGTTTGCCAGGGGTGTTCCCCTTTGTTCGACCCCTGGCTAACGGCTAAAAAAGCGATTTTCCAGGGGTGCGCGACCCGACTGAATTGCAACAGGCTACCTTCTTCAAAAGGAATCCTTTTGCAACTTGGTTTCTACCGAGATAAACAGCATTGCACCTCTTTACAACTAAAACCCGTCTTCGATAACAATCTCTCTAATAATGGATCGTGCAATCCGGTTCAATTTTCTTACAGGCTTTAAGAACCTCCTCCATCACCTCTTGAGGATGATATCCATCAGTAAACTGAACCGTCATTTTTTGCATCATAAAATTGACGCTCGCTTTTTCAACGCCAGCTGTCTTATTTGCGGCTTCTTCCATCAAGTTAGCGCAGTTTGCGCAATCCACTTCCATCGTGTACGTTTTTTTCATTGTCTTCTCCTTATGTGATTCTATTCGCTGCTTTTCAGGCTGTGATGAGCCGTAGTGACTATTGCTCTCAACCACAAGTCTTTCCGCCTTTAGTAAGGTCGGAGGGCGGTAATGTAAGGGGACAATAAGGGCAAATATCTCTTCTTTCACAAGATAGGACACCTCCTCATAAGATGACTCTTTCCTAACGGAAGGATACTTGCCTTGCCTCTTACGATTCTACTATTAAGCACTTGTTTAATTATCATGGCTAAATTATAATATTGCGTGAGTAGAAAGTCAATAGTGCGTTTTACCAGCACAGCGTCAGCCTTGCACCAAATGATTGAACAGCTAACGGAAAACGTCTGTCCGAAAGGAGATGCAACGCCTATCTGACTTGGTAAATGACTGCGAAAAGGGTGATTTTATTGCTCTTGGCTTTTCCCCACCACAGAAAAGAGGTCAATGCAATATGGAAAAAAGGAAGACGAAGACGATGCCAAAGCATCCGCCGGCGCCGCCGGAACCGGATCGCATCAAGCAGCAACTGCAGATTGTCAGCGATTTTCAAATCGTTTCGGATATTTTTAAGCAGTTAGGTGACACGACACGCATCCGTATTTTTTGGCTATTGTGTCATCATGAAGAATGTGTGCAGGATATTTCGGCGCTGCTCGAAATGTCAAGCCCGGCGATTTCGCATCATTTACGCCCATTGCGTAACAGCAACTTGGTGGTCAGCCGCCGCGAGGGAAAAGAAGTGTACTATCGAGCGGCAGATAACGCGCAAAGTCAGCTCCTGCACCAGATGATTGAACAGGTAATGGAAATCGCCTGCCCGAAATGAAACGCAGCCTACGCTTGTGATGAAAAGCTCTACATTAGGACGAAAACGGCAGCGTAACTTGAAGAGTGGTACCGGCCGAAGAACTTTCGACAACGCGAAGCGTCCCCTGATGCAATTTGACGATTTCTCCGGCAAGAGCAAGCCCTAAACCGACACCGCCCTGTTGACGACTGCGCGAAGACTCCAGGCGATAAAAGGGTTGAAAAATAGTCTCCCAATCCTCCTCCGGAATACCGAAGCCGGTATCCTTCAACATAATAAGGATGCTCGAACCCGACCCGGAAACACCGCCTTTCGTCGACGTCCTGGATTGTACCGACAGCGTGGACAGCTTAGACTGTGCCAACGGCTTAGACTGTGCCAACGGCTTGGACTGCCCCAACCGTTCAGACTGCCCCAACTGTTCAGCCTGTGCCAACGGCTTGGAATCGACCTGTCCTGCGCCTGTCAGGGGATGCTCTGGTTCGCCTTTTGACACCGAAACCGCAAGGGAAACACTGCCGCCCGGACGGTTGTATTTTATGGCGTTTTCCGTGAGGTTGAAAAAGAGACGCGAAAGAAGACGATCACTGGCATACAGCGAGACATCCTCTCCGGAAAAAGATAGTGCCACCTGCTTCTTTTCCGCCAACGGCGTGAGATCCGTCACGATTTCTTCCAACATCGGCAAAAGAGAAACGTAATCCGTGCGCGGAATATAGCGTGCGCTGCTCATCTCTAAAAGAATCGTCACCGTCTCTGCCAAACGCTCTGTCTGTTCCCGAAGGGAAGTAATAAGGTGGCGCAACTCGTCATCCATGTCCGGATGCTCCTCTGCAAAAGCATCAAGACGCATTTGCAAAAGCGCAAGCGGTGTGCGCAATTCGTGGGCAGCATTGCCCGTGAACTGACGCTGTGCCGCAAAGGCAACATGCAGACGATCCAACATATCATTAAAAGAATCCGCGATGGAGCGAAACTCCGCAAGCGTATCGGTACTGACGTGCATATCCTCCAGATTCGTCAACTGTACTTTTTCAATCTGCGAAGAAAAATCTTCCAGCGGGCGAAGCGCACGACCACTCACAAAATAGGCGATAATGCCACTAAGTAACGTTACGCCAATGGTCACATACCAATTAGTCATCGTAAACTGTGCCTGCGCCTCACCGATAACAATCGTCAGATTCTTTTCCCGACTCATATTCTGGGGATCAAACGAAGCCGACGGAACATGCACCGAAGCGGCGGAATCGTCGCTATCCGGAGAAGAAGACCGATTGTCTTTCTCCGTCGAATCCATTTGTAATTCCAAGGCCAGTAAATTTCTTCCGATCTCTTCCATGCGACGAAGTCCGGAGCCGCCCAAAAGCAGCATCATGGTCATACAGCTCGTCGCAATAAGAAGCGAAGTCATCAGCGCAATGCGCCATTGTAAGGAACGACGAATCATGACGTTGGTCCTCCTAAAAGATAGCCTTCCCCGATGCGATTGCGCACCGGATCATAGCCGAGCGCCGCACGCAACTTTTTGCGCAGAGCACTGATGTGTACGCGAATGGCATTGCTGAAGCTGTCCACACTGCCATCCCAGACATGCTCCATCAACTCTTCTTGACTGACCGGACGTCCCGGATGCAGAAGCAGATACTCCAAAATGCCACTCTCCTTTTTTGTCAGCGCAATAACCTGTTCTCCGACGGAAGCCGTGCGCGTGCGTGTATCAAACGTCAGCTCGCCAAAGCGCAAACACACTTCCTGCTGAATAAAATCGCGGCGCAAAAGGCTGCGCACCCGTGCCGCTAATTCTTCCAGATGAAAAGGCTTAGAAAGATAATCATTCGCTCCGGCATCCAAACCATTTACCTTATCCGCAATTTCACTGCGCGCCGAAAGAATCAGAACCGGCGTTGTCAAATCCTCTTCGCGAAGAGTGCGCAAAACAGTCATGCCATCCACCTTCGGCAAATTCAAATCCAAAAGCACCAAATCATACGGTTCGTCCAAAACCGCATCCAAAGCCGCCTCGCCATCCGCGCATATATCCACACTATAACCTTGGCGACGCAAACTTTTGGCAATGCTGTCGCTTAAAAAAGGTTCATCTTCCACAAGTAATAAACGCATACGATCCTCCATTTTGGATGCAGTATAGCACACGTCCTGTTCCTAACACCATCTTTCGTCCACTTCTTAACATCATCTTTATGTGCCATCTGCTATTCTGTTTGTCGTCAACAAGAAAGGAGTCGCCATGAAGACAAAAAAACGTAGCATCACCCAGATCAGCCTTCTCGTCGCCGCGGTGGGAATGATCGTCTTTGGTGCCATGCGCGGCGAGGTACAGACTGTCCTCGCTAAAGCCATTCGTCTATGCATGGAGTGTGTAGGCATTGGCTGATCCAAAGAAAAGCAAATCGCGGTTTATTTCTCGCTTCCGCGGATGGGGACAAGCAGGCGCGGCGCTGCTGACCAATATCCATCTGCCGAACTTCTTCAGTGGGAAGCTCTATCAAGGAAACGGAAAAATGGTCTGTGTGCCGGGACTCAATTGCTATTCCTGTCCGGCAGCTTCCGGTGCCTGTCCCATCGGCTCTTTTCAGGCTGTGGTCGGATCTTCCAAATTTCGCTTTTCGTACTACATAACCGGCATTCTCATCCTCATCGGCGTATTGCTCGGTCGCTTCATCTGCGGCTTCTTATGTCCGTTCGGCTGGTTTCAGGAATTGTTGCATAAAATTCCGACGAAAAAGTTCTCGACTAAGCGGCTTCGCCCTCTGACGTACCTAAAATACATCATTCTGGTCGTCATGGTCTTTCTGTTACCACTGTTGTTGGTGAATGAAATCGGGCTGGGGGATCCTTACTTCTGTAAATACCTCTGTCCGCAGGGCGTATTGGAAGGTGCTATTCCACTTTCGCTGGTCAATAGCGGTATCCGCGCAGCACTGGGAACACTCTTCACCTGGAAGTTGGGCATTTTGCTGACGGTCATCGTCCTGAGCATCCTCTTCTTCCGTCCCTTCTGTAAATGGATTTGCCCGCTGGGCGCATTTTATGCTCTGTTCAACCGCATATCCCTCTTGCAGATTCAGGTCGAAGAACACCGCTGCGTTTCCTGCGGAAAATGCGCAAAGGCCTGCAAAATGGATGTGGACGTATTAAAAACGCCTGCCCATACGGAATGTATCCGCTGCGGCATGTGCATCAACGCCTGTCCTACCGGTGCGCTCCATTTCCGCTACGGACTGGGATGCGCCAAGAAAAAGGCGCTCGAAGCCGCCAAACCGGAAAAACCGGTTGTCGCAGAAAAGTAGAAGTTGAGCGAACCATCATAGAAACGAAAGAAAAAAGCAGTAAAGCAACCGTAAAACCGTAAAGGAGAAAAAAATGAACACGAAAAAATTACCTTTAGTATTGTTGACCGCCGGTCTGGTGATTGGCCTTGCCGCATGTGGCGGTAAGAAACCTGCCGAAAGCAGCGAAATGCCGGACAGCGGCATGAGCGTTCCTGCAGCGGAAGCCGGAAAAACGGATCCCACGGCAGAAAAAGGTGGTTCGGATGTCGATGCCAAGTTGGCGGAACTGCACGACCAGGAAAACGCCATTTTCAGCAAAGATAAAGACCTCTGGGACAAAGTATTCCTTGCGGCGAATAAGAACTCCGGCATGATTTCGGACGGCACCAACTATGGCGACTTCCTGCTGCAAACTATCGAGAGCGCAAAAGACAAATTCACCGAAGAAGAGTTGAAAACCTTGAAAGCCGGCGCGGAAGAAATCCGCAAAATTGAAGATAAAATCATGGCACTGGAAAAAGAAGCGCCGAAAGAGAACAAAGGGGAAGCCGATAAAGGCGGCGCAAAACAGGGTGCCACCACTCCTTTCCCCGATTTCACCGGTAAAGATTTGGACGGCAACAACGTCGATTCCGGCATCTTCCGCCAGCATTCCGTCACCGTCATCAACTTCTGGTTCAGCACCTGCAATCCCTGCATCGGCGAGCTGGGCGAGCTGGATGCCCTGCATAAGCAGTTAAAGGAAAAGGACGGCACGGTCATCGGTATCAACTCCTTCACGCTGGATGGCGATAAAGACGCGATTGCCGAAGCCAAGAGCATTCTGCAAAAGAAAAACGCAACCTATCCGAACCTTACCTTTGCCTCGGACAGCGAAGCCGGTAAGTTTGTAAAGAACATCATGACTTTCCCCACGACCATCGTCGTAGACCGTGACGGCAACATCGTCGGCGATCCCATCCTCGGCTCCATTGCGGAAGGTAACGCCAAAAAGATGCTGGATGAACGTATCGCGCAGGTTCTGGCAAGCGATGCGGACAAAGACGCTGCGTATAAAGCGGATTCATCCAACAAGTAATCTCTTTTCCCCACCGGTTGCTTTTCTCCGGCGCCTCCTACCTCCGAAGAAAAGCGTACATACCGGTTGGTAAAAACGTTGGAGCCTCCTACCTCCGACGCGAAAATAGAAAAGCAGAGCAAACCCCCCGAAACGAACGTTTCGGGGGCTTTGCGTTGGTTATGAACAAATCATTTGTTGTTTGCCATGTGCGCAGGGTTAAAAGAAATGAGCTCATACCGACATGTCAGGCGCGTAACATTAAAAACAGTACACGTGTAAAATGTTACATCCCAGTCGCCATCCAGCATAGTCTGAACACCTTCTGCCGGAATAATTTCGGTATCCAGCAACCGATACACTGCACCTCTTTCCGTGTATTTTTTTTCATCATAGAGAAGCGATGGCGATTATGCTTTCCATTCCGCCGATCGGCGCTGCAGGCGACTCATGCGGGAAAAGAAACTATTTTCATCAGCTAACAGCGCCGATGGTGAACCGGTCTCCCTCACTTTTCCGTGGTCGAAAACAACGATGTAATCCGCTGCCTCGATTGTGCGCATACGATGGGCAATCACCAGAACGGTCTTATTCACCAATAAGTGGGACAAAGCTTCCTGCACTTGTGTTTCATTTTCCACATCAAGAGAAGCGGTCGCTTCATCAAGCAGCACAATCGGAGCATTTTTCAGCAGCGCACGAGCGATAGAGATTCGCTGCCGTTCTCCGCCCGAAAGGCGAGTGCCATTTTCGCCAATAGGCGTATCATATCCCTGCGGAAGACGTTCTACAAAAGTATCACAATTTGCCGCTTTTGCCGCTGCAATGACCTCGGCATCGTTCGCGCCTCTTCTTCCCAAGCGGATGTTTTCCATAACCGTATCATCAAAAAGCATAACTTCCTGAAAAACCATGGAAAAATCAGAAAGAAGAACTTCCGGGTCGATAGATGTCACGTTGATGCCTCCAACGGCGACGGTTCCTTCGTCGGCATCCCAAAGACGTGCCGCCAAGCGAACACAAGTGCTTTTTCCCGAACCCGACGGACCGATAAGCGCAGTGACTTTTCCTTCCGGCGCGGTAAAACAGACATCGTGAAGCACCTCTTCCTGCTCATAACGGAACGAAACATGAGAAAATGTAATGTCATGGCGATGAGAAGGAAAGGCTTCACTACCCTGTGCAACAGGGGTATCCTCAATCTCCATCAGACGTTCCGCCGATATGTGCGAGATGAATAACTCAGCAATCAACGCTAAGCTCTGATCAAATGGTGCGTAAACACGGGAAATGACCAGCATAAAAAGAAACAGCGTCATGAAAGAAATCTTTCCGGAAGCAATGCGACTTGCACCAACAAGAATAGTCGTGGCAACGCCCAATCGCATAATCACGCTTGCTGCGTTCACAAATATGCCGACAACAAATTCTCCCTTTCGCATGATTTTTTCCTGCCCATCCACAGCGAAGAAAAAGCGTTGTAAAAACGACACTTCCTGACAATTCGCACGAATTTCGCGTACATTCTCAAGCATATCCTGCATAGTATCCGAAACATGAAGCGCCGCTTTTTTTCCTTCTTCGGATAGACGTTTAGCCAGTACACGGCTACTGAACAATAATGTAAAAGCAACAGGAACGCCCCATAAACAAGCAATAGCAAGGTGCACGTCCTGTAAAAATAAACCGACCGCAATAATCGTAGTAGAAATGAAGGAACCGTATAAATAGCCCAAGACATGGCTCCAAACATGTTCAAGACGATTAACGTCACTCATGACTGTCTCGCTGAGATCTGCCAAGTCGCGCTTGGCAAAAAAATGCAAAGGTAGCTTTCGCATACTTTCCGCTAAGCGTATGCGAACATTGCGCACTTCGCCATAAACAAGACCGTAGGTAGCTCGATATTGCTGGTAATGCGTAGCTAACGAGAGGACAAGAAAGAACACCGTCATCCAAAAATAAACGGTAAACGACGGCATGGGTTCGTCCTCCAGCCAATATGCCATCCAATCACGCATCAACAGATAAAGAATGCTAATTCCACCCATGACGACAAGATCAACAACTACGGTCCACCAGACACCTTTTTTGATATTTTTCACGCCCTGCTCGGTAAGAGCATATTTGCGTTGAAAGGCTTTCCCAAACATGGTTACTCCTCTCTTTTCCCAATCTTCCATTGCAAGGATTGCTGATAATCGTTCCACATTTTCGAGTAAAGTCCCTGACGCTGTATTAACTCTTGATGCTTACCTTCTTCGGCTATTTGCGATTTTGCAATAACTAAAATGCGATCCGCATCGACCACCGTAGAAAGGCGATGCGCAATAAAAAGGACGGTCTTATTTTTCAACAAGGATCGAAATGCACATTGAATAGCCTGCTCATTTTCGGGATCAGCGAACGCTGTCGCTTCATCTAATACGACGATTGGCGCATCTTTGAGGATCGCTCTGGCAATCGCAATACGTTGCTGTTCTCCGCCGGAGAGATAGGTGCCTTCCGTGCCCAGAACCGTATCCATACCTTGGGGAAGTTTCTCTATGATCGTCTTGCATTGCGCCGCTTCCAAAGCCGCATATATTTCTTCCCGCGTAGCACTTGGACGCGCCACACGTACATTTTCCGCAATGGAAAGCGGAAAAAGACGATTCTGTTGAAAAACGAATGCAACACGTTTCATAAGAACATGCAACTCCATCTGTCGCACATCTATTCCGCCAATAGAGACCCTGCCGGAGGTCACATCCCAAAAACGGGGAATCAGGCTGGCAATCGTCGTTTTTCCTCCTCCTGAGGGACCGACTAACGCCAATTTTTCTCCTTCATTAGCCGTAAAAGAGATATGGGAAAGCGCCGCTTCCTTTGCTTCCGGATATGTAAAGGAGACATCCTCAAAGCGTATCGCATAATGAGCTGGCATAACGGGGTTTTCCGTTACCGGAAGAAGAGGCGCGGAAAATACCGTATCGATGCGACTCATCGCTATGTCTGCCTGAAGCAGTCCTCCAGCCGCAAACATGATGCGCGCAAGCGCAGTGGAAAGCAAAGCCGAAAAGACAGCGTAAAAGGCAAAATTGGTTAAAAAGAGGGCAAATGATTCCTTGTGTTCTGCTGTTGGCATCAGCAGAAATGCTGCCGGAAGCAAGAATACAAAAGCGCTCTTTGTAAACGTCAAATTAACAGATTGCGGAAAACGACAAACCTCTCCCTGATACTGATCCGCTTTATCACTATACATCTCGATGGCTTGTTTGAATGTGCGAAATGTATAAATGCTTTGTTGGAATATTTTCACAACCGGTATACCACGTATATATTCCGTTGCCGCCTTGCTCGTCTCATCTAACGCTTCTTGGTATTCCGCCATCCGCTTGCTGTTCTTACCTCCCATCATGGAAAACATCGCAAGCAAAGAAATCACCGCTGCCAGCATACACGCCATGCCCATGCGCCAATCAAATGCAAGAAGCAAAATTACCATGGTGATAAAAAGAACCACTGTGCCAACCGTATCCGCAAGATTATGTGCCAACAACGTCTCCGTATCCGCCGCCCCGGCATCCAAGCGATTACGCAAAAAACCACTTGGATGTAAATCGAAGAAGCCTAGCGGAACGCGCATCAAATGCTCCATCCCCTGCTTGCGAATATTTGCGGCGGTACGAAAAGCCGCAAAATGCGTACACATGAGAGCCGCAAAATAGGTCACCAATCCTAAAAACGCAAAAAGGAAGGCAGTTTTTCCATAATGAAATAAGCCCGTGGCTTCGTTCCATTGCGGCGCAACAGCAAGCAGATCGCGAAGCACAAACCAAATGCACAAATAAGGAACTACACTTAACGCCATGGCGATGCCTGAAAGAACCAATCCAAGAATGGTTAACGCCTTATATTTTCCTGCGAAAGCAAGTAAGCGACGAATGGTAGAAGGTTGTTTTCGTTGTTTCAATTTTTACCTCTCTTTCTTTGGTGCTACGCAAACTGCGCTACATCTCTTTCAATGTCTCGGTCATGCTGATTTTCGCAATTTTGCGCTTCTGCAAGGCTTGCACCAAGAAGAAGAGCACTGCGCCGGTCGCACTCACCAGATAATAGATGTACATGGGAAGCTGTGGGTCCATGTAGGCATCAAGTTTTTTCAACGAGACAGTCAGCAAAACGGTCAATGCGGAGCGCAGAATAAATGGTAATACCAGCAAGAATACGCCAAGCACCATGCCGGTCGCGCGCAAATACACACCGGTCGTTTCGGCGTCCGTAAAACCGAATATCTTGAGATACGCGATCTCCGTTTTTGCCTTATCCACAATCGCTTTGGATAAGAAGTCAATAAAAATGAAATAAAACAAAACCGCTACGACGATAATCGGAACAATTATCTGTCCAAACGTGTCAAGAAAATGATCGGCGGCTTTGCCTACGCTTTGCCGGTCAATGCTCGAAACAACGGCTGCAGGTTCAAGCGGTAGCGTTTGTTCCGAATAGTAGCCGGAAAATGCGTCCTTGTCGTATCCCATGACGGAATTAAATGAGGCGAGCGGCATATACGCAGAAAGCGTAACCGCTTGCTTTCGCATCGTGCGAATACAAAAAACATACGATTTTCCTGTATAGGGATTGGCGACCGTAATGCGATCTCCTTCAACGAAGCCAAACCGTTTCATGAGACCCTCCGAAGCCTGAATTTCTCCTTCTTGAAGCGCATCTATTTCTTTGGCATCGAAATAACGACTTCTGGGGGAAACGCCGTAGAGCGTAAACGGATGAATATCTCCCTCAACAGAAAGATCGAACGCGGCATACCCGAATTTTTCCGCTTTTCCCTCAGTGATATCCGCTGCCGCCGTCGGACGAACAAAGGTCTGCACTTTTGCCGGAAATTCCTTTTGCATCAATTCCGCGTGACGCTCAAAAAGTGGGCGCAGTCCCAAACCAAAGCAAAGAAAAACGCTCGAGAGCGTCACGCCGAATAGCAGAACCAGCACATTCAGCTTGTTGTGGCGTAACACCTTCAACCGATAGCGCGAAAGAAAGCCCAAGCGAGAAAAGAAAGGTAAGCCGGATAAGTGCATCTTGGAAACCCGCGGTTTTCGCCCCAACTCATGACGCAAAAAGCGCAACGGGCGCAGGCGCAGCTTAATCGTCAGCATCAGAAATTGAATGGACATGACGAGGACAGCAGGGAGAAGCGTGGTCCACAAAAACGCGCGCGCATGAAACAGGGGGTGGAAAACTGGAAGCGAAAACGAGTCGTAATAAAGATTGACATACAGCTTATAACCAACCGTATACGTAAAAAGATTGCCCAGCACCGCGGCGGAAAGCACCGCCATTGTCGGCAGCAGCATATAGTGAACAATCAGTTCCCGACGGGTATAGCCCGATGCCATGAGCGTTCCGATGGCGCTTGCTTCGGATAGAATCTGATTGCGAGTCTGCATGGTGAACACAAAGGCGATGGACACTATCGCCAGAATCAGTACCGTGCGCATCATGGGGACATCGCCTCCCATATCGTCCATCATGTAGGAGATGCGCTTATTCTGGTCTTTCGTCATCGCTTCGGTCAAGACAGTATCTTCGTAAATCGTTTTGGTGATTTCTTTCAGCGTGTCATTGGCTTCTTTTTTTGTTTTGGCAGTTTTCTGCTCGCAATAGACATAATTGTATTGCAACCCCTGCTGTTCAAAACGTGAAAGTCCTTCTTCGCTGACAATGCCCGCGCCAAAATTCTTCGTATCCATCACGAGATCGGCGCGACTGGGCATCATGGCGGTATAATCCGGAAGGACTACTGTACCTACCAAGCGCATTTCATGTCCGCTAAGCGTAATTTTCTGTCCCAATTGATAACCGTGTTCCTTGGCATAATTGCTATCCAGCGCCACCTCGTCATTTTTTTTCGGCAAACGTCCGGAAATCACGTCGGGAAGATTGATTTTCTGTCGTATGGCATAAAGATGTACGTTGGCATCTCCGTCCTTCGCCTCGGTATAATAGGCTTTTTCCAGCTGGATGTCCTTCTCTTCCAGACGTTTCCACATTGAATCGCTCAATGGCAAAAGCGTTGTAAAGCGTCCGTCCTCCACATTGGCGCGATCGATAAAGTCGTAATACAGGCGTTCGACCGACCCTTGTACTAAGAAAAAGGCGGAGCAAAAAACAATCGTAATGAGCAACAGCAAAAACAACGGCACATACTGCGCCGGTTGGTGAAGCAACATCCGAGGGATGCGCTTATGCATCGGATTTCGCATTACCAGCTCACCTCCTTCGCCGAAAGCGGTTTTGGATTCGTTGTGACTTCCAAAATCGATCCGTTATGCAGGCGGATGGTCGTGTTACACATCTGCGCAATCTGCGTATTATGCGTGGCAATAATAATGATAGGATGGTATTTTTCTTTCAGTTTTTCAATCAGCCCCAACACATCTTTTGCACTTTCGTAATCCAACGCGCCGGTGGGTTCGTCGCACAACAACAACGAAGGATTCTTGACAATCGCGCGCCCAATTGAGGTTCGCTGCGCCTGCCCTCCGGAAATCTGATTGGGATATTTATGGATTTGATCGCGCAGACCCAATGTATCGATGGTCTCATCAACGCTCAGCGGATGTGCAGACAAGTAAGCGCCCACCTCGATATTTTCCTTCACATTCAGATTGCTGATGAGGTTATAAAATTGGAAAACAAAGCCCACGTGATGTCGCCGATACTGCTCCCGTGCTTTTTTCCCTACCTTATGCAAAGCAACATCGGAAACCATCACCTCGCCCTCATCGATATCTTCAATGCCACCCAAAATATTGAGCAATGTCGATTTTCCCGAACCGGATGGACCTAATAGGCAAACCACTTCCCCATCGGAAATGGTTAAATCCAAGTTTTTTAAGACCTCTACCCGATTTTCCCCTTCTCCGTAAAACTTATGTAAATGGCGTATCGTAATCATTTTTTCCCTCCGTATTGATGGGATGGGCGAACGTAACTCGTCGCCGCGCCGCCGCCTCGATTCGTCGTTTTTGCCGAACCAAAGCATCCGCATCTGGTTGTTTCGTCTTTCCCACCTCTTTTGTTAGTTATAACTAACTCTTTCTTCTTGTACTCTACTCCAAAGTAAAAACGGACGCAAGCGATTTTTCTTCTCGATCCGATAAAAAAGATCGAGAAATACGCTTGTGCCCGTCTTCCATGCGCACCGCTTTAATAGGTTGTTTTTAACGTCTGTCCGCCAATCGAATTGGAGATCCTTATCGGCAGCGATTACATCGTATCCTTTACCCCCACCGCCACCATGCGCGCTTTGGCGCGAAGTTCGCCGTCGGCGACCATTTCCATGGCGACGATGACTTTGTGTTCGCCGATTTCTTCGGCTGTTGCGGTAACGGTGACTTCCTTGTCCATCGGTACAGGTTTCTTGAAGTCCACTTCGAGATGCGCCGTAATGCAGCGTCCGATGACCGTTTCTGCCGTCAGCGTCTGTCCGTTTTCGCGATGCCGAAACCACGCCGCCGAAGCCGTGCCATGACAGTCGAAAATCATCGCAATCATTCCGCCAAAAAGATTTGCCGGCACACCACCCGTAAACTGTTTCGCCGGAGTCACACGGCAGATGCACTGTTCGCCGTCTTCGGTCGGATACGATTGAATGTGCATTCCCTCTTCGTTTTTGGGACCGCATCCCCAGCAGTGCTGGAAGCGCTCGCCATACGTGTCCTGAATGGCGACGGCAGTCGCCTTGTTGTTCTCCTTTGTCATGATTTCTCCATTCTGTTTCACCGATATGGCGCAGTCGAGAGCGATGCGCCGTGTTTTTTTCATTGTACCATTTGCCGGCTCTTATGAAAAAGACCGGTGTTACAACTCGAACAGAAATGGTGAGGTTGTTCCGCCAAAATACCAATCTTAATCAATTCTTAATAGAGAAGCGCCGAATGCGAAAAAACACGATGTACACTACAAGAAAGAACCCTTATAAAAAAGCCAAAGAAAAGGAGGCGCACATGACATGCCGTTCCTCTCTCCCTCGACAGAAAGGCACGACTGCCAAAAAGGCGGTTCGTAAGACAGGACATCGCAAGCCGAGAAAAAAGCGGCGTTTTCTTGTGCTATTTCTCCTTCTTCTCCTCGGCAGCGGTCTTTGGCTAACGCAGCCCTTCTATGCCCATGGTTTCCACCGTCTTCCGGACGCCTATGGAGAATCTCTCCCACCGATTCACAGCACAGTGGATAAAGACGGCGACGGCATCGACGACCAAACGGATATTCTTCAAGAAACCATTGCCTATCTCTCCACCAATCCCCAGTATGAAAGCCGCTACTATCCGAACGGGTATCCGGACGACGAGTACGGCGTTTGTACGGATGTAGTCGCCTTTTCGCTGCTACATGCCGGCTATGACCTTAAAACGCTGGTGGCGGACGATGTGGCGAAGCATCCCCAGGACTACGACATTGCGCAGCCGGATGCCAACATTGACTTTCGCCGCGTGCGTAATCTAAAGGTCTTTTTCGCTCACCATGCGATACCAAAAGCAACGGACTTTGCCGATATCGACGAATGGCAGGGCGGCGACATCGTCATTTTTGAAGACCACATTGGGATGGTATCCGATCGCCGTAATGCTCACGGCGTCCCTTACGTGCTGCATAACGGTTCGCCTACACAGCGCGGCTATGAGCAAGATATTCTCGAAAACCGTCAAGATATTGTCGCACACTATCGGATGTCGGAGTGATAGGTGGTGGCGTAGAGCGATGAAAGAAAATAACACAGGCAATAAAAAATGCCCGTTTCCTTGTAAGAGCAAGGACGGACATTTTCAACTACGGAGAAGGTGGGATTCGAACCCACGTG
>NZ_CABTXF010000012.1 GCF_902488755.1 uncultured Murdochiella sp. | reverse complement strand
GGCACCGTGGGGTTTTTTTTTCCCGGGGAGAGCGGACTTGCCGGCGCATTTTTGCGGCTTTCGCCGGAAGGGCACGCCGAGAGTGCAATCAAACCCTCGTGATATTTCTCCAGTGTGGGAAAGTCTACGCGCGGTTTATAATAGAAGCCTTCCACCCAACCGGTGGAGACAATTTTCATAAGATTATGATAACCGGTCTCATTTTCCGCCAGCAAAACCAGATGATAGCGCGTGCGGTCTTTGTGATTGAGACGGTCCTCTGTCACATATACTTCACACCCGATGATGGGCTTGATGCCGGCATCTTTGGCCGCTTTATAAAATTGAATCACACCGAACATGTTGCCGTGATCCGTTATGGCGACGGCATCCATGCCCTGTTTGCGCACGGTATCCATCAACCGATCAATGCGGCAAAAACCGTCCAGCAAACTAAACTGTGTATGCAAATGGAGGTGTGTAAACGTCATTCCGCCCTCCTGTCCGAATTTAATACCTTCCTCCTGCCGAAAAGAGTCTCTTTTATTCGCCTTCTTCGCCATCTTCTACCAAAGCGGGCAATATTTCTGCAATATCGCCATGTATGGCAATATCCGCACGAGAATCTGCCGGTGTCGGATCGCGATTAAGAAGAATAAATTGATGACCGCGATAGTAGTTTACTAATCCCGCGGCAGGATATACCACAAGCGACGTTCCGCCGACAATGAGCGTATCCGCCCGACGAATCGCTTCCACCGCAGCGAGAAATACTTCTTCATGGAGAGGTTCTCCGTATAGCACCACATCTGGACGCAAAATATCTCCACAGACGGGGCACAATACGCGCCCTTTTCCTGCCATAAATTCGTCTGTCGCCATAACATGACCGCAGGAGGGACAGTAAATGTGCGCCATATTGCCGTGGATTTCCAAAACGCGTCGACTTCCTGCACATTGATGGAGACTATCAATATTTTGTGTGACCACCGCCTCTAACTTGCCTTGCTGCTCTAAATGCGCCAGCGCAATATGTGCCCCGCTGGGCTCAACCTGATAACTGAGAATACATTCGCGCGTAAAATCGGCGAAGCCATCCGGATCTTCCACGCTAAATTCATGGCTGAAATAGTATTCCGGCAAATGCGCCCGTTTCATGGTATGATACAGTCCATTTTCCGAGCGAAAGTCGGGAATGCCCGAAGCCGTGGAAACGCCTGCGCCACCGAAAAAGACAATGTGAGAACTCGTTTTCACCCACGCCTTTGCTTTTTGCATCGCTTCCGTTTGATCCATGGCTTCCTCCTCTACGGCGCGCCATCACCGGATAAAGGTGACCTCGCCTTTTTTTCCGTCGGTAACGGTAATCAACACCTCTTTTGCTCTTCCTTGATACACTTCCAGCATCTCGTCCATGGATTCGCTTTTGGGCTGCGTAGTGAGAAACGTGGTAAACGGCATCCATTGTAAAGTGCCTTCCGGACTTTCTTTCACTTCGCCCGAAAAATCAGCACATCGATATAACAGGCCAAGCTGACGAAATGGTTTATCCTGATGCAGCCAATGTACCATGCCGACAAGTTCCACACGCCCCAACGTAAGCCCTGTTTCTTCCCATGCCTCACGACGCATGGCATCGGTCAGGCTCTCCTCCGGCTCTACCTTTCCACCCGGAAAAGTGAGTCCCTCCCAACCTTCTTTTTTCACTTTGTCCAACACCAAAACCGCGCCGTCTGCACGTTCCAACATAACCATGTTGAGCAGCTGAACGTCTTCTTTTCGATGCATGAATGCCTCGTTTTCGTTACTTCATTCCTTCTACAATGGCGATGCCTGCGCTTGCTCCGATGCGTGTCGCACCGGCTTCGATCATTGCCATCGCTTCTTCTGCAGTATGAATTCCGCCGGAAGCCTTAACTTCTACCGTATCGCCCACGGTCTCTTTCATCAGGCGCACATCGTGAACAGTTGCTCCGCCGGTCGAAAAACCGGTTGAGGTTTTTACAAAACCTGCGCCGCCCTGAATGGCAAGAACACAGCCCAGCGATTTTTCTTCATCGGTCAGCAGGCAGGTCTCTAAGATGACTTTTAATGTACGATTCCCGCAGGCTTTCTTCACTTGGGCAATATCTTCACGAACGTATTCGGTATCGCCACGTTTCAATGCGCCGATGTGAATCACCATATCAATTTCGTCTGCGCCGTTTGCTACCGCATCGCGCGCCTCAGCCGCTTTTGCCGCTGTGGACATTGCGCCGAGCGGAAAACCAACCACGCAGCATGTCTTCACGTCGGAACCGACAAGCCTGCCGTGTACCTGGGCGACAAACGAACCGTTCACGCAGCACGAATAAAAGTGATACTGCAATGCTTCAACACAAAGTTTTTCAATCTCTTCCGGCTGTGCTTCCGGCTTGAGCAACGTGTGATCGATCATTCGATTGATCTGCATAGTTCCCTCATTTCTGTTTCTTTCCCTTATCTTCTTCCCAAAATGAACCGTTTTCGAGTGCTCTCTGCCTTACGTTACGGCAAAAACGGTTAATCGATCTTCCTCGTCACAGCACTGTTTTCATTACACCGCCAGCGCAATCTCCATCATGGCTTGAAAACTATTCTGTCGTTCTGCCGCCGTGGTCTCATTTCCGCTGACAAGCGAATCGGAAATCGTAAGAATGCTCAAGGCATCTACGCCGGAAGCAGCGGCTAACGCATACAGCGCATAGGTTTCCATTTCCACTGCCAGACAGCCCATTTCTGCCCATTTTTTCCAATGGTCTTCCCGACTGTTTAAGGGATTGTAAAAGACGTCTGTGGAAAAAACATTCCCTACATGTGCCGTTTTTCCCTGTGCTTCAGCCGCCTTTGCCGCGCGTGAAAGTAATGCCCACGAAGCGATGGCAGAATAGGTTCCATTCAAATCGTAGGGAAAGGCAATGCGCGAATCGGTGCACGCCCCCTCGGCAAGGACCAAATCATAGATATTGAGGTTTTCACGCATTGCGCCTGCCGAACCAACGCGGATCAGCTTCTTCACGCCATAGGTGTGAATGAGTTCATACGCATAGATGGAAAGGGAAGGCATCCCCATGCCCGTCCCCATGACGGAAACGCGCTCTCCGCGATACGTGCCGGTATAGCCCAGCATATTGCGGACGCGATTAAAACACACAGGATCTGTCAAAAACGTCTCAGCAATGAATTTTGCCCGCAGCGGATCACCCGGCAATAGTATTTTCTCGGCAATTTCGCCTCTCTCTGCTTGAATATGGGGAGTCGCCATTTTTCCTCCTTACCTTATTCGTAGGGGAAATCCGGGGTTAGAAGCCCGGTTTTCCCAACCGATGGAACATGTTTTTCTTGTACTGCTCAACGCCCGGCTGATTAAAGGGATTAACGCCCATGGCATAACCAGTTACGCCAATCACCGCTTCAAAGAAATACAATAAAGCGCCGAGGTTTTCTGCATCCAATTTTCGGAAAACCAGCAGATGATTCGGCACATCCCCATCGTAATGCGCCTGACGGGTCGCCTCCATCGCCTGCTCATTGACCTCGTGCATGGTCTTGCCTGCCAAATAATTCAAACCGTCTAAATTATCTGCGGTCGGTGGTACTGCCACATCCTCCTTCGCTTCGGCAAACCATACTACGGTCTCAAATAAAACGCGCGGGCCTTCTTGAATCCATTGCCCTAACGAATGCAAATCGGTCGTATTGCTGACCGACGCCGGAAATAGTCCTTTTCCCTCTTTGCCTTCGCTCTCGCCTGCCAGCTGTTTCCACCATTCCTGAACATAGTGCATCTTCGGTTCGTAGGCAACGAGAATTTCAATGCTTTTGCCCTGTTCCATGAGCGCCAGCCGCGAAGCCGCATAACGCAGCACCGGATTCGCTTCAAAATCGGCCTCGAGCGCGATTTTGCGCATGGTTCTTGCTCCCTCAATAAGGGCATCTACGTCGATCCCTGCGGCGGCAATCGGCAAAAGTCCCACCGCCGTCAGTACGGTAAAGCGTCCGCCGATGTCGTCGGGAACAACGAAAGACTCATAGCCTTCCGCGTCCGCCATGGTCTTTAGTGCGCCACGCGCCCGATCGGTCGTGGCAAAAATGAGGGATTTTGCTTTTTCTTTGCCGACATTTTCCTCTAATAATGCCTTAAAATGACGGAACGCTACCGCCGGCTCTGTCGTTGTGCCGGACTTGGAGATGACATTAATAGCAAAACGCTTACCGCGAAGATGGTTTAACAGCGCAACAGTTTCTTCGGCACTCAACTGATTTCCTGCGAAGAGGATTTCCGGTTCGTTTTTTTTGTAGGAAGGCGTAAGCGCTTCGATCACAGCGCGTGCACCGAGATACGATCCACCAATGCCGATAACCACCAATGCTTCGGCTTCGTTTCGGATGCGCTCCGCCGCTTGGCGAATTTGTTCCCGTTCTTTCGGATCTATCTCTTCTGGCAGATCTACCCAACCTAAAAAGTCGTTGCCCGCGCCGGTTTTCTCCACCAGTGTTTTTAGCGCAGCCAACACCTGTTCTTTTTTGTCTTCCCGTGCCTTCGCAGTTCCCGCTTGTGTCAAATCGAGCTTCATACCTTCCTCCTTTGATTTTCCACATACACAATGGCAATGTCGTCCTTGAGCTGCTCTCCGGTATATTGACGCAAATCATGGACAATTGTCGATAATGTGTTTTTGGTTGTGTGTAACAATAAACGGCGCAAATTTTCTTCGCCATATTCCATGCCCAATGCATTCTTCGCTTCGACCGCGCCATCGGTGAAAAAGAGAAAGCGATCGGCTTTGCGCATCGGACGGCAATGCTGTTCGTACGTATACCCTTTCAAGAGAACGGGGGAAATCAGCCGACCGGTGGCGTATAATGTCTCCAACTCGCCGGCACACTCCACCATGGGCAAACAGTGATGTCCGGCATTCGCATAGGTCAATGTATTCTTAACGGTATCAAAAACCGCATAAAACAGGGAAAAGTATTGACCGTCATCCATTTGTATTTCATAAAACCGATCGCGAAGCGCACCCAAAACCTGCGCCGGTTCACGTATTTTTTCTTCTTCAAGAATGGAACGCATCGTCTGTCGAACGAACATGGTCAAAATAGAAGCGGAAACACCGTGTCCTACCACATCGGAAATATAGAACCCTAAACGACCTTCTCCTAACGGAACGAAGTCGAAAAAGTCTCCGGAAAGCTCTTCGCTGGGCATGTAGGCAAAATCGAACTGCAAATTGCCAAACGTCTTCATGCGGGGAAGCATCTTGGTCTGAATGGTGCGTGCCAGCGCAATTTCTTTCTGCCATTTTCGATTTCGATTGAGCAGCTGTAGCGTAATGTTGTTCTGGATGGTTGTATCGCGAAACACCTGAATCGCTGCCACCACTTCGCCGTCTTCATAGATGGGCGAATTCATCACGGAAAAAACGTGTCCGGCAACACAAAACTCCGTCCTTGTGACGGTATGCTCCAAAAACGGGCCTGTCGCAGTAGACAGCGGAAAAACAGGGCTCCCCTTGCTTTCCGCCTGATTAAAGCGCAGCAGAGCCTCGTTTTCAAAAAGAATCTGTCCTTTGCGATCGACAACACGCACATAGTCTTCCATGGCGTTCAACATCGTGGTGTCGGTAAGAAAGATCGGCTCTTTTGTTGTCGTTTTTTTCATGCGTTTCTCCCTCGCCTTTCCCGTCATTATCTTATCATAGCGAAGGCTGTTGCGAAGGAGAATCCGCAGCGTGCAGCGAATTCGTTTGCAACACTACGGTTAGCGGAATCGTTTCGGGTCAGGCCCTACGAATTGATAGTAGGTTACTTCTTCTCCGCCATTAAACAATTTTCGCCGACGACTCGCCTCTTTTCCGGTCTCTTCTCCCACTACTTTTTCAAATTCCGGCATGGCGGTAATGACGTATGCCGACCATGTGCGCAGCGTGAGAAAACGCCGAGCGAAATCGCGCATCAACACATCTAGTCCTTCCACTGGCGAGAGGCGTTTTCCATACGGTGGATTGGTCACCATCACCCCAAAGTTTTCGCTCAATCCCACTTCACGCATGTCCCGTTTAACAAAACGCACCATGTCGGAAACGCCCGCCTCCTCGGCATTATGACGCGCTATGCGCACCATGGCAGGATCGATATCAAAACCAAGCATTTCGGCTTGCAAATCCGTCTTGACCCTTGCCAGAGCCTCCCGTCGTAACTGCTTATACTGTTTGGCATCCATCCATGGCCATTGTTGAAACAGGAAAGTGCGATCCAAGCCAGGCGCAATGCCTCGCGCTTTGCGCGCCGCTTCAATCACAAGCGTGCCCGAACCGCAAAAGACGTCGGCGAAGGGACGATCTATCGTCCAAACCGAAAGATCGATCAGTGCCGCCGCCATAGTTTCCTTCAATGGCGCTCCACCTTTTTCCAACCGATATCCCCTCTTAAACAGTCCTTCGCCGGTGGTATCCAGACATATAACGCATTCGTTATGGCGAAGGAGCACATCAATAGGAAACAATGCGCCATCTTCCGGAAAATGCTCCAGTGCGTCGCGTCGTTGTAAAGCGCCAACCACCGCTTTTTTTACAATTTTCTGCACATCCGAAGGGGATGCCAACGTAGATTGCACCGTTTTTGCCCGCACGGGAAAACGAGCATTGCGCGGCAAATACATCGTCCAATCTAACGCTTTTGTTCCTTCAAAAAGCGCATCAAAGCATTCGGCAGGAAAACGCCCTACCTCTATCAGCACACGATCGGCACTTGCCAAATACAAATTTGCTCGCATCACCTCTTCGGTTTCACCGACAAACAGCACATGTCCCTCTTCAATACGGCAAGGTCCCAAGCCGAGTGCTTCGCATTGTCTTTTTACCACAGCCTCAAGCCCAAAAGCTGCCGTGGCATGTATGGTCCATTGCGTCATCCGTCTTTCCTCCCGATTCTATTTTGGCTTATTTGAAGGGGTTTTTCCAGTCACAATAGACGTATATCCGCGCAAATTGCCCTTGACGTAGAACAACGTCGCGCGTAAAATCATGTTAGATAAAGCTAACTATCTCTTGAGCAATAGACGAGTTTTCCGGTGTCATCCGGCATCATCTCGTCACGGACGTAGAACGATTTGCATGAAGTTGTCGGCGAAACATAATCGCCATTATGTTATAGGCATTGAAAGGATGTACCATGAAACTATTCTTAGCGAATCCGGGTGAAACCTATGAAATTGTACATATCGGAGGACGCGAAAAACTACAAAAACAGCTGATGAATCTTGGATTTGTTCCCGGCAGCCGCATCCGTCTCGTGAATGAAGTGCAGGGCAACTACATTGTTGTGGTCAAAGAAACGCGCCTGGGCATCAGCCGCGAATTGGCACAAAAAATAGACGTGCAGCCGGCAAGAACCGAGAGTGAACCACTGGTGATGCAGGCTCGCCTCTGTTCGGAACAGGAAGGGTGCGCAGGGGTAAATGCGAATCCTACATAAAGGATGATGGAGGATGAAGACGAATCAAAGAGATTCTATTTCTGCCTATACTATTATCGAACGTTTTTATCCTTCTCCACTCGGACTCCTCCGGATGACCTTCGATGAGAACGCACTTCTCGGTCTATCTTTTGATGAGCCGTTTCCGGATGCGCTTCCCACCGATAACCTAATTTCTTCAGGGCATTCGATGGAGGAACACTTTTCTGAGAAGTGCTCTTTATCCCCCAAATCTTCACTCTACGATATGGTTCGCAGCCAGCCCGAACCACCTATGTTTCAGGAAACAAAACGCTGGTTAGATCTTTATTTTTCAGGACAACAGCCAGACTTTATTCCTTCTTTTCGCGTAACATCGACACCTTTTCGCCATTTGGTCTACGATATTCTGTTAAACATTCCGTACGGTCAGACAAAAACCTATGGCGATATCGCTCACGAATTGGCAAAATTCCTGCACCGTCCGACCATGTCCGCCCAAGCCGTCGGCAACGCTGTTGCACACAATCCCATCCTCCTCCTTATTCCCTGTCATCGTGTGGTCGGTGCAAAGGGCGCGCTAACCGGTTATGCAGGTGGATTAAAACGAAAGGCTCGGCTGTTGGCGTGGGAGAGGCGATGGAAAGAAAGGTAAGAGGGATTTTCCTCGTACATAAAGAGAAACAGGACGCCACGGCGTCCTGTTTCTCTTCGACAAAGGAATGTTCTATGATTCAGGTCATTTTCATGACCTTGGGAAAGAGACCATCGATCAGCGGTCGACAGACCCTTCCCATGTGCCGACGTCTCTATATTTAGAACGATCATCAAACCAATGTTTGGTAACGGTTTTTGCGCGCGTGTAAAAACGGACTCCATCCGCTCCAAGTACGTGCAAATCGCCAAAGAACGAATCTTTATTTCCAGAGAACGGGAAATAGGCCGTCGGTACGGGAATGCCGACATTGATTCCTACCATGCCGCCATCCGTGCGCATTTCAAATTCGCGTGCATAGTATCCGCTCTGCGTGAAGATAACCGAACCGTTCGCAAAGGGATTGTCATTCATGACTTTCAGTCCCTCTTCGAAGTTCTTCACCCGTTTAATGAGGGTAACCGGTCCAAAAATTTCCTGCGTTCCCACAGACATTTCTTCCGTGACATGGTCGAAAATGGTAGGACCGACAAAATAGCCGCCTTCATAGCCCGGTACAACGATATCTCGTCCATCCAGCACCAGCTCCGCACCTTCTTTAACCCCTTGGTCAATCCAGCGCATAATCGAGTCTTTGTGTTCTTGCGAAACGACAGGACCCAAATCCGTATTCTCATCGTATGCGCAGCCCACTTTCATAGCCTGTGCCTTCTCTTTGAGCAGAGCGACAAAACGATCTGCTATGCTCTCCTGGACAACGATGACCGGAAGCGCCATGCAGCGCATGCCGGCACAGCCGTAGGTGGAGTTGATAATCGCTTTGGTCGCGCTTTCCAGATCGGCATCTTCCAACAGAAGAGCATGATTCTTTGCTTCACATTGCGCCTGTACGCGCTTACCATTCGCAGAAGCGACCGAATAGATATGCTTGCCGACCTTAGTCGTACCGACGAACGTGATCGCCTTTACACGTGGATCGGTCAGCAAAAGCTCCGCCTCATGACGGCTACATGTCACCAAGTTCACCACGCCCTTGGGAAATTTGGCTTCTTCATAAAAGAGTTCCAACATACGCATGGAAGTAAGCGGCGTCTGCGTGTTTGCCTTGAGAACAACCGTATTTCCTGTTGCCAGTGCAACCGGAACCATCCATCCCCAGGGAATCATCGCCGGGAAGTTGAACGGAACAATTCCGCCGACTACGCCAAGCGGTTCACGATAGGTGGCCGTATCATAACCGGTTGTAACGTTAAGAGAGGCATGCCCCTGGGAAGCAAAGGAAATTCCTGTGGCAAATTCTGTCGGCTCAATCGCTTTTAGGACATCTCCTCTTGCTTCGGCCAAGTTTTTGCCCAATTCTTTTGCACAAAGCACCGTTAATTCTTCAAGATGATCCATCAGCACATTACGCCAGGTAAACAGATATTGTGTACGGCGGCTTAAAGACAGCGCAGACCAACTCTTATAAGCCTCATGAGCGGAAGCGATCGCCTCTTCGACCTCTTCTTTTGTGCAGCTTGGAACCTGCGCGAGCAATTCGCCCGTACTGGAATCCGTCACGTCATAATATTTTTCTGCTTTGGATGTTTTCCATTCTCCATTTACACAATATTTCATTTTTTTGACTTCGTTCATTTTTTCTCCTTGCCTCTTTTGATTCTTGTTTTTCTTCTCCGTCTATTCGCTAAAAGGGATAGCCGACCAAGAAATCTATCCATCGCAACGACGACTTTCTTAACACAGTGCGACCACCTTTATCGCCATACCGGGGTCTTTATCCAGCGCTGCGATAGTTTCCGGTAACTCGTTAAAATCAACAACACGGGAAATAATCTTGCGCGGGTCAATTTTTCCTTCTTCAATCATGGAAACCACTTCTTCAAATTCTTCGGTGACACCTGTTCGGGACCCGATAATCTTCAATTCTTTCCGTGTAATAACAGCGGTGGGAAGCTTCACTTCACGATCCGGCCACCCAGTGAGAGCGATTCTTCCTGTCGATGCGGCATAATCCAAAACACTGCGCACACCCGCGGCAGACCCAGACATCTCGCAAACGCATTCTGCCATTCTGCCGTTAGTCATTTCTGACAGCTTCTCCACGGCATTTTCTTTCATCGGATTGATTGTGCCATCAACACCGAGAGAGGTGGCGACCTCCAAACGCTCATCGACCACATCGGAAACGATGACCTTCAGCCCCTTCGCCTTGGCCACAATGGCGGTAAGAAGCCCAATACACCCTGCACCAATGATCACCACATGCTCCCCTACTTTTGCTTCCATGCGGTGCAATGCATGAAGCGCAATCACCGTTGGCTCAATCACTGCGCCCAATTCGTTGTCAATCGTATCCGGCACCTTAATCATCAGTTTCGTCGGATGCACGAATATATCGCACATCGCACCGTCGGTTTGGACACCGAGACATTTGAGCGCTGCGCAGGCATTGGTTTGTCCTTGTTCACAGGCGTAGCAGGTTCCGCAATATAGATACGGGTTGAGAACCACACGATCACCAATGCGCAGTTTTCGCGGATTTTCCCCTTCACCAATCTCTATAATTTCGCCGATAATCTCATGTCCGATAATCACAGGATACTCCACATTCGGACTTTTTCCGGCATAGGCATGTACATCCGACCCACAGACACCCATCGACAGCACTTTGATTTTGCTGTAGTTCGGGCGAATTTTCGGTTCCTCTACTTCTACAACTTGAATATTCTGTTTTTCTAAAATTTGAATTGCTTTCATATCACACCCCACTATAGGCGGTATATCCGCCATCCACCGGAATGATGGCTCCCGTCACAAAACCGGACAAATCTTTGTCCAAAAGATAACCGATGGTTCCGAGTAACTCTTCCGGTACGCCGAGACGCTTCATTGGTGTACCTTCGATAATTTGACTTAAGCGTTTAGTCGGTGTCTTTCCATCTTGTTTATAGAAGAGCGGCTTCGTCTGTTTTGTTAACAAAAAGCCCGGTGCAATAGCATTCACCCGAATGGGCACAGCCGAAAAATACATAGCCAGCCACTTTGTAAAATTGCTCAGGGCTTCTTTTGCTGCAGAATAGGCCGGAATTTTCGTCAATGGTAAAAAGCTGTTTACCGAAGCGATATTGATGATGGCCGCATCATCGCTTTCCAACATATCCTTGGCAAATTCCTTGATGACAAGAAATGCACCCATGAAATTGATGTCAAAAACAAACGTAAAATCCGATTTGCTCAAATCAAAGAAGGTCTTCTCTTGACCAAGTTGTTCTTTTGAAAACACCGGGCTTGTTGTTGTCGCCTTCGGATGATTTCCTCCGGCACCGTTAATTAAAAAGTTCACCGGCCCATACGTATTTAATATGGTTTCATGTGCTTTTCGAATCGCCTCTTCGTCCAACACATCACATGCTATGGCTAATGCTTCGCCTCCCGCTTTCCGAATCTTTTCCTGCAAATCGGTTACGGCCTGAACATCAATGTCCAGAAGGCATACACGCGCATTCTGTTTCGCTAAAAACATAGCCATCTCACTGCACAGAATGCCTCCGGCGCCGGTAATCGCAACAGCTTTTTGTTGAAAATCAAATTTCATATTCTCTCCAATCAGAAAAGCAAATGCGGCAGGAACAAAGCAATTTGCGGTACAAAGATAAACAGAAGAATAGACACGACCACGGCAATCAAATACGCCGGCAAGTATGGCAAGACATCTTTCATCTTCGCTTTGGCAATGCCCATAGTAATAAAGAGCACGCCGCCTACTGGAGGCGTCACGCCGGCATAGACCAGTGTGATAACCATAATCAGTGCGAACTGAATGGGCTCAATACCGTACTGCAAGGCAACTGGCATCATAATCGGTGCACAAATGATCGTTGCAGACAGAGTTTCAATGAACATACCGACAAAGAGCAGGAACAGCACCAAAAGGATCATGATGACGTATTTGCTGTCTGTCAAACTTGTAAAAAATTTAATTATAATGGATGGGAATTGCTCGTAAGCCACCAACCAGCTAAAAATCGAAGCACCGGCAACAATTAAGAGACACATTCCTGTCATGGAAGCCGATTTGAGCAAGACGCCCGGCAGCATGCTTAGCTTCAATTTCTTATACACAAACATGGAGATGATGAGCGCGTAGATACATGCAATTGCACCGGATTCCGTCGGCGTGAATAAACCACCAACAATTCCACCGATGATAATGATGGGCATGATTATCGCAAAAAAGCCATCTTTAAGCGCTTGTCCTCGTTCCGCCCACGTATACTTTTTTCCGCCTTTGATATTCAACTTTTTTGCATAGTGCCAAGTAACAAAACCTGTTCCAAAAGCGATAATAAGACCGGGAATAACACCGGCCATAAAGGCTTCTCCAATGGAGAGGTTGGTTAGTGAACAATAGATGATCATCGTCAGACTGGGCGGAATGATCGGGCCGAGAGACCCTGCTGTGGCTTGAATTACTGCTGCCAAGCCGCGCGGATAACCATCTTTCAGCATTGAAGGAATCAGCATCGATCCGACCGCTGCGGTATCCGCCGCTGCAGATCCGGAGACGCCGGCAAATAAGGTGCTGGTACCGATATCCACCATGCCAATACCGCCCGTCAGGTGTCCTACAAAGGCCTTCGCAATATTCACAAGTTTCTCCGAAATTCCGCCCGCTTCCATCAATTCGCCGGCAAGCATGAAAAACGGAATCGCCATAAGAGAAAACGAGTTTACTCCGGTAAAGAGTTTTTGTGCCACCAACATAGGCGAAACGCTACCATCGATGAGTATCGCTAACATGGAGCCAACACCAAGAGAAAAGGCAATCGGCACACCAATAAATAGACAAACTAAAAAGATAATAAACGCCATTAACAGCATTATTGTACCTCCTGACCGGGTGCGGTGCGATCATCTTTATGCCGCAGATAGGAGGCAATCTCCTCAAAAATCATGAGTACGCCGCCGATGGGAATACAAAGGCTGACCAGTGACATCGGCAACTGCATAATGGGTGAAGTTTCTGCTGCAAGAGATTGACAAACCAAAACACCGAAATAGGTCACCAGCACCAGAAAGAGCGTAGATGCCAAGAAAACCGCGGTATACATTATTTTCCATTGCTTTCCCTGCTGGGCTTCCAGAAAAAGATCGAAGCAGACATTTCGTCCGTCGCGAATCGTAATTGCTCCACCTAAATAGATCACCCACACAAACGCAAAACGCGAAAACTCATCCGCCCAGCGAATGGATGTTCTGAGAACAAAGCGCGAAAATACTTGTGCGGATACGACAATGACGACAAGGGCGAAAAAGAAAATAACAATTCCATTTGTAAGTTTTCGTACTTTATCGAGAAGTTTCGTCATAATGAACCTTTCCGGGATACAGCGGGCTCTGCGATGAAGCAGAGCCCACTTTTACACCTTGCTTATTCGTAGGAATTCACTTTCTCATAAATTCCTTTCAGATCATTCTTTTGAATATAGTCATTGTTGTAGCTCTGTACCGATTCAATAAAGGGTTTCAGATCAACTTCGGTAAACGTGACACCGAGAGTTTTCAGCTTATCTTCCATGGCAGGGAAGAGTTTGTCCGTGTAATTAAGAAAAACATCCAACGCCGCTGATGCTGCGCGATCAATAACCTGTTTCTGTGCATCCGATAAGCTGTCATAAGTTTTCTTGCTCATGACATAGTCCGTAAAAGTAAAGACGTGTTTCGTCTGGACATAGTTCGTAGCTACTTCGTAGAATTTCTGCAGGACCATGTACTCGGCATGCCCTTCCAGACCGTCGGCAACACCGGTCTGAACGGCGGTGTACGCTTCTCCGGAAGGAATAACTGTCGGGTTTGCTTCAAACGCACGAAAAGCAGCAATCGTGTGCGGTGCTTCCGGTGTACGCATGGTGATGCCTTTGAAGCCTTCAAACGAATTGATGTTCATATCTTTCATCAAAGCATTGCGGAAATTAAGCGGCATAAAGGATAATAAATGCATACCGGAATCCTCAATCCAAGCCGAAATTTCTTTGTTAATTTCTTCATCCTTCACCAGCTTCGTCGCCTGATCACGATTTTTAATCAGATACGGCAAATCCAGCATACTGGCCTTGGGGTTGTAATTGGCCAAAAGAGCCGTGTCGGAGTTAGCAATGTCCAGCGTACCTTGCTGTGTGGCTTGCAACGCATCCGCCTGTCCGAAAAGTTGTCCATTTCCATACACCGTAATCTTCATTTTACCGTCAGAAAGCTTTTCGACCGCATTCTTGAAGGCCGTGGCATACACATAGTTGGAGTCCAACTCGGTGCAATGCGTGGAAAGCGTTAATGTCTTTTCTTCTACATTCGGTACCGGATCCCCAGTTTCTAACGTTGATAAGGCATGCTCAATCTCCGTTTTGGCATCCCACTCAGCCTTTGCATCTGTTTTGGTGTCAGACGGTGTGTCCGCCTGCTTTTCCTCTGCCGGTTTTTTTCCTCCACAAGCGGTTAAGCCGATTGCTAAAGCTGCAACCATGAGGAGTGTCCATAATTTTTTCCCTTTCATTCTTTTTCCCTTTCCATCTTTGTTCACAATCATTCCTGCTTTTGCGCTACCGCTCAAGTCGGTTATACGCGTGCCACCATTTCTCCATACTCTGCTTTTGCATGAGCAATGAATTCGCGCAATTCATCCAGTGTCGGCATGTCTGCACTGCATGCGTGACTCGCCACCAACATAGCGGCTTCTGCGCTACCCATTTCCAGACAGTCGATCATATCCATTCCTTCAAACAGTCCATACAGAAAAGCTGCAGCATAACCGTCTCCGCCGCCAAAACCCTTCAACGCCTTAACCGGGAACGGTTTAATGGAGTAGCTTTCGCCGTCTTTTGTATACGCTGTTGATCCTTCTTTGCCATGTTTGATCACCACTATGGAAGCACCACAGTCCAACCAGTAATCAGCGCTCTGACGATCGTTCATCCCCTGTGCGATTATTCTTTCCGCTTTATTAAACTCTTCTCTTGAGCCTAAAATGACATCGGCATGTGACGCTACCATGGAATAGTAAATTGCAATTTCATCATCGTTTTTCCAGGAATACGCGCGATAATCAATGTCAAAAACGATTTTTGTACCGTGCTTCAGAGCAAGAAACATGGCTTTCAGTGCCGCTTCACGCGAGGGCGATTCAGAAAGCGCTGTGCCAGAAATTTCAATAGCCTTCGCCTTTTTGATGTACTCCTCATCCACCTCATCCACGTCGAGTTTCAAATCTGCTACTTCTTTGCGGTACATGAGGATGCTGCTCTCGGTCTCGCTCAAAATCTCTGTAAAGGTGAGCCCAATCTTCTCCCCTCCGGTCGCACGAACGACTTGTGAGGTATCAATGCCTTCCGCTTTAAATGTATTCTCAACAAAAGTTCCCATCTGATCATCGGAAATTTTGCCGATAAATCCCACTTTTTTGCCCAATCTGGCTAACCCGATGGCAATATTGGAAGGAGAACCGCCGACATATTTCCGAAACTCTACGCTATCTTCCAGCGGACGATTGTAATCGATGGGGTTAAAATCGACAGCAATGCGTCCCAGCGCAATCAAATCAATGGGACGATCTTGGGGAAACTCGATATACTTCACGCTAACACCTCCTTATTATTGAAAACGGTAATATGCCGTTTTACTTCTTCCTGTGCATACTTTCGTCCGTATTCATTGACTTGGTAGAACGTACACGAAGGATTTTCCTTTATGGCTTCGCGTAGACCTTCAACATAGGCATCCAATACACTGGTGGCAATGTTGATCTTACGAATACCGTGGCCAATACATGCTCGAAACTGCTCGGCAGTGATTCCACTTCCGCCGTGTAAAACCAACGGAAACGTGGAAGCTTCTGCCAATTGTTCAAGCAATTCCATGTTCAGTTTTGGCACTCCTTTGTAATGACCATGTGCGTTGCCGATAGCGACCGCCAAAGCATCAATATCGCATTCATTCGAAAACCTTTTCACGTCAGCTATCGAGGAATACTTCACCGTTTCGACGTTATCTGTCGCCTCTTTTCCGCCAATAGCGCCAATTTCCGCCTCTACCGTAGCTCCATATCGCTTGGCTATTTCTATAACGTGCTGTGTCCTTGCAATATTTTCAGCAATATCGTTTCGTGAACCGTCATACATGACCGAACTGAATCCCAGATCAAGTGCTTGCTGAATAGTATTCTCGGTCAAGCCATGATCTAAGTGAACGCAGATCGGCACCTTTGCTTCCTCTGCTGCTCGCACCATCATCGGACCAAGATAATGCAGAGGCGAATGTGCCAGCCTTCCTTCCGCAATCTGGATCACAATCGGGCATTGCTTTTCTTCCGCTGCTGCAACAGCGGCCATCAAAATCTCCATATTCGGCACGGTAAAACAGCCGACGGCGGAATTTTCTTTCTCTGCTTTTTTTAGCAGCGTTTCTAAGGTAACCTTCAACCATTCCTCCTTTCTTGTGATGAACTATTTGAGTGTTTTTCATTCAATCTACTCATATACTACAAATGTTTTCCTGTCGTGTCAATCAAATTTTCAACTTTTTATGCCGTCTTAACGCATTTCTATTGCCTATCTGTGGTTTCTTATGATAGATTGTGAGTAGATTTGGAGCAATATGTTCATGAACTGGGGCACATCGATAAGGATAAAGCATGAAAAAAGAGCGCTTATTAGAGTTGGAAAAATTTATTGATCAAAATGGGCTTGTTACTATCGACGAGCTTTGCGATCAATTTCAGGTTTCTCTCAGCACGATTCGACGCGATCTGGATGCGTTAGCTGCCGAAAAGAGCATTCAGAAAGTTTACGGCGGAGCACGATCAATAAAAAATACGGAAGAAGGGTCATTTCTTCTAAAGTCCTACGAAGAACGTCACTCCGCGCATGCCTTGGAAAAACAAATCATTGCTAAGCAGGCGGCCTCTTTCATCGAGGAAAATGACATCATCTTTATCGATACCGGTAGCTCCACGGTTCCCATTATGGATTTCCTCCGTCCTTTTCATCATATTACCGTCATTACCAATAGCATTTTGGTGTTGTTGCGCGGTCTGGAATATCCCAATCTAACTGTTGTTGGACTTCCCGGTCTTGTAAAAAGCAAAACGGCTTCTTTGGTTGGAGCTTCATGCCTTGAAGCTATTGAAGCCTATAACTCTGTGCTAAAGTCCTTTATGGCTTGCTCAGCCATTGATCTTACTCATGGCGCAAGCAATTCTTCGTTGGACGAATTTGAGATCAAAAAAAAGATTATTGCGTATAGCCGTATGAAATATCTCCTTGTAGATAGCTCTAAGTTTGATCATGTTGCCTTAAAAACTTTTGCGGAAATCCGTGATTTTGACGGCATCATCACCGACTCTGTTCCTCGCCAAGACTATGTACAATATTGTGATGAAAATCAGGTTCGTTTATATATTGCAAGTGTGTAAATAAAACAGAAAGTAAAAATAACAAAACATGAACGTACAGCGCTACGTTATTCCCCTAAACGAAGAAGGCCTTTTACCGGTTTTCGGTTAAGAGACCTCCTTAGTTAGTTTTTCAAGCACTCCAAAGACACCACATACACACCATCCTTGCGTCGATAGGCATAGTCACCGACACCAATGCGTACTACCTAAAAGCGTAAAGAAAGACAGGTCAGACTGCCATCTATTTTTTTGAACTCATCGGTATCGACTACCTTAACCGAATAACCCGCCTTTTCAATATGCTTTTGCGTTTTAGGATTTCCCTTCGGAACGAGGACGGTTCCGTTTATCCAAAGACTATTGATGGCATAGAGTTCTTCTGGCGGAACGACAAAGCGATCAAAATTAGAAAAAGCCTTTTGTTCGTTCATCGCTTCACTCACCAGAAGATCGCGATGGTCCAAATAAACCGCAAAGTCCTTCAAATGTAACCCTTCCGTCACGGGAACTGCGGTAACGGTATAGCCATATGGCGAAACGATAGCGGAAAATTGACGTATGCCTTCCGCATTGGTACGATCGGAAAGCCCGATGTAGAACTGTTTGCCCACTTGTAAGACATCTCCCCCTTCCATGTTTGCCGGCGGAGTAAGCGAAAAAATATGCTCAGGAGAATAATACTTTTGTAGCGCAGTAATAATTTCCTGTTTTTCGCCATGGCGCGATGGCGCTGGGGAATTGGTGACAATAGCACATTCTGCCATGACCACCGCTGGATCCTCCACAAAACATGAATCGGGATATTGCTCCAACGCATCCAATACCAATACCTTCACGCCCAATTCCTCCAGAGCAGAAACATAAGCGGCGTGTTGCTGTAGCGCCTTTTCATATACCGGCGTTTCCGTGCTAAACATGCCGGTCGTAATGCCTTCGACCATGGATCGAGCAGGTTTGCGGACAATAGCGTGTTGATACTTCATGTTGTCTCCTTTCGTATATTTCCTTCGTTTTACCTTATCAAACGAATAGAAACCCTGCAATCACAAAAACGCCCTACACACTGAAGTGCAGGGCGTTTCCTTATAGAGAACGTATCTTGGCAAGATCCTCGTTCGCTGTTATTGTTCCGCGTTTTTCGCACGATCCTCTTTGACCTTTTCCGTCAGCTTCGGCACGATCTGGAAGAGGTCGCCGACAATGCCAACATCCGCCACGTTAAAGATAGGCGCACCTGAATCTTTATTGATGGCGATGATGTAGTCCGATTCTTCCATACCGGCTAAATGTTGGATAGCACCGGAGATACCGCAGGCGATGTAGAGGGTAGGACGGACGGTTTTACCGGTCTGACCAACTTGGATCTCTTTGGGTGTCCATCCGGCATCTACCGCAGCACGGGAGCTGGAAACTTCACCACCAAGAGCCTCTGCCAAATCTTGCAGAATCTTGAAGTTTTCGGGGCCACCCATACCACGACCGCCGGAAACCAAGATTTTCGCGTCCTGAATATCGACCTTTTTATGGATGGCTTTAACGACATCTTCAATCTCAACGAAGCACTTATTCTTCTCAATCGGCTTGGTATAGGAGATGATTTCGCCTTTACGGTTCGTGTCGCGAATTTCTTTGACCATAACGCCCGGACGAACCGTCGCCATCTGCGGACGATGCTTGGAGCAAAGAATCGTCGCCATGAGGTTACCGCCGAATGCCGGACGGGTCATGCGCAATTCTTTGTTTTCCGCATCGATTTCCAATTTCGTGCAGTCCGCCGTAAGACCGGTATGGATACGACCGGCAAGACGCGGTCCGAGATCACGACCGATGGCGGTTGCGCCAACCAGCATCGCTTCCGGTTTGTATTCGTTAATGACGTTAGCAAGAACCTGCGTATAGGGCTCGGTACGATAGTATTTGAGCTCCGGATCGTCCGCCACGATGACGCGATCTGCGCCATACTCAATAAGCGTCTTCGCCAGATCCGCCATGTTTTCCCCAACGAGAACGGCAGTAACGTTGGTATTCAGATCTTTCGCCAGTTCACGGCCTTTACCGATCAATTCCAACGAAACATTGGTCAATTTTCCTTCTACCTGCTCGGCAAAGGTCATGACCCCTTTATAATCCTGTAAATTCATCCCTGACCTCCCTTACAGTACGTACTTATCATGCAGACGATCCATAATGAACTGAACCGACTCATCGACGCCTTTTTCAATCTTCATTCCCGGCGCTTTTACCGGCTTCGGGAAGGACTGCGCCACGCGCGTCGGCGAACCGGCAAGGCCGATGTTGGAATCGTCAACGGGTACGTCCGCACGGGTCCAACGGGTGATTTCATAGTTATCAAACGAATCGAAAATAGCGCCCGGCGTCATATAACGCGGTGAAACGGCTTCCTGCAGCGCCGTCACGAGGCAGGGCATCTTGGCGCGCACGATGTGATAGCCATCGTCATACTGACGTTTCACCACAACACTGTCGCCATCAACGTCTAAGCTGGCAGCATAGGAAATGTTCGGAATGCCAAGATGTTCGGACATTTCCGGTCCGACCTGTGCCGTATCACCATCAATTGCCTGGCGACCGCAGATAATCAGGTCGTAGTCAATCTTAGAAACGGCAGCGGCAATGGTGGAAGAGGTTGCCCAAGTATCCGCACCACCGAAAGCACGGTCAGTAACCAAATACGCGTCATCTGCGCCCATAGCCAGCGCTTCGTGCAGAATCGCTTCCGCTTGCGGAGGTCCCATGGAAACGACATCAATGTGCGCATCCGGTGTTTTGTCTTTAATGGAAAGCGCGAATTCAAGCGCCGCTTTATCGTCCGGATTCATGATCGAGGGAACGCCGTCACGGATGAGGGTGCCCTTTTCGGGATCAATGCGCACCTCATTGGTATCCGGCACTTGTTTAATGCAAACTACAATTTTCATGATTCCTCCTATTTCAACAGGTCGCCACCGACCACCATGAGCATAACTTCCGAAGTGCCTTCATAGATCTCTGTGATCTTGGCATCACGCATCATGCGTTCTACATCGTAATCGACCATGTAGCCGTAGCCGCCGAGCAATTGGACTGCGCGGTTGGCAACCCAAGAAGCTGTACGCGCCGCTTTCAGTTTTGCGGTAGCCGCTTCCACGCTGTAGCGTTTCTGCGTATCTTTCGCCATGGCTGCACGGTAAACGAGCATACGCGCTGCCTGTACTTCAATTTCCATCTCTGCCAGCTTGAACTGGGTGTTCTGGAACTTAGCGAGCGGACGACCGAACTGTTTGCGCTCTTTGACATATTCTTTCGCGACATCCAACGCACCCTGTGCAATACCCAGTGCCTGTGCGGCGATACCGATACGGCCGCCATCCAATGTGCCCATAGCAATGCCAAAGCCCTTGCCCTCTTTGCCAACAAGGTTTTCTTTCGGTACGCGAACGTTGTTAAAGATTAACTCGCGCGTGGAGGAAGCATGAATGCCCATCTTATCTTCGGCGATACCGAAAGAGAAGCCTTCCATGCCTTTTTCCAAGATAAAGCAAGAAATACCATGATTGCCCTTGGTGCGGTCTGTCATGGCGAAAATGCAGTAGACATCCGCGTATCCCGCATTCGTAATAAAGATTTTGGAACCGTTGATGACGTATTCATCGCCATCCAACACAGCCGTCGTCTGCTGTCCGGCAGCATCGGTCCCGGCTTCCGGTTCGGTCAAACCAAAGGCACCTAATTTTTCGCCTTTTGCCAGTGGAACGAGGTACTTTTTCTTTTGTTCTTCCGAACCAAACTTATCAATCAGACTTGCGCAAAGCGAGGTGTGTGCGGAAACGATAACGCCTGTGGATGCGCAAAGACGAGACAATTCCTCGACGCACAAAACGTATGTAAGCGTATCACAACCCTGACCGCCGTACTCTTTCGCAAAGGGGATTCCTAAAAATCCGTATTTTGCCATCTTTGCAACGGTCTCTTCCGGAAAACGATGCTCTTTGTCGATTTCCTGGGCAAGCGGCTTCACCTCTGCCAGAGAAAAGTCACGAAACAGCTGTTGCGCCATCTTGTGCTTTTCACTTAACGTAAAATCCATTCTTTCCTCCTCCATGTGTCGGGTTCCTGCTTTCCCCGCGGAAAGCACGCCAATCTTGTTAAAAAATTATCCTATAAGCGTCAAGAGGAAGAGACCCGAAGACGGGTCTCTTCGTTTTTCGCTTATTGATTGGTAAAGTGTTTCTCTTTGCGTTTCTCCAAAAAGGCCGTCATGCCTTCCACTTGGTCGCGTGTGCTAAAGCAGTGCGCAAAAGCGTCCACTTCGCGTTGTAAACCTTCTTCTAACGGAAGATCCATGCCCTGTTGCAACACTTCTTTCGCTTTGCGAACGGCAATGGGCGCATTCTGCGCTATCGCCTGCGCCAGTTTTTCTGCCGCCGCCATCAGTTCCTCTTTGGGAAACACTGCACTGACCAAGCCGAGGCGCAATGCCTCTTCTGCCTTAATGTTTCGCGCACCCAAAATCATCTCGTTCGCCTTTGAACGTGAACCAATGAGGCGCGCAAGACGCTGTGTTCCGCCAAATCCCGGGGTAATGCCGAGACCCACTTCCGGCTGTCCGAAAACGGCATCCTCGGATGCATACCGAATATCGCAGCTCATGGCGAGCTCATTTCCGCCGCCCAGCGCATAACCGTTGACCGCGGCAATCACGGGAATAGGCAGCGTCTCTATCTTACGCATGACACGATGCCCCAATTGCGCGTACACTCTTGCCTCTTCCTCGTGCAAATCTTTCATCTGCGCGATATCGGCGCCGGCAACAAATGCCTTGTCGCCCGCACCGGTAAGAATCACCACGCGCACCTGGTCAAGGTCAATAGCATCAATTGCGTTTTCTAATTCCTTCAATTCTGCGCTATTTAAGGCATTCAATGCCTCAGGACGATGTAACGTGAGAATCTCGATTTGCCCTTTGCGCTCTCGTTGAAGAATAGCCATTGTTATTTCACCTTCTTCACAACCGCTGCGCAGCCCATGCCACCGCCGATGCAAAGGGTCGCCAGACCCAGATCTGCTTCGTCACGGCGTAACATTTCATAAATGAGCGTCGTCAAAATACGAGCGCCTGAGCAGCCTACCGGATGACCGAGCGCAATCGCACCGCCGTTGACATTTACTTTCTCTTCATCCAACTTCAGTTCTTTTACAACGGCAACAGACTGGGCTGCAAAGGCTTCATTGGATTCGATTAAATCAAAATCGGTGGGTTGCAGTTCCAGGCGTTTGCAAATCTTCTTGGTGGCTTCGATGGGACCAACGCCCATGATTTCCGGCTGTACGCCGGCGAGCGTTCCGCCAAGCCATTCTACTTGGACATCCAATCCCAATTCTTTCATCTTCTCTTCGGAAACAAGCACCATCGCCGAAGCACCATTGTTGATGCCGGAGCTGTTTCCGGCGGTCACAATACCGTCCTTCTTAAATGCCGGACGCAATTTTGCCAAAATCTCCGGCGTCTGCCCATCACGGATGCCTTCATCCGTATCAAAGGTGATCGTTTCTTTCTTGAGTTTGATTTCCATCGGAACAATCTCATCCTTGAAACGACCGGCGTTGCGTGCTTCTTCTGCGCGATTTTGACTGCGTGCGGAGAATGCATCCAACTCCTCACGCGTAATGCCGTATTTCTCGGCAACATTCTCGGCGGTAATGCCCATGTGGAAGTCATTAAAGGCATCCCAAAGGGCATCGTTGACCATGGTGTCCACAATCGTAGCATTATTCATGCGATAGCCGAAACGACCTTTCGTCATGGCATACGGCGCCATGGACATGTTCTCGGTACCGCCGGCAATAACAATATCTGCCTCACCCGTTTGAATCAGGCGCGCTGCGGTGTTGACCGCTTCAAGACCGGAGCCGCAAACGACGTTCAGCGTCACAGCAGGTGTCTCTACCGGAAGACCTGAATTCAAAGCAACCTGTCTTGCTACGTTCTGCCCCTGACCGGCCTGCAAGACATTTCCCATGTAAACAAAATCAACCTGCTCCGGTTTAACGCCGGCGCGTTTCATTGCTTCTCGAACGACGATTTCCCCCAGCTTAACTGCCGGCGTATCCTTCAAAACACCGGTCATTGTGCTGATTGCCGTACGAACGGCGCCTGTAATAAATACTCTGCGTGTCATGCTTCCCCCCTTCACTCTCGCTTAGATTGTCTTCGTTTTTCTCTTCAGATGGGCTCCCGTTTGGACTGCCCACGGGTCATCATGCCTATCTTTTATTGTATCGCTTTCCCTTATGTTGTCAAATGATTCACAATAATCAAACGGTTCCCTTTTACGCGGTAAAACGGGCATTTTGCACCTTACAAGGTCGTGTTGTAAGGTAAGTCACCTTCCCGTTTTATGACGCAAAACCTGATATTGCATTACCGTTTGTTGCTGTTTCGCCAAATATGCAAGTGCTCCGCTTCCTTGATGAGTTCATCACGCATATCGGGATGCGCAATACTGATGAGTCCTTCGGCGCGCTGCCATGTGGATTTCCCTTTCAGATTGACAATACCGTATTCGGTCGCCACATAGTGCGTGGTCGTACGCGGATCCGTCACAATCGTTCCGGGGCTGAGCGTCGGAACAATGCGGCTTTGCATTTTCCCCTGCTTGTCCGTGCGTGAGGACTGGAAGGCGGTAATGGATTTTCCGCCTTTGGACATATATGCGCCCATGACGAAATCCAACTGTCCGCCCGTTCCGGAAATCTGGTTGAAGCCGCCGGATTCGGCATTGACTTGTCCAAACAAGTCAATTTCTACGCAGTTATTGATGGCGATAAAGTTGTCCATTTGCGAAACGACATACGGATCATTAACGTAATTCACCGGTGCCGTTGCCAAAACCTGGTTATGGTCCATCCAGTCGTACAGTTCCTGCGAACCAAGCGAGAAGGAGAACACCTGTTTGCCGCGATGCAGTTCTTTTTGCATGCCGGTTACCACGCCGGATTTTGTCATGGCCATCATGGAATCGACGTACATTTCGGAATGGATACCGATGTCTTTCAAATCCGATTCCGCAATTTTGTATCCCAGTGCGTTCGGCATACCGCCGATGCCCAGCTGCAGAGTCGCGCCATCCACAATTTCTTTGATGAGCATATCCGCTATCTTTTCATCCGTCTCGTCCGGCTGAATCGTGGGGATGGTATCAATCGGCTCCTCTGATTCCACAACAGCGTCCACTTCGGTGATGTTGAGATAATCGTCACTGAGACCATAAACCACCGGCATATTCTTGTTGGCTTCGACAATGATGTGCTTTGCCCGTTTAAGAACTTCGCGCGTTGAGGCGATACAGGGGCCTAAATTAAAGTTTCCGTTGGCATCCATCCCGCAGGTTTGCACAAAAAGCACATCGACCGTTTCTACATCCTCTTCACGGCGGTACATTTCCGGCTGCTCGGCATAGCGCATCGGAACAAAGAATGCCCGTCCTTCACGAGACATACGACGATCCTGACCTTGCATAAACCAGCTGTTCCAAACAAAGACGTCACGACCGACGCGCTTGTTGGCTTCTAAAATCTGGATGGGATGATAAATCAAATACCCGCGTACAAATACCTCGTTGAGCTCCTCTGCCCGTTTTGCTAAGGCCTTGTCCAGCAAGTTCGGCACAGAGAGGGCATGGGCATAGTCCAGCCACATGCCGTCCTTAACGATTTTGACCGCCTCCTCAGGGGTAGTCCGTTTTTCCTCATATTGCTTGCGATAATCGATCATGCGTTCTCCTTCCCTCCGTTAATTTGCAAATTAAGCGCTTACACCATCGAACGGTATAGCCGTCCTTTCGCTATACGTTTTTCTGTTTCGTGCGGAAACGTTGTCCTTTCCACCGAACTTCTCATGAATCAATACTTATTTACCCTCTCCTACAAATTCCACACCAAAAAAGTCGTCTATAGCGAACAAAAAAATCGATTCTCGCCTCTTGTCGCTATGTTCATCGGCAAACAAAAAAAGGAGTTGCGCCGAACGCGTATAGGCGTTCCAGCACAACTCCCCAATAAAGCGAATTTTTTTACTTAACTTCGACTTCGGCGCCAGCTTCTTCCAGCTTCGCTTTAATCGATTCCGCTTCTTCCTTGGAAACTTTCTCTTTCAGCGGCTTCGGCACTTCGTCAACAAGTGCTTTGGCTTCTTTCAAGCCGAGACCCGAAACTTCTTTGACGACTTTGATGACGTTGATCTTCGAGGAGCCAGCGCTCTTCAGGATAACGTCAAATTCCGTCTGCTCTGCATCCGCAGCACCGGCAGCACCACCGGCAACCGGAGCAGCAACCGCAGCAACCGGAGCAGCAGCGGATACGCCGAATTCTTCTTCTAATGTGGAAACCAGTTCCGACAATTCCAAAACGGTCAATTCTTTTACTTGATCAACTAATGCAGTAACTTTTTCAGATGCCATGCTATTCCTCCTCAGGGTCCACTAATAGGTTGCCGAAAACGCTAAGCGATTAAGCGGCTTCTTCTTCTTTCTTCTCTTTGATGGCGTTGAACGCATAAACCGATTTGCGCAGGATACCCTGAGAGGCATTCGCAAGACCGGAAATAGGACCTTGCAGACCGCGCAAAACCATGCTGAGCAACACTTCTTTCGTCGGCAGTTTCGAAAGAGCGATCATTTCTTCGCCACTCATTGCATGACCATCCATGTATCCGCCGAGAATCTTGAATTTTTCTTTATTGTCTTGTGCAAACTTGGCAGCAATCTTGGGACCATCCACCATCTCTTTGTTGGAGAAGATGAACGCATTCGGTCCGTTGAGCAAATCATCCAGATCGGTTACGCCCAAATCGTTGAAAGCACGACGTACCATGGTATTTTTATATACCTTGTACACCACGTCTTCCGCACGGAACTGGTTGCGCAACTCGGTGATGCCTTCTACGGTAATGCCATTGTAAGCAACAATCGTTACCGACTGCGCCTGCTCGATTGCCGCTTTAATCTCTTCGACCACCGCCTGCTTTTTTTGCAGTGTCTGTTCTTTCATTCGTTTCACCTCCTTCGGCTACAAATTGAAAATCTCCCGGCACGACGCACCGGGAGAGGAAAAACATAGTATTCCCACCTCGACAGGAAATTAAGACGAAAGCTCCCGTAGAGAAACTTTCGGCACCTGTGGTCTTCGGTAGCCGAATAGTAGAATAGCACAGGACGTGCTTTTTCGCAAGGCTTACTTGCCCAGTTCCATAAGTGAGGTGGTCTCCAGCGCAATGCCGGGACCCATCGTATTGGCTACGGTAACGGACTTCAGATACTTGCCCTTGGCGGATGCCGGTTTTGCCTTAACAATCGCCGCCATGACCGCTTTCAGGTTTTCGCTAATCTGTTGTGCATCAAACGATGCTTTGCCAATAAGAACATGGACGATGTTCTGCTTGTCGGTACGATACTCTACCTTACCGGCTTTGACGTCTTTAACCGCCTGCGCTACATCCATGGTGACCGTACCCGCCTTCGGGTTCGGCATCAAACCACGGGGGCCGAGAACGCGACCAATGCGACCGACCTGTCCCATCATGTCCGGCGTAGCGATGGCAACGTCGAAATCCATCCAGTTTTCTTTCTGAATTTTCTCCACTAAGTCTTCGCCAGCGAAATCTGCACCGGCAGCAAGAGCCTCATCTGCTTTTGCCCCCTTGGCAAAGACGGCTACGCGAACCGCCTTACCGGTGCCGTTCGGCAACGCCACCGTGCCGCGCACCTGCTGATCAGCATGACGAGAATCAACGCCCAAACGTGCATGAAGCTCAATAGTCTCATCAAATTTCGCCGTAGCGGTTTTCTTTAATAATTCAGCGGCTTCATCAATGGAATACGCCTTTGCAGCATCAACAAGTTTAGCTGCCTCAATATATTTTTTGCCTCTTTTCGGCATAAGATCCTCCTTGTGGTACGAGCGGAAATTCCTCCCACTACTCCATTATTCCTCGACAGTAATGCCCATCGAACGCGCTGTTCCGGCGATCATATCCATGGCTGCTTCCAATGAAGCAGCATTCAGATCCGGCTTTTTAAGCTCTGCGATCTTCTGTAACTGCGCTTTGGTAATCTTGCCGACTTTTTTCTTGTTGGGTTCGCCGGAAGCCGATTGCAAACCTAATTCTTTTTTGATCAAAACAGCAGCAGGCGGTGTCTTGGTGATAAACGTAAACGAACGATCCTGATAAACCGTCATCACGACAGGGATGATCAACCCTTGTTTATCCGCCGTTTGTGCGTTAAACGCCTTGACAAACTCCATGATGTTCACGCCGTGAGGACCGAGTGCGGTACCAACCGGCGGTGCCGGAGTTGCAGCACCGGCAGGGATTTGCAATTTCACAATTGCACTTACTTTTTTAGCCATAGTATCCTCCCAAGGATTTCTATCGTGGTCAGAGCGGGGAAATCCCCCTCCCACTAACGACTATTGCATCGACGGCGCTAAAGCGTCTCGATGTCGTCATAGGATAATTCGACGGATGTTTCGCGCCCGAACATGTTGATGAGCGCCTTAATCGTCTGCTTATCCGATTGCACTTCTTCGACTTCTGCCGAAAAACCGGCAAAGGGACCGAAAATAATTTCGATCGCATCGCCCGGCGCAACGTGAATATCACGCTGAGTCATCTGCTCACGGACGCCAAACTGTGCGACTTCGCGTGCGGTGAGCGGAATGGGATCCGATCCGGGACCGACAAATCCCGTAACACCATTCGTATTGCGGATAAGAAACCAGGACTTTGGAGTGATGTTCATCTTCACCAACACATAGCCCGGCAGAATTTTGCGTTCCTTAATCACGCGCTCGTTATTACGAATCTCTGTATACTTCTCCATCGGAACGCGCACGTCAAAGACGTCTTTGTCCTGCTCGTTCTCGATAATCATTTCGATCTTATCTTTTACTTTGTAGTAGAATCCGGAATACGTATGAATGACATACCATTTTCCTTCCAGGGTGTCTTTTTCCTGTTCCGACATCATTTCCCCCATTCTACGAATTAAATGACAAGACCGACCAACCAACCATAAATCAGATCAAGTATCCAACCGAACGTTGCAACCACTGCAGCAATCACCAGCACAATAAGCGTGTACTGAACGACTTCCGATGAGGTAGGCCACTGGATCTTACGCATTTCCGCGCGCATACCGTCGATACGGCTCGGCGCTTTTTTGTCCGCCATAGATCCTCCTTACTTCGTTTCGCGATGCAGGGTGTGCTTTTTGCAGAACGGGCAGTACTTTTTCAGTTCAATACGTTCCGTATTGTTTTTCTTGTTTTTGGTGGTATCGTAGTTTCTGTTCTTGCACTCGGTGCAAGCTAATTTCACTTTATCAGCCATTGTTTCCTCCTACTCCCAAAATCGTATCCTTCCTTCGCCTGCCAACGAGGGATGCCTGTCGGGGTTTTTTGCGCACTCAAAAAAGCCTATCCCGACGGATACGTTCCATTAGTCTATCATTACTCTATTCTCGACGCAAGACGAAAGCGCAAAAAAGAGAGGGCAACGCCGTCATTTGGCGCTGCCCTCCTTGCATAAATGGTTTCGCTATTTCTTTTCTTTAGCGCTTACCCTTTTTTATCTTGGCATAACCGGCACCGGCAAGAGCAACCGCTACCGCATATTGCAGCATGGCTACCGCATCACCGGACTTGGGCGCTGTTTTATTCTTTCCTTCTTTTTTGTCTTTCTTTGATCCGGCATCGCTTGCCTTGTCGGAATTATCCTTCTCCGATGAGGATGCCTCCGCGCTCGACTGTTCCGCTGCCGTCTTCTTCTTCGTATTGGTCACCGCAATTTCCGTAACCAACGCATCGCCTAAACGCACCTGCTTATCCAGCGTAACCGTAAAGGGAATTGCTTTTTCTAAGAGCTGATACCCCTCCGGTGCTTTTTTCTCCATCAAACGGTAGGTTCCGCTTGCTGCAAGTTTTACCGTCGCTTCGCCATTTCTGTCTGTCGTAACCGTGTACGACAGTGTGCCATACTGTTCATGCGTAATCGTAAAAACAGCCGGCGCAGAAATACGGTTTCCTTTTTCATCCACCTTAACAATCTTTACGGTTGTGGTATCCGGCTTTGGACGGGGCATCTCGCTTCCCTTGTAGTTGATGTCGTAATTGTTCAACAGACTCTTATGCAGATTCTTTTGGTGCGGAATATCCGATGAGGCATCAAAGGCAAGGTTGGTGAACGCCGCATAGTTTTTCGGCGCTTGATACAATCCGGTTTTTGCCACGTTTCCGGTAAATACGGTCGTATTGTCTATCGTCAAGTTGCGATACTTGTCAACATTAACTGGATCGGAGTAATCACAGGATGCATCAAAAATAGCGCCGCCTAAGCCGGACTGATTGCCAATGAATTTCGTGCCTTCGCTTATGGTGACATGGGCTTGCTCGTCAACATAAAGCCCACCGCCGATGCGCTGCTCTTGTTCATCCGCCGTGCCTTTCGTATCATTTCCGCGAAACTCCGTCGCTTTGATTTGCACGTTGCCGGATTCCACCGCAACGCCGGCGCCGTTACGTGCTTCATTGTCCTTAATCACGCATCTGGTAAGCAGCATTTCCATCGCCGCGTTGTCTTGCGTAAGCGACAGAATCGCACCGCCAACGCCTTTTACGATATTGCCGTTTGGATCCGTTTCCACTTGCGCGACATTGCCTTCCAGGGTCGTGCCTTCCATTTGCAACTTTCCGCCCAGAACAAAGACGCCGCCACCCAATTTCGCCTGATTCTTTTTAATGC
>NZ_CABTXF010000011.1 GCF_902488755.1 uncultured Murdochiella sp. | reverse complement strand
CTTTGAAGCCTATGGTGAAACACTAACGCTTACCGCATCCGATTTAGAATTAACCATTCAAACGTCTATGCCCTGTAAAGTGGTGGAAGAAGGGGTAATGGTTGTCGCCTCAGGCATGATTGGTAATATTTTCCGTAAACTACCGGGCGCATTAGCTACCGTAGAAGAAAGTCAGGGTGTGCTTAAAATTCGCTGTGCAGAAAGCCATTTTGAATTGCAAGTGCCGAATGCCGCAGATTTTCCCGAAGTACCGGAAGTCAATAGCGAACGTATGACGGTGATTGCCAATGATGTGTTGGCACAAGCGATTACGGAAACCGAATTTGCGACCTCTCTTGACGAATCAAAAATTGCATTGACCGGCATCTTCTATGAACGTCGTCCGGAAAATGTACGTTTGGTTACCCTTGACGGGTATCGTCTCGCTGTGCGAGATATTTCTCTGGATGCTGAGCAGGAAGTATTTGAGGAGTCCATGATTGTTCCTAAACGTTGCATGATTGAACTTTCTCGCCTATTGAACGACGACGAAAAAACAGTGATTCGCTCAGTTCCCGGGCACATTTATTTTGAAAGCGGTTCACTGAAACTCTATTCCCGACTGATTGATAAGAATTTCATCAACTACGAAGAAATTATTTCGGAAGACAAGAATACCACCGTTATCGTCGACCGCCAGGCGTTTCGTGATGCGATTGAACGCGCCTCTTTGCTGACACAGGGAGAACGTGCGCATTTGATTAAGTTGGATTTTCAGGAAGAAGGATTGCATATTGAATCCAATTCGGAATTGGGTCATGTCGATGAATTTGTGGATATGAATTGTCAGGGAGAAAATTGCTGCATCGCTTTTAATGCGAAATATCTCCTGGATGGTGTACGTGCCTTACAGAGTGAACACATTACGCTTACTCTCAATGGAACGCTCAACCCCATGATTATCCGTCCTACGGAAGAAGAAGAGTCGTATCTCTATCTCGTTTTACCGGTGCGCATTGCCGGTCAGTAAAAAGGAATGTTTGGCAGAGGAAAGTGAAGGAGGAAGGTGTGAGCCTTCAGGAATTGGTATTAATTAATTTTCGCAATTATGATTACGAACGAATACCATTTTTTGAGGGATGTCACGTCTTCTATGGACCGAATGCTCAAGGAAAAACAAATATACTGGAGAGTGTGTATATCACCGCTAAAGGTTCTTCCTTTAAGACCACAACGGATAAAAAACTCATTCGTTTTGGGGAACGTTCAGCATATATTCGCGCTCGTATCCAAGAGAAAGAACGCGAAAAGAATGTGGAAATTAAATTTTCCATGGTGGAGCGAAAACGCTGCCGAATTAATGAAGTGGAAGTGGAGTCGGCTGCTGAATTGCGAGAACAATTTGATGTGGTGCTTTTCGCCCCTTCGCATTTGGAATTAGTAAAAGGTTCACCTGCTGAGCGCCGGACATATCTGGATGCACTCCTTCTTTCCACCGATCCGACCTATCGTTCGCTTCTTCGACGGTATGAAAAAACACTTTTTCAGCGTAATCAATTACTGAAGATGCAAGGATCATGGTTTGAAGAACAGTTAAATAGCTATGATCGAGAGCTTGCTGCTACGGCTGTGCCGATAGTAAAAAAACGAAGAGAGATGGTTGAAGAGTGGGAAAAAGAAACGATATTTCACCATAAACTGTTAAGTAATGGGAAGGAAACATGCCGTTTGTTCTATGTGACGAATTGTGTGGAGGAGAAAGAACTTTTTCTTCGGCAACTGAAAGAGGAAAGAATTCGAGATGTGGAAATGCGCAGTACGCAAATCGGTCCGCATCGAGATGAGGTTGAAATGGTGATTAATTCTCTTCCGGCAAGGCTTTTCGCTTCGCAGGGGCAGATAAGAACATTGACCCTTTCCTGTAAATTGGCAGAAATGAAAATTCGGGAAAAAACACATGGTTTACGACCCATTTTGTTATTGGATGATGTGTTTTCTGAATTGGATGCGCGAAGAGCGAAAGCTTTATTGCATCTCATTCGTCCCTATCAGAGTTTGGTGACGACAAACGCAGTTGACTTTCTTCATCGTGAAGAAAAAAACGCTCATTATTACCGAGTACAGAGTGGACATATTTCCCATGAAACATAGAAGATAAAAAAGAAACATTGACAACAAGTGTAAAAGAGTAATGACAGGAAACGCCGGATGATTATGTTTTTGCGTTTCTATCGGAAGGAAGAAAGGATTTTTATGGTTTCAAAACAGAATGTGGAATACGGCGAGCATAATATTCGCGTCTTAGAGGGGTTAGAAGCGGTACGTGTTCGTCCGGGTATGTATATCGGTTCCACGGATGATCGCGGATTGCATCATTTGGTGTATGAAGTGGTCGATAACTCGGTGGACGAAGCTCTGGCAGGACGCTGTGATACGATTCGCATTACGTTGCAAAAGGATGGTGGCTGTCGTGTTTGGGACAACGGATCCGGTATTCCGGTAGAAAAACATCATCAGACCGGAAAATCCACTTTGGAAACGGTACTGACGATTCTTCATGCCGGCGGTAAATTTGATAGCGATGCGTATCGCTTTTCCGGTGGTTTGCACGGTGTCGGCGTTTCGGTCGTCAATGCGCTATCCAAAAAGCTCATTGCCGAGGTACGTCGCGAAGGAAAATTGTTCCACATGGAATTTTCGCAGGGAAAAACAGTAAAACCGCTGGAAGTCATTGGTGAAGCAGAAGACACCGGAACAGAAATCACTTTTTATCCCGATCCGGAAATTTTCGAAACACTGGAATTTAAGCCGGAAACCTTGGAACGACGTTTCCGGGAAATGGCGTTTTTAACGGCCGGTGTACGCTTTATTCTGGTCAACGAGCGGGCAGAAGAGGAAGAGCAGAAAGAACAGGTCTTCCATTATGAAGGAGGCATCAGCGAATTTGTTCGCTATTTAAATCGCAATAAAGATGCCTTGTTTGAGGATATTCCTCATTTTCAGGGGACAAGCGAAGGAGTGGAGGTAGATATTTCTCTGCAATACACCACAGGGTATGCGGAAAATATCATTTCCTTTGCCAACAACATCATTACCGGTGAGGGAGGAACACATTTAACCGGTTTTCGTTCGGCATTGACCAAATCGCTGAATGACTATGGGCGTCGTTTTAATCTCATTAAAGAGAAAGAGGATAATCTTTCCGGTGAAGATGTGCGGGAAGGCTTGACCGCCATTGTCAGTGTTAAAGTATCGAATCCGCAATTTGAAGGACAAACCAAGTCGAAATTGGGCAGTAGCGAAGTACGCGGAATTGTGGACACCTTTTTGTCCAAAGAGCTTTCGACGTATTTAGAGGAAAATCCGAAAGTCGGAAAGATTATTATCGATAAGGCAATGGGTGCGCAACGCGCTCGGGAAGCAGCGCGTAAAGCGCGTGATCTTTCTCGCAGCTCGCGCTCCATTTTGGATAATACGACGCTTCCGGGAAAATTGGCGGATTGTCAGGAAAAAGACCTTGCTGTTAATGAAATATTCCTCGTCGAGGGAGATTCCGCCGGCGGTTCAGCAAAAACGGGACGAGATAACCGAACGCAAGCGATCCTGCCTTTGCGCGGAAAGATTTTGAATGTCGAAAAAGCCAGCGCGCATCATATTTTCGCCTATGAAGAAATTAAATCCATGGTGACGGCGTTCGGCACAGGCATTGGTGATAACTTTGACATTTCCAAACTGCGTTACGGCAAAATTATCATCATGACGGATGCCGATGTGGATGGCGCCCATATTCGCACGCTGCTGTTGACCTTTTTCTATCGTCAGATGCGTCCGCTTATTGATGAAGGACATATCTATATCGCGCAGCCGCCTCTTTTCCGTATTGTGCAGGGCAAAGAGGAACGATATGTCTACGATGAAAAAGAGCTTGCCCGCATACTGAAAGACCTTCCCGAAGGATCGTATAAAATCAACCGCTATAAAGGTTTGGGAGAAATGAATGACGATCAACTTTGGCAAACGACTATGGATCCGGAACATCGCATTCTTTTACAGGTGAAGATAGATGAAGAATCCTCCTCGGTGGATGACACATTTACGCTTTTAATGGGGGATAAGGTTGAACCGCGACGCGAGTTTATCGTCAAGAATGCAACGAAAGCGGAAAATATTGATACGGTCGGCTAAGCGAAATGCGCTTGTAAGCCACAGAATATAGAGAAGGAGAAAGTATGGCAGAAGAATTTACCAAACAAACCGTCCTGGATGCAGATTTGGAAGAGGAGATGAAAAGCTCCTATCTGGATTATTCCATGTCGGTTATCGTCGGTCGTGCGCTGCCGGATGTGCGTGACGGCTTAAAGCCGGTACATCGGCGTATTCTCTACGGTATGGCGCAGTTGGGACTTACCCCCGATAAGCCGTATCGTAAATCCGCTCGTCTGGTCGGTGATGTCATGGGTCGTTTTCATCCCCATGGCGATTCGGCCATTTATGATGCGGTCGTTCGTTTAGCACAACCGTTTAACACCCGTTATATGTTGGCGGACGGACAAGGAAATTTTGGTTCCATCGATGGTGACGGAGCAGCGGCAATGCGTTATACCGAGGTGCGTATGACGAAATTGGCGCAGGAGATGCTGCGAGACATCAATAAGGATACCGTGGATTTTCAACCCAACTTTGATGAGGAGGAACAGGAACCAACGGTTCTTCCGGCGCGTTTTCCGAATCTTATCGTCAATGGCTCTGCAGGAATTGCTGTCGGTATGGCAACCAATATGGCACCCCATAATTTGGGAGAAGCCATCGATGCCTGTATTGCGTATATGAATAATCCGGAGTTGACGACAGAAGAGATTTTATCGATTATGCCCGGTCCGGACTTTCCTACCGGCGCACATATTATGGGAAAATCCGGTATACAAGAGGCATATGAAACCGGACGCGGACGGCTGAAACTACGCGCGGTTGCTCGTGTAGATGAAATACGTGGACACAATCGAATTACGATTACGGAAATTCCTTATCAGGTGAATAAGGCGAAGCTGATTCTCAAAATTGCCGATTTGGTGAAAGAAAAGCGTATTGAAGGTATTTCCGGCATTCGTGACGACTCTAACCGCACAGGACTGCGTATTGTTATCGACCTGAAACGCGATGCCATCCCGAAAGTCGTTTTGAACAACTTGTTCAAGTATACCCCGATGGAAACGACCTTTGGCATTATCAATTTGGCATTGGTGAATGGACGTCCGAAGATTTTGCCCATGAAAGAGCTTATTCGCTACTATATTGAGCATCAGATTGACGTCGTTACGCGCCGTACACGCTATGATCTCGCAAAAGCGGAGGCACGAGCGCACATTATTGAGGGCTTACGCATTGCGCTGGATAACATTGATGAAATCATTAAGATTATCCGTTCCAGCTATAATGATACTGAAATTAAAGCTATTTTCCTGAAGCGATTTGGTTTAGATGATTTACAGTCCCAAGCCATTTTGGATATGCGCTTAAAACGCCTTTCCGGTTTGGAACGTGAGAAGCTGGATGCAGAGTATAATGAACTGCTGCAAAAAATCGCTTTCTATCGCGAAATTCTCAATAGCCGTCGGGTTCTGCTCGGCGTTATTGAGCAGGAACTTTTGGAAATCAAGGAAAAATACGCGGACGCGCGGCGTACAAAAATTATGCCGGCAGCAGAGGAAATTGACATCGAAGACCTGATTGAAAAGGAAGCGGTGGTCATTTCCCTTACCGAACGTGGATATATCAAACGCACGCCGGCAGATCAATACAAGGTGCAACAGCGTGGCGGAAAGGGTATTCGCGGAATGACGACGAAGGAAGATGACTATGTACGTCATCTCTATGTCGTCTCGACGCATGATGAAATTCTGTTCTTCACCAACAAGGGACGTCTCTATACCTTAACCGCCTATAACATTCCGGAAGGCGGTCGTACTTCACGAGGACAAGCCATCATCAATCTGCTGCAGCTTGAGCCGAACGAAAAGATCGAGGCGATGTTCCCGAAGAGTGCTTCGCTTGCTGGCGGAACATATTTCGTGATGATGACGAAGAACGGTACACTCAAGAAAACGGAAACGGCGAATTTCACCAATGTGCGGGCGAGTGGCATTCGTGCCATCACCCTTGCGGAAGACGATGAACTCGTTGCGGTGCGCATCGCGAAAGGGGATGGAGAAATTCTTATCGTTACGAAAGAAGGTATGTCTGTTCGTACATCGCTTTCTGCGGTGCGCAGTGTCGGTCGCAGTGCAATGGGTGTGAAGGGCATTACGCTTGGTAAGAACGATCAGGTGATTGATATGGACGTGGTGAAGGATTTGCCTTACGTTCTTATCATTAGCGAAAACGGCTATGGAAAGAAAACGCTCATTGAACATTACACCTTGCAGAACCGCGGCGGTAAGGGATTAAAAACCTATAAGGTCACCAAGAAAACCGGAAGCATCGTTGCGGGGATGTTGGTAGAAAAAGGCGATGAAGTGTTGCTCATGTCGCAAAACAATGATCTGATTCGTCTGGAAGTGGCAAAAATCAGCACCTTGGGTCGCTCTACACAGGGTGTGAAGTTAAAAGACGTTAAGACAGAAGAGGAGCGGATCGTTGCTGTCGCCAAATACATGGATGACTGGGATCCGGCAGAAGCCTAAGCAGAAGGGTGAGAAAAACGATGGCATTTCACATTCAACTGGATAATAAGGATGCGCTGGAAATCGCGTTGCAGGGCGACTTGGATATTATTAGCGCAGCAGAGATGAAAACAAAAGTTTTGGAAGCGTATCAAGAGAATCCTGCATCGATTGTTTTTGACCTTTCCGGGTTGGATTATATGGACTCCACCGGTCTCGGCGCGTTGATTTCCATTCTCAAGAATACGAAACCGGCAGGGCATTCCATTACGATTCGCAAGGCGAAGGCAAACGTGAAGAAACTCTTTACGATAACTGAGCTGGATCAGGATTTTCTTTTGGAGGATTGAGATGACGCCGGTAGAATTATGTATTCCCTCTCAGGCGGAATATGTGACCACGTTGCGCCTGGTAACGGCCTCTATTGCACAGAAGATGCAGTTTGACGTGGAGGCGATTGACGATTTGCGCGTATGCGTATCGGAGGCGATAAACTATCTTTTGCCTTCCAATGATTCAATTCGTATTCGTTTCCGAGAGGAGAGCGATCGTCTGGTGATTGAAATCGGCGCAAAGAGAGAAGAAACACGCGACGAAGGCTATACGTTGCACCGTCAAATCATGGAGACCCTTTTGGATGGTGTGGAAACGGAGAACGAGACCCTGCGCTTAACCAAATTACGCTGAGAGGACGAGTGATGGCGAACGAGCGAGAAAATGGGAAAGATCTGCGTAAAGAGAAACTGGACGAGGAACGGGAAGAATTCCGTCGTCTGGCGGAAACACGGGATCCGAAACTGCGAGAAAAAATCATCACCGACCATCTCTACATTGCGGAAATTTTGGCTAAAAAATATGTCAATCGTGGAATTGAGTACGATGATCTTCTGCAAGTCGCCTCGTTAGGACTGATCTTTGCAGTGGATCGCTATGATGTGTCGAAAGGCTTCGCCTTTTCGAGTTTTGCAACGCCGACGATTGTGGGTGAATTAAAACGGCATTTTCGGGATAAGGGCTGGGTGATTCGTGTACCGCGCCGTATTCAAGAGCTATCGAAAAAGGTGAACCTTGTTCGCCTTTCGCTGGCGCAGGAAATGCAGCGTCAACCTACGGTAGATGAGATTGCCGAGCGTCTTGGCGTGAGCGCGGAGCAAGTGCTTGAAGCGATGGAAGCGTCTAAAGTCTATGCGCCGCAATCCCTCGATAAAACGTTGGATACGGGGGTTGATGACCAAGAGATGAGCTTTGGCGATTTGATTGGGGAAGAAGATGAACGCTTTAATGAAATTGATTTTAACGATGTGGTGGATCGGTTGTCCGCCACGCTGAATGACTTGGAAAAACGCATTTTCCTCTATCGCTATTTTGAGAAGCGCACACAGATTTCCATCGCAGAGGAATTGGACATCAGCCAGATGACGGTTTCACGCATCGAAAAGAAAATCATTAAAAAATTTCGACAGGAATTGCAGATTCCCGTGCAGAGCGGAAAGAAAAAAAGGTGACATCGTGGAGTATCAGGATCTTTACCGCGTAAGCGACGGAAGGTATGTTGGCAAACATATTCGCGGACGCGCCATTCCGAATGGTACGTACTTGCACTTAGTAAGTGTTTTTACTGTGAACAGCAAACGAGAAATTTTGCTGACACAACGTGCGGAAAGCAAAAGCCATGCACTTGAGTGGGAAAACACGGGCGGAGCGGTTCAGGCAGGAGAAACGCTGCGAGAAGCGGCCGTTCGTGAACTCATGGAAGAGACGGGGATTAAAGCGGCCGAAGACGAATTGGTGTATTTAGGCAATCTCATCGCCAGACGGGAGCAGAATGCTCGTATGCACGCATTTTTTCTGTCGCGCGACGTGGACCTTGCGGACATTCGTCTGCAAGAGGGAGAGACCGTGGATGCAAAATGGGTTCCTCTGTCGTGGTCGTTGTGTGCTGACCCGTCGCTGTCAGAACCGGTTCGCTTGCGCTTGATCTATTTTTGGCAGGATTTGGAGAGTTTATTTGAACCGGTAAAGACGCAGGATCCGCATTTACAGTGGGCAAATCGTTACGAGCCATGGCTCTCTTGGGCGAAACAACTGCAATTTTATGCGCAGCAGGGGCAGGCGTATACAAAAGACCCGTTCGATAAAGAGCGCTTTGACGCGATTTCTTTGTTAGCCAATGAAATGCTGGCGAAAAAAACGGGGATTTCCACACGCAAGGTGCTGGAGCTTTTTGCGCCGATCTCCTCGGTCTATCGCACGCCGAATGTGGAAGTTCGTGTGGCGGTGTTTAGCGGAGATCAAATTCTTTTGGTACAGGAAAAACGTCCCAAAGATGCGTGGTCGCTTCCGGGTGGATGGTGTGATGCCGGGTTGACGTTAGCGGAAAATGCGGAAAAAGAAGTCTGGGAAGAGGCGGGGCTTCGTGTGCGTACGAGAGCCGTTGTCGCCATCGAAGAACCCACAAAAGAAGATTACATTTACGTCACGCCTTTTGACATCTATAAAATTTACGTCATCGCGGAGGAAATCCCCACAGACGAAGAAGGCTTTCAGCCGAACGCAGAAACCACGGATGCTCGCTTCTTCGGTTTGGACGAATTGCCACGCCTTAGCGAGGCGCGTGTCAATGAACGCGCGATACGCCAATGCTTTGCGGCAAAAGCCGACCCGCATTGGAAAGTCTATTTTGACTAAGAAAGTTGACGAGACGAAAGCGTGAAACTGTCTTTTTATGCAAAAGGAGCTGCATGCGAACAATCACCTCGTTCGCATGCAGCTCCTTTTTTCTTTTCCGAGAAGGATTAGAGTGTATACTCTGCTGCATTGATCAATTGCGTATCTTTGAGATCGTGGAAAACTTCTCCTAAGACGCCACCCAAGAGACCGCTTTTCTCTTCGCTGTCTTGGTTCGTATCAATGGAGGCGATATCTTCCGCAATCATGCCGACCGCCTCCTCCTGCTCTTTTGTACATTTGACGGTAGCGCAATCGCGAATGGTTAAATTCTTCAGAATGTCTGCTGGAGAAAGATCAGGGGAAAGTTTCACCACAGCACATTCTTCCACAACCACACCCTTGGGATAGCTACGAAGCAGTTGTGGCCCTACTTTTGCCGATATTTTATCCGATACGTAGCCGATTTCCGGATCAATGACCTTCAGCGCATCATAAACAAAGGATTGATCAAGAAAGGCATCTTCCAAGCTCTTGAGGACGCGCGCGTCTCCGGTTACATAGAGGTATTCTAAGCGATCCAACGCTTCTTTATCCTTGATGGTGATGTCGCCGTCAACGTAAAGCTTAGAGCCGTACTTTTTGATGGTACGCGGTTTTAACGCAACGTCGTCCTCTAACAATACGGTTCCGTCCGGGACAGGAATCACTTTGGTTTCTTCCTCAATCCGCGGCAACAGAGCGGGCATCAGGCTCTCAGCAATCACGACTTTTTCAGCGGAAAAACGAAGTTCTTTTTCTTCTATTCTGGTCGTGTTAAGAGAGGTATCGAGGAAGAACAAGGTATCGAGACAATAATAGAAATTGTTTTGTGCACGCTGTACAAAGAGATCATCAATGGATGTTGTGGAATTGAGGAGTGACGCACCATCCGGATAGTAGATAATTTTTCCATTATTCTTCAAATGATGCAGTTTTCCATTAAAGCTGCGGGGCATCAGGACGGTTCCGTTGGCAATAATTTGGTGAAAACTTTCTGCAGCGGCCAAACTCCCGTTTTCTAAGGTGAGCTTCCCGTTTACCACCAGCAAGCAATCTTTTCCGTCTGCATCCGGTCCGAGTGTAAATTTATTGTTGACCACTTTTGCGGTGATATCCGCGTTATCCGGCAGCATCGTGACACTCGCTACATTCAGTGCGACCGGATAGCGATCCAATAGTTGTTTGGCACGTTCCGTGGTTAATATAATGGCAGCATTGATCATGATCTGATCATAACCGGTAAGGGATTCTTCCGAAACATTTCGAGCGTCACAAATGGCACAATTGATGATTTTCTTTTTCATTTGATCCTCCTTCTTGGTAGAAATATGGCTATCGAGAACATTCTTCGCGTAGTATTTTTCTGGCGCGGCTAAGCTTCGCGCGAATACCGGATGCGGAGCAACCGTATAGCTCCGCTAACTCTTTTGAGTTATAACCCTCAAGATAGCGCTTGATAAACAGCTCTGATAAATCAGATGGCAAAACGGAAAGCAGAAAGCCGACCTCCGCCTCGGAATATGTCGTATCGTCCTCGATATCTGGCGCAGGGGAATATTTTTTTTCTACCGCTCGGCGGCGACATTGGTCATAAAAGAGGTTTCGGGCCACTTTATAGAGCCATGCTCGGCGCTGTTTGGTTTCCATGCTTTCCAAAAGATCTTGGTAAGAGAGCGCCTTAAGGAAGGTCTCCTGCAGTAGATCTTGCGCATCGCCGATGTTTCTGCACATCATGCAGCAATAGTTGAGCAATTCGCTTCCGAATACGGTATAAAGCTCGGCAACCATGGGCGTCCTCCTTTCCTTGGTCTTCATTTATAGAACGGATGAGAGGGACAAAGTGTTTTTGAACGGCATAATATTATTTATGACTATTTTCTGATGATAGACTAAGCCAACTCTTCCAACCCCTTATTCAAACGATAATAGCGTCCTTTCTGGCGCAGGAGATCCTCATGATCGCCGCGTTCTACAATTTTACCGTCTTCCAGCACCATAATGGCATTCGCATCGCGTACGGTGGAGAGACGATGCGCGATGACAAACGTGGTTCTTCCCTGCATTAACTGATCCATGCCTTTGGCGATCAGCTTCTCGGTGTAGGTGTCCACCGAACTGGTCGCTTCATCCAGAATAAGGATGACCGGGTCGGCTACGGCGGCACGGGCAATGGCTAAAAGCTGGCGTTTTCCCTGCGACAATTCTTCGTCGGTATCGGAAATCATCGTATCGTAGCCATCTTTGAGTTGGCGGATAAAGCTGTCCGCATTGGCCAGTTTTGCAGCATATTCCACTTCTTCATCGGTCGCGTCGAGCCTGCCGAAGCGGATATTTTCGCGAATGGTTCCGCTAAAGAGATGCGTTTCCTGTAATACCATCGAAAGCAGTGAGCGCAGGTCTTCTTTCTGGATTTTTTGAAGAGGCAGACCGTCAATCGTGATTTCACCAGCATCAATTTCATAAAAGCGATTGATTAAATTCGTAATGGTTGTTTTTCCTGCGCCGGTTGAGCCCACCAGTGCGATTTTTTGCCCCGGCTTGGCGTAGAGGGAGATACCCTTGAGAACCGGATGCTCGGCATCATAGCCGAAGTGTACGTCAGTAAAGCGCACATCGCCATGAACCGGTATTTTTCTCACCTTGTCTTTCTCATCGTTTTCTGCCACCAACCAAAACAGCTCGTGTGTTTGTGCGTCTTTTTCTAACCGTATGGAACCGTCCATATTTTCAGCGGGTTCATCCATCAGTCGGAAAATGCGCTCTGCGCCGGCAATGGCGGAAAGCACGCCGTTAAGCTGTTGGGCGACCATGGTTACCGGACGGTTGATGGTACGTGTATATTGCATAAAAGCGGTTAGTGCGCCGATGGTCATGATGTTTCCTATGGTATAAAAGCTGCCGACTAATGCGACAATGGCATAGAGGACGTAAGAGAAGTTGCCCATAATGGGGAAACTAATCACACCGAACGTGGAGGCGTTGGTTGCCACGTGCTGCACGTCATCCGAACGGCGATTAAACTCTGCAATCGCGGCGTCTTGTTGATTGAACAGCTGAACGACCTGCTGCGCAGAGAGCATTTCTTCAATATAGCCGTTCATTTCTCCAATCTGTTTTTGCCGTAAGCGATAATATTTTCCGCTTTTCAACGAAATGAAGCGCAAAAGGAGAAGTGTGAGTGCCAAAAAGGCGATGACGATCAAGGTTAATTGCCAGCGCAGGAAAAACATCATCAACAGGGTTGAGGTGAATTGAATAACGGAAAGAAGAAACTGCGGAAGCGATTCTTGGATGGTCATGGACAAGGTATCGATGTCATTGGTGAAGGAAGACATGATTTTTCCGTGCGCTGTATGGTCAAAATAGGTGACAGGCAAAGAAAGCATGTGCGCATTCATCTCTTTTCGCAGCTGATAAATGGTGCGTTGCGCAAGCTGCGCCAACCAAAGAAAACCATAGTATTCGGTGACGGTTGCGAAGGTAAACACGAAGATCATCTCTCCCATAGCAAAGAAGAAACGATGCAAATCATGTTCTACAGCCACCGCATCCACGACGGGCGCTAAGAGTCCATTGCCTAAAACGCCTAAGAATGTGGAGGCGACGACCATCAGTAATCCGCCAATAAACAGTTTCTTGTTATAGCGAAAATAGGAGAACAGTCGCTTTAATACCGCTAAATTCAATGTCGGACGATGTGTAGAAGAGGATTTCATTCAGAGAGCCCTCCTTCCTGTGATTCGGCAATGTCTCTGTAGATAGCCGAAGTAGCGAGCAAAGTTTCGTGCGTGCCGATGGCATCAAGACATCCGGCGTTGAGGACTACAATCTGATCGCAAGAACGAAGCGAATCGATGCGTTGGGCAATGGTAATCGTGGTGATTCCCGTAAGTTCTTCCTGCAATACGCGCCGGAGTTTGGCATCGGTTGTCATATCCAAAGCACTAGTGGAATCATCTAAAATGAGTATTTTCGGCTTTTTGATCAGCGCACGAGCAATGGTAAGACGCTGCTTCTGTCCACCGGAAAAATTCCTTCCGTTTTGCTCGACTTCATGGTCAAGCGTATCGGGATAGCGGGATACGAATTCCCATGCCTGCGCTTTCTTGAGGGCATCGATGATTTCCTCATCCGTCGCATCTGCTTTGCCCCATTGCATATTGCTGCGAATCGTGCCGGAAATCAGGGTGTTCTTTTGCAAAACGATGCCGATGTTTTCGCGCAGCGCATGAAGGGAATAGTGTTTCACATTATTTCCTCCGACAAAAATGGCACCTTGATCGACGTCATATAGGCGAGCAATGAGCTTAACCAATGTAGATTTTGCTGAACCGGTCGGACCGATGATACCTAAGTGTTCGCCGGAGGCAAGGGAAAAACAGATGTCATGAAGGGTATCTTCCCGATAGTCGGGATAGCGAAAGGAAACATGGTCAAAATGAACAGAACCGTCGGGAAGGGATTCGAGGGCATCGGGCAATTCCTGTATTTCGGACGTCGTATCGATGATTTCAAAAATGCGTTTCAGCGAGGTATACCCGAAGGAAAAGTTCACGAGAAACATACTAATCATCATGACCGCCATCATGACCTGGAAAACATACGTAACGAAACCGATGATCGTTCCGGGCAGCATTTCGCCGTTATAAATGAGCAAACCGCCCCGATAGAGAACGAACAGCAGCGTAAAATAAAATAGAATGCTGGAAAGCGGATTCACCAAGCTCAAGATGCGTACTTGGCGCAGTTGCGTATTCAGCAAGTCGCGGTTAGGGGTATCAAATCGTTCGGCAGCATGTTTTTGTCGTCCAAAAGCGGTGATGATGTGTATCCCATTAAGCTGTTCCTGAATCATCGCATTTAAGCTGTCCACACGTTTGCGTGCCGCGAGAAAGACCGGCAGCGCTTTCCGAAAAACAAGCAAGAATACTAAGGCGCAAAGAGGAAGCATCACGAGGAAAATCAGCGCTAAACTGGAATGCAGACGAAACGAGAAAATCAGGGCGAAGAGTAGCAAAAAAGGGAAGCGGAAAGCCATGCGCAGACTCATCATCGCAACCATGCCGACCGTATCGATATCGCTGGTCAGACGTGTGATAAGAGAAGGCACACTGATTTTATCGATATTGTGGTAGGAAAACTTCTGAACGGCACTGTAAGCGGTCTTTCGCAGATTGCCGGCGATGCCGTAACCGGCGGTAGCACCTGAGCGCGAGCTGAGGATACCAAAGAACATACTGATTAACGCCACGCCGATCATTCGCAGGGATTGTTGCAGAATGAAGGTGTGATCGTTTTGCGCGATTCCCTGATCGACAAGACGCACCATCATCATGGGGATGATGATATCGCCGAAGACTTCTAAAATCATAAGCAAGGGCGTGAGAACGACTTGCAGGCGGACATTTTTGGTATAGGGATAAATTCGTTTCAACATGATGTTTCCTTCCTCGACCGGATTTTTGCGCGATCGCTGTATCGGGTCGCTTCTTCTATTGTAACGCCTCGTCCATACCCATTTCTCTTTTTTTCTATGCAAAAAGAAGATTGCCCCTACAAAACCAAGAAACTGCCGACAGAATGCTCTATTAGGAAGAAACGAACACATTTTATTCACCCGTATCGGTTATGATAGAGAAAAAGAATTTTGCTTCGGTCGTGGCATTACGACCGGCGTTCGCTATACTGGAAGAAGAACAAGAGTAAAGGAGGGCGTATGTTAAGCAATCAGGATAAAAAAAAGATCGGTGCGCTGGTTGGCATCATCGTTGCCGGCACAGGCGTGCTGTATGGCGCTCTAAAAATAAATCAACCGCCGAAAACCATCGTCGATGACGGACTTTCCGGAAGTTACCAAGAGTCGTTTGATAAAGCAAGCTCTTCCTCCGAGGTGAGCTCGATAACGGGACCGGGATTTGAGACACAGGAAGCTCTATCTCGCGCCTCGTATGATTCCATGAGTCTGCCGGAAAATTCCAAGGCATCCTCTTCCGAAAAGAGTGGAAATCTGGTGGTGCATCCTTCGGCATCCAGTCAAAATCAATCGGGAAACGGCGGGAATAAAACGCCGGCGAGCGAAAAGCCGACCACGTCCGAAAAAGCACCGGCATCCAACGAAACCAAACCGAGCACGTCCGTCAAAACCCCCTCTTCCGAAAAGCCGGCGTCATCCGCGCAAAAACCGCAGACAAGCCGCGTAACGAGTGAACGCACCCCGACGGAAGAAGAGGCGGCGAAAGTGCCCTCGACACCTTCCTCGAAAGCGCTGGCAGAATTGCCGGTCTTTACCGGTCAGCGTTTAGGAAATACGAAAGTTGTTTTTTATCAACATCCGTCCCTCAGCGTAGGACTGGATCTGCGCACGACGGGAGATATGGCGAAACAGCTGTATGTTTCTCCTACCAAAGACGGATTTGTTATCTTACCGCGACAGATGATGACTCTGTTGGGTCTGGACGACAAAGCCTTGCAGGAGAAGATCGAAGAGGGAGGAAACGTTCCGGGTGCGATTACTGTTTCGCTTGTAGACGCGAAGAAGAAAGAAGAGCTGGAAAAGGCGGATACGGCGAGAAAACTGCGCTTCATTGAGGCGGAGGACGGTCGGTTTTATGTCATTCGACAAGAAGAGAACGACCTTGGTCGGTATCAAAAAGTGTACAGTATGCTGGACAAACTGTTCAGCCCGCAATTCGTTGCCGAGAACCTGACTACTGCGGGAATGATAGGCAATCCGCCGAAAGAAGCGGATGACGTCACCCTTGGCGCACAGCAGAGCGAGTGGGAAAAGCTCGTTTCGATGATGCGGGATAATCCTGCCGTTGTGGAATGGAATTGGAATTTACCGCTTCTCTCTTCTTCCAACGGCTATCTGCATGACGGAAAAGATCTTCGTGCTAACGTGCCGGAAGGCAATCCTTCTTATGCGTTTGGACGAATGGATTTGAACGATGACAAGGTGCCGGAATACCTCATTCATGCGACGACCACCGGATCAAAAGAAGGTAGAGCCGCCGGATATTGGGCAATTTTGGAGCCAACGCCCTCCGGGTTGAAGGTGGCGAATATTGTTGCTCAGGGAAATGGGGATCTCATTCGGCATCAGGATAAACTTATTTTCCCCACGCTGGATCAAAACAAAGATACCGTTTCGTTGGCAGTGCAGGAAACCAATTTAACAAAAGACACCATTCGCGAAGACTTGCCGCAGGTGGAGTTTCACTTAACCGACAAAATGACGGGCGCCGAACTTGCCGAGACGTATCCGGATGAATCGCTTATTCCCATGAAGGGAAATGTGTATCGGTTTAAGATGCGTGATCTCGAACGATTTTTGGATTATGCGGTTACGGTGATGGGCGAAGCGAATTATGTGGAGCTGATCGGTCCGGTGAAAGACGAAAAGACGGGACAGACGAATCCGGACGGGACACGGGAGACGAAAATTACCGATGCGCTGTTATATCTACAAGAACGCTATCCGGACGTACCACTTACGCCGGATCGCCTGAAAAAAGCGTCTTCTACAGCGACGTTCAAGGAGTTGGACGACGCGCTTACGCCAGGTGACTTCGACCGCATTGAATGACGTTTTTTCATCGAACGAAAGGGGACGGCAAGCCGTCCTCTTTTATTATGCAAGGCGACAAGCAAGCCTGTTTTGCTTAGAACTAAGAACGAGCTTGACCGACCGCGACAGTGTTCTTTGATAGAAATAGGAAGAGGGAGAGGGGAACAATGAACTATATTTTCGATTCCAGTTTAGCGAAACTGGGCATTACCGATGTGGTCATCGGTATAGCACAAAACGTGAATCCGCAGGCGGAATTGACGGAGGACCTGAAACAAAAGCAGAAAGAGATGGAAGAATGGGCGTTGTCGACCTCGTTGGAGGAAGCGATGGCACATCCCATCACAAAAGGATACCTGGATATGATGCAGCGTGTAGGACGCAGCGTAAAGAAAAATCCCCCGACTGTTCCGGCGCTCATTCGCAATATTCAGCATCGTGGTACGCTGCCTCACGTGAATACCATTGTGGACATCTACAATGTAGAGTCTCTGCGTTCTTTTTTAGCGATTGGTGGGCATGATTTGGACAAAGTAGCCGAGCCGATTACCTTTACCGTGAGCGGAAAAGAAGATGTGTTTTTGCCTATTCTGTCTACTGAAAAGCATGTAGCGGAGACCGACTATCTGTATCGCGATGCTAACGGCATTATGGCGTGGATGGGCGTGCGTGACGGGGAAAACTATAAATTTGATCCGGAAACGAAAAATGCGATTTTTATTATTGTGGGCAATGCCGTGACCTCGGTGGATATGCGCTTGGATGCCCTTGCACGCATCGCCCGGGACATGACGGAATGTATGCCCGGGCTTGCGTTTACAACCAAAGTGCTTCACGCCGAAGCGTAAGCGGTTTCTTGGTTATTCTTTATTGAAATAGTCTTTTGCCGCCTCAAAGAGCCGGAGATCGGCAACTTCCGGCAGATTCTGATAGAGAAAACGTCCGGTGCGCTCGCTGTGCCCCATCTTGCCCAAGATTCTTCCGTTGGGAGAGAGAAGGGATTCAACCGCGCCGAGCGATCCGTTCGGATTATACGTTACCTCCATACTCGGCTCACCGCACGCATCGACATATTGTCCGGCGACCTGTCCATTTTGGAACAACTGTTGTAATTGCGATTCTTCCATTTCTAAGCGCCCTTCTCCGTGCGAGATGGGCACGCGGAAGCATTGTCCCGGCGTGACGTGGGCAAGCCACGGGGAATTATTGGTGACGATGCGCGTCGTTACGATTTGCGATTGGTGCCGTCCGATGGTGTTATATGTCAGCGTTGTCAGTTCCGGACTGGGCGGCATCAGTCGTCCAAAGGGCAGAAGGCCGAGCTTTACCAGCGCTTGGAAACCATTACAGATGCCCAACACGAGTCCTTCACGACGGTCTAACAAATCCGTGAGCGCTTCGGCGAGTTCCGCATTGCGGAAAAAGGCATTAATGAGTTTGGCGCTTCCATCCGGCTCATCACCGCCGGAAAAACCACCCGGAAGGAAAAGAATCTGCGCCTGTTGAAGAGCTGCGGCCATTTCTTCGACGCTACGGGCAATATCATCGGTCGTCTGGTTGCGAACCAATTGTACACGGGCAGCCAGTCCGGCACGTTCCACATAACGAGCGGAGTCGACCTCGCAGTTTGTTCCTGGAAAGACGGGAATGACGACGCTGGGGACGGTTTTTTGCAACGAAAAGGCCGTTCCGTGATAGCCGGCAAAAGGATGTTCTTTCGCGTGTGCTTTTGCCAGTTCTACGGCATTTTTCGCTTCGGCAGAAAGCGGCGCAGGTGGTGTTGCCGGTTTTGTGGGGTAGACATCTTGGAGCGTTTCTTTCCGCAGAGCGGAAATGCGCTTCAGGTCAATCGTGGTGTCGGGGAAGGTGAGCGTATAGGAGGCGGTGGTTTTTCCAATCTCCAGTACATCCACATCGGAAAGACTTTCCAAAGGTGCGTCGGAGGCGATGAGGAAACCACCAAAGCATGGGGTAGCGAGAAGCGAAGGCGTTACCTCTTTGTTCAACGCCGCGCCGACCTCATTTCCTGCGGAAGAAAGCACCAAGGCTTCCAGCAATCCGCCATAACCGAGCGCATAGGCACTATGCACATCTTCGCGCTGCGTAAGTTGTTCCATGGCAGTAAAGAGGGCATCTAAGGAAGCGTGTTCCGGTAATCCGGAAGGCTGAAGGTGCGGACGCAATACGCTCAGGCACTGACCGACGGCCTTCCATTCCGGAGTAAGAACACGCTTTGCACTGTTTGTGGTGATGGCGAACGATACCAGTGTGGGCGGAACATCCATGGATTCAAAGGTGCCGGACATGGAATCTTTTCCGCCGATGGAAGCCACTTCGAGGTCTAACTGTGCCCGCAGAGCACCAAGAATGGCTTCAAGGGGTTCTTGCCAACGTTCCGGCGTATCGCCGGGACGCTTGAAATATTCTTGAAAAGTAAGATAAGTCTGTTTTCGGTCTGCTCCGGTTGCCAAGAGCTTCGCGAGGGATTCCACCACCGCCAAATAAGCGCCGTGGAAGGGGCTCTTTTCCGCTACTTCCGGAGAGTATGCCCAAGACATGTACGAGGCGGTATCGGTCTCTCCTTTTTCCAAGGCAATCTGGTGCACCATCGCCTGAATCGGCGTAGCGTATGTTTTTCCACCATAAGGCATCAGGACGGTTCCCGCACCGATGGTGGAATCGAAACGATCCACCAGACCATGCTGATCGGCGTTGCGTAAATCGCGAGCAAAAGTCGTGAAGAGTGTTTCCAGATCCTGTTCTTCCGTTGTGGGAGAAGGTTGCCATGTTGCGGCTTTTGTCGGAATGGAAATGTGCTTTTCCGCACCATTGGAATCCAGGAAAGCGCGTGATAAATCTAAAATGGTCTGCCCCTTCCACTCCATCTGTAAACGGGGTATGGCTTGAATTTCCGCCACGACGGTAGCTTCCAGATTTTCCGATGCCGCAATTTCCATAAATCGTTCGCAGTCCTCGGTGGCAATGACGACCGCCATACGTTCCTGCGACTCACTGATGGCTAATTCCGTACCATTGAGTCCGGCATATTTTTTCGGTACGCGATCCAGATAAATATGAATGCCTTCCGCCATTTCTCCAATCGCGACGGACACGCCGCCGGCACCGAAATCGTTGCAACGCTTAATCATGTGTGCGGCTTCGGCGTTGCGGAAGAAACGCTGCAATTTTCGCTCTTCCGGCGCATTCCCTTTTTGGACTTCTGCACCGGCCGTCTCTACGGAATGCAGGGTATGCGCCTTTGATGAACCGGTTGCACCGCCGATGCCGTCGCGACCGGTACGTCCACCGAGGAGAATGACTAAATCGCCGGGCTGAGGCGTTTCGCGCACGACATTTTCCGTCGGTGCAGCAGCGACCACCGCGCCGATTTCCATGCGTTTTGCCGCATACCCTGGATGGTATAGTTCATGCACCATGCCGGTTGCCAGTCCAATCTGGTTGCCATAGGAAGCATACCCCTGTGCCGCTTCGGTAACGATTTTGCGCTGTGGCAACTTTCCTTTTAGGGTTTTGGCGAGAGGTGTGCGCGGATCGGCTGCCCCGGTAACACGCATGGCAGCATAGACATAGGCGCGTCCGGAAAGCGGATCGCGAATCGCACCGCCGATGCAGGTCGAAGCGCCGCCGAATGGCTCAATTTCCGTGGGGGGATTGTGCGTTTCATTTTTGAACAGCAAAAGCCACGGTTCTTTTTTGCCGTCAATGGTTACATCCACGTGTACCGTACAAGCATTAATCTCTTCGGAAACATCCTCTCCGATGAGTTTTCCGGTCTTACGGAGATACCGTGCCGCAATGAGCGCCATATCCATAAGACAGATGGGTTTGGTATCACCGGTTTCTTCGCGCAAACGCAGATAGGTTTCGTAGGTATCCTGCAAGAGAGGGTCTTCAAAAGTCACCTCATCGATGATAGTACGAAAGGTGGTATGGCGGCAATGATCCGACCAATAGGTGTCAATCATGCGGATTTCGGTTTCGGTCGGGTCGCGTTGTTCTGTACGGAAATAGTCCTGACAGAAAAGAAGATCATCGTCATCCATAGCGAGCCCTTTTTCTGTCCGAAACGCCGATAAGGCTTCGGCATCGGCATCGATGAATCCGTCCAGCGTCGGTACGGCTTTCGGCTCGGTGCTTGCCCATTGTAAGGTCTCCGGAAGGGCGTCCGATGCTTCGCGCGCCTCAACGGGATTGATGAGATGCGCCCGCAGGCGTTCCTGTTCTTCGTCCGAAAGCTGCCCCTCAAAAAGATAGACACGGGCGGTTTTCACACGCGGTTCTTCCACGCGGGAAAGAAGGCGCAGACAGAGTTCAGCGGAATCCGCCCTTTGGTCGAACTGACCGGGAAGGGGTTCCACGCTAAGATGCGCATCGGCTTGCGGCAGTTGTTCCATCACCTGATCAACGGTGGGATCGGAAAAAATGGTTTCCACCGCCTGTGAAAAAACAGCATCGTCGATGCCTTCTACATCATAGCGATGGAGAATACGCACACCCTTTAGCGAATGTACTTGCACAAAGTCATGAAGGTCACGAAGAAGCGCATGCGCTTCCTGTGCATGTGCCGGTTTTTTTTCGACGTAGATACGATGAATCATGCCTGACTCCTTTCCAGCGCCTCAAGCGCTTTCTGTCCAATGTCGGTGCGGAAGAATTTCGTCCGGAAGGAGATTTCTTCTGCGGTTTCATAGGCTTTTGTTATCGCTTCGTGAAGCGTGGGCGCCGTTTCCACTACGCCGACGACTCGTCCGCCGTTGGTATAATACGTGCTGCCTTTTTTACGCACCCCGGCGCAAAAAATTTTATCGCGCAGGTGACGAGGAAGCGTAATTTCCACATTCTTTTCGTACTGTTTCGGGTAGCCTTTGGAGGCTAAAATGACGCAGCAGGAAGCACCATCGGTAAAGCGCACCATATCTTCGCTTAATGTTTCGTCGCTGACGGCTTGAAACAGGGTGAACAGATCGCTTTCGAGAAGAGGAAGGATGGCTTGTGCCTCCGGATCACCGAAGCGACAGTTGTATTCCACCACTTTCGGACCTTCTTTCGTAAGCATGAGCCCGAAGTAGAGGCAACCTTTGAAGGGCATTCCTTCTTCACACATTCCTTTTATGGTCGGCTCAAAGATGGTTTTTCGGCATACATCAGCGATGGCACTCGTATAGAACGGGTTGGGCGCAATGACGCCCATTCCGCCGGTATTGGGCCCCTTATCGCCGTCGTAGGCGCGTTTATGATCCATGGAAGAAAGCAACGGAACGATGGTTTTTCCATCGGTGAGGGTGAGCACGGTCACTTCCGGACCTTCCATAAATTCTTCGACAATGAGGCGATGCCCGCTTTCGCCGAAGGCATCCTGCTCCATAAATCGGGTGATGGTGTCTTGCGCCTCTTCTTCACTTTCGGCAATCACAACGCCTTTTCCGAGCGCTAAACCATCGGCTTTAATCACCAGCGGAAGATGTCCGGCACTTGCTTCGGCATGAATGTAGTCGCGCGCATCCTGTGCAGTAGAAAAGGCTTCGTATCGTGCGGTGGGAATTTCATGACGTTTCATGAAGGCTTTGGCAAAGATCTTTGAGCCTTCCAACTGTGCAGCGGCTTTTGTCGGACCGAAACAGCGAAATCCTGCCTCGGTAAAACGATCGACGGCACCTTCGACGAGCGGATTGTCAGGGCTGACCACAATATATTCGACGTGTTCGGTCTTTGCAAAACGAATCAGCGTAGAGAAATTGTCAGCAGCAATGGGAAACGGCGTTCCGCCATCCATGCCATCGTTTCCCGGCGTGCAATATATGCGGTTAATCGTCGGATTTTTGCGCAATGCCTTGATGATGGCGTGTTCGCGGCCACCGCCGCCCAAAACTAATACATTCATGGGACACCTCGTTTTCTTCGCTACGTTTTTGCTTTGCGCATAATGCGCAAGGGGGATTTTATTTTTGCTTATGCGCCAGGAGATTTCGTTGGCGCGATAAGAAGGCAATGCTTAATGATGGAACAAACGTTGATGCGTAAAGACCATCGTCATGCCACACGCATCGGCTTGTTCTCGAACCGCATCGTCACGGGTAGAACCGCCCGGTTGTGCAATATAGCGCACGCCGCTCTGTGCCGCTCGTAGGATGTTATCCGCAAAGGGGAAAAACGCATCGCTTGCCAAGCTAAGTCGTGCCTCTTGGCGAAGGTAGGCAGCACGTTCTTCCTTTGTAAACGGTAAAGGACGCGAAGTGAAATACAGCTGCCAGCGTCCTTCGGCAGTGACATCCTCTTCATAGTCATGCAGATACTGGTCAATCACGTTATCACGCGCAGCACGGGTAAGATCCGAACGAAACGGAAGAGAAAGCACGCGCTCGCTTTGACGAAGTCGCCAGGTATCGGCTTTATCGCCTGCAAGACGTGTGCAATGAATGCGGGATTGCTGTCCTGCACCGACTCCAATAGCTTGTCCGTCCACCGCAAAACAGACGGAATTGGATTGCGTATATTTCAAGGTAAGTAGGGCGACAAGCAGGTCACGTTTTGCCGTGGATGGCAGGTCTTTTTCCTGGGTGACGATATCGCCCAACGTTTCCGGTGAAAAGCGGCAATCGTTGCGTTTTTGTGTAAATCGAATGCCGAATACTTCTTTGGATTCCAAGGGGTTGGGCACATAGCTGGCATCAATGGAAACCACGTTATACTTGCCATTTTTCTTTTCACACAAAATAGCAAGGGCTTCTTCGCTATAGTCTGGCGCAATAACGCCGTCGGAAACTTCTCGACGAAGCAAACGTGCGGTGGCGGCGTCTACCGGACGGGAAAGTGCCGCCCAGTCTCCAAAAGAACTTAAGCGGTCGGTGCCGCGAGCACGGGCATACGCGGAGGCTAAGGGGGAGTCATCCAGACCATCGACATCCTCAACAAAACAGGCGCGTTTCAGCGTATCGGGAAGAGGCAGACCAAGTGCTGCCGAAGTGGGAGAGACGTGCTTAAAGGAAGCGGCGGCAGGCATTCCGGTAGCTTCATCCAATTCACGAACCAGCTGCCACGAATTTAAGGCATCCAAGAAATTGATATAGCCGGGATTGCCGTTTACGACCGTAAAAGGCAACTCTCCGCCGTCTGCCCTATCCAGACGCGCCGGATTTTGATTGGGGTTACAGCCATACTTTAATGGACATTCCTGCATGATGACCTCCTGACGTTTTAACAAGCGGATTCGTCTAAACGAAACAGCACAATGACTGTCTCGCCTTTTTCTGCGTGTCCGGCTTAGACCGACAAGGTACTTTTGCGATCGCTGTCGTGATAGCACGCAATCAATGGATCGGCAACCTCGACCAAAAACTGTTCAACCTGTTCGCAACAGCGCCCGGTATATGCGGTGGGTTCCAGATGCGAACGAATTTCTTCTTCGGTGAGGGGGATTTTCTGTTCTTCGGCAAGACGGGTGATAAGGTCATTGGGCTTGCCTTCTTTAACGGCACGCGCTGCCGCATGGGAATGTACACGAATGATTTCATGCAGCTCTTGGCGATTACCACCGCGTTTTACCGATTCCATCATAATATTTTCGGTTGCCATAAAAGGGAGTTTCTCCATCACACGACGATGTACGACTGCTTCATAGACCGTCATGTTTTCGGTCACATTCATATAAATGTTCAAAATAGCATCTGTTGCGAGGAATGCTTCGGCGACGGCGATGCGTTTGTTGGCAGAGTCATCCAGCGTGCGCTCCATCCACTGCGTAGCGGCGGTAAAAGCGGGATTTAAGGCATCTGTCATGACATAGCGGGCAAGTGCGGTCATGCGTTCCGCGCGCATCGGATTGCGTTTATAAGGCATGGCAGAGGAGCCGATTTGTTCTTTTTGGAAGGGCTCTTCCATCTCCTCAAAGGATTGTAAAAGACGCAGGTCATTGGCAAATTTCGAGGCGCTTTGTGCCATGCCGGACAAGGCAGACAGGAAGAAGGAGTCAATTTTTCGGGAGTATGTCTGCCCACAAACGGGAATCCGACGAGAGAAGGAAAAGGCAGCGGCTACTTTCTCGTCTAATGCCTGTACTTTTTCTGTGTCACCGTCAAACAGTTCCAAAAAACTGGCTTGCGAACCGGTCGTTCCCTTTGCGCCGCGGAAGGCAAGCTGATCTATTTGAAACTGCAGCTGCTCCATATCCATGGCGAGCTCATTCATCCAGAGTGTGGCGCGTTTTCCCAGTGTTGTCAGCTGTGCCGGTTGAAGGTGGGTATACGCCAGAGCAGGAACGGCTTTGTAGCGCTCTGCAAAGGTACGCAGATTGACGAGCACCTGTGCGGCTTTATGCAACAACACCATCGACGCTTCACGCAGAATGATAAGGTCGGTGTTATCGGTGACATAACAGCTTGTAGCACCCAAATGAATGATGGGCGCAGCGCTTGGTGCCTGTTGACTAAAGGCGTAAACGTGACTCATTACGTCATGGCGAACGACTTTTTCGCGCGCTTCCGCTACCGAAAAATTGATGTCCTCTTCCACCTTCTCCATTTCGGCAATTTGCGCATCGGTAATGTCCAGACCCAGCTCTTTTTCTGCGCGCGCCAGAGCAATCCAGAGCTTACGCCACAGATGAAACTTATGTCGGGCGGAAAAAAGAAATTGCATTTCGTCGCTGGCGTAGCGCGTCGAAAGGGGAGAAAGATAACGATCGTAAGCGTCCATGAAAAATCCTTTCTGTCTAAAAACAGGAGAAACAAAAAGCGCCTTGCGTGATACGAGACAGCACGCTTTGCAAAACAAAACGCTACCGAATCACGCTTCTTCGCAAAAGCGGCTCTTTTGAATGGTGTGTATGCCTTTTTCGGTTTGGACTTCCACGTAGAGCGCAATGCGGTTCTGTGCATCTAATGCGTTCCAAAGACAATTCGCTAATCGTTCTGCGTCGCCGTCCCAGGAAAAGCGCATAGGTTCACCTTGAAAGCTCGGAAGAGGGTCAGCATCCGTCACATAGGTGGAGAGAAAACGCCCGAAGCCGAGCTCTTTTTCGTAGTGGAAAGCGGAGTAACACGCCTGTTTTCCACGGGCATTCATCGCCTTCCAAATGGAAAGCTGTATTCCTTCGGCGCTTTGCAAGCCGGAAATGCGCGGGGTAAAGTGCGGTGCATCGGGTTCAAAACGGCGGCTTTGCAGAGCGTCATCGAAGGATTTTCCTTGGGCAATTCCCTCAAGAATGGTATCGGTCTGATCGCCGTTTGTAACCACCGTCACGGGTTTTTCGTGATACGTCGTGTGGGAAAGCGCCCGATAGATAATTAAGCGAGGATCCTCGACAAGAGCCGGATCATGCGCGTGTGTGTAAAGATCGCCGTCTTGCTGCACAAAGACGCGATTTTGGCTGTTTGCGCTTCGCCCCATGATGAAATACGCTACAAGACGCTCACCGTGTGGACCATGCGCCAGCGCAATGCCGCGTCCGGGATAGGGATTGCCCTCCACAAGAGAGGCGAGCGACGGTGCATCGTTTCCTACTTGAGAGCCAGTTTGGGCAAGTTCTGTTTGGGTTTGTATTTTTAGCGTCTTGCCGGAAGAATACGATACGCTTTTCTCTTCCTCCGCAAAAAAAGGTGTTTTTTCTGCTGGAGAAAGGGGAAGACCGAAAGCCTCTTCCGACAAGCCATTGGTCAAGCGTACCGCGAGGGTATGTACTGCGGCAGGAAGCAAACGCCATTCGGCTTGTTCCATAACACGGCGTTGCAAAGTCTCCGGCGTATCCTCTACGCAAACGGACACGGCGTGTTGCGCCAAAATGGCACCGCCATCCGTTTCAGGCGTTACAAAATGCACGGTGGCACCCGTGATTTGCTGGCGATTTTGAAGCACCGCTTCATGGACGTGTATCCCGTAGTAGCCGCGTCCGCCGAAAGAAGGCAAAAGCGCGGGATGAATATTGATGATGCGCTGCGGATAGGCTTGGATGATTCTAGGAGATAGCACACGCAAAAAGCCTGCCAGGGCAATGAGCGCAATATTGGCTTTGCACAGTATTTTGCATACCTCTTCCTCCCAAGCATCCCCTGAAAAAGCCGTAGACGAAACCACAGCGGTAGGAATACCTGCTTTTTTCGCGCGCTCAAGGGCATAAGCATCCGGTTGATCGGAAAGAACAAGAGAAATCGTTGCCGGCGCTAATTTTCCGGCGGCTTCGGCATCAAGAAGCGCCTGTAAATTTGTGCCGCCACCCGAAACAAAGACGGCTATGGGAACGAGGGTTGTCGCACCACTCATAGAATCACCTTCTCCGGCGAGGCTACCACTTCGCCGAGGCGATAGGCCTCTTCGCCTTCTTCCTGCAGGATTTCGAGTGCTGTGGGCAGATCTTCTTTAGATACGACGAGCACGAAACCGACACCCATATTGAAGGTGTTGTACATATCGTGCGTCGTGATTTTTCCGGCTTCTTGGATAAAGCGGAAGAGGAAGGGCAGACGGAGCGCCGCGCGGTCGATGTTCGCACCAAGACCATCCGGAAGGGCACGCGGGATATTTTCATAGAAACCGCCGCCGGTGATGTGCGCCATACTTTTGACCGTTACTTGTTTCATCAGCGAAAGAACCGGTTTGACGTAGATGCGTGTCGGTTCGAGAAGGGCTTCGCCGAGCGTTTTGCCGTCGAGCGTAGAATAACGGGTTGTCCAGTCGGTATTTTTGTTGCCGTCGAGGATTTTGCGCACGAGAGAAAATCCATTGGAATGTACGCCGGAAGAAGGCAGAGCAATCAGCTGATCGCCTTCCTTGACGTTATTTTTGTCAATCATGTTCTTTTCATCGACGATGCCTACGGCAAAACCGGCAAGGTCATATTCCTCTTCCGGATAGAAGCCGGGCATCTCCGCCGTTTCTCCGCCGATTAAGGCGCATCCGGACTGGACGCATCCTTCTGCGACACCTTTTACGATTTGGGCGATGCGTTCGGGATCATTTTTTCCGCAGGCAATGTAGTCGAGGAAAAAGAGGGGAACAGCGCCGCTGCAGAGAATATCGTTGACGCACATGGCGACGCAGTCGATACCGATGGTATCGTGTTTATCCAGCAAAAACGCATACTTTAGCTTTGTGCCCACACCGTCAGTGCCGCTGACCAAGACGGGCTTTTCCATTCCCGTGATGTCCGGAGCGAATAGTCCACCGAAGCCACCGATGCCGGAAAGAACGCCCGATGTTGTCGTGCGTGCGATATGTTTTTTCATTAATTCTACTGCGCGGTAACCGGCGGTAATATCCACACCCGCCTCTTTATACGCCGCAGAAGAGGACTGTCGATTCATCTCATCCATTATTCTTCTCCATTCCAGCAATATGTGCACAGTTGGCAGCGAGGAAGCCCGATGGCTTCAATGGTTCCTTCCAGCGTCTGGTATTCCAGCGAGGAAAAGTGAAATTGTTCGGCAATTTTATCGCGCATGGCGCGCCCACGATCGGTCGTGCCGTCACGGTACTCATCCAGGTGATTGAACCCTTCTTCGCCTTCCAATTGCAAGATAATGCGGCGAGTAAGCAGCTCCATCTCGTTATTGGTGCGAGAAAAATTGAGATATTTGCAGCTGAAGAGAATCGGTGGTGACGCCGAGCGCATGTGAACGCATTTTGCTCCGTTGCGGTAAAGGAAATCAACCGTTTCACGCAGCTGCGTTCCGCGCACGATGGAGTCATCCACGATAAGCAGCTTTTTGTCATCGATATAATCCGTTATGGGCATCTGTTTCATGTGGGCAACGCGATTTCGCTCCGATTGCCGTGACGGTGTAAAGGAACGCGACCAAGTCGGCGTATATTTGAGCATAGGACGACCGAACGGTACGCCGCTTTCGTAGGCATAGCCTTGTCCATACGCCAAACCGGAATCCGGTACGCCGCCAACAAAATCGATGTCGGGGATGCCTTTATTTTTCCGGTCGTTTTCCGCCAGAATTTCGCCGCTGCGATAGCGGGATTTTTCTACGCCCTTTCCTTCATACGCCGAGTTGGCATAACCGTAATATGTCCACAGAAATGCGCAAATTTTCATTTCTTCCTGTGCTTCAAGAACGGTTTTGAAGCCCGTCGGGGTAATTTCCACCGTTTCGCCCGGTCCCAGTTCTTTTACCGTTTGATAGCCTAACTTGCGATAGGGGAAGGGCTCAAACGAAACGCAATGTCCATCGGTGTTTTCTCCCACAAAGACAGGAATCCTACCGTAGTAATCACGAGCGGCTAAAATGGCACCGTCGTCTTTCAAGAGAAGGAGAGAGGCGGTTCCTTCAATGCGCCGCTGAACGGCGCGAATCCCCTCAATGTAGGAATTTTCTTCCGCCATCATTGCGGCGATGAGCTCCACGCTGTTGACCTGTCCATTGGTCATGGCATCGAAGTGCGCACCCGGCTTGGACAGATATTCCTTGATGAGTTGCTCTTTATTATTGATAACGCCGATAAAACAGAGGGCAAAGGTGCCGAATTTCGATCGGATGAGCAGCGGCTGTGGATCGTAGTCGCTGATGCAGCCAATCGCGGACGTGGCTTTCATTTCTTCAAAGATGGATTCAAAGCGTGTGCGAAACGGGGAATTTTCAATATCGTGAATTTCTCGCTGCAGTCCGATTTCTTTATCATAGCCTGCCATGCCGGCGCGATGTGTACCGAGATGCGAATGATAGTCTGTGCCGTAAAATACATCGACCAGGGCATCCCGTCGAGAGGCAACGCCAAAAAAACCGCCCATAGCTACTCCTTACTGTGTTTGTGGTTTCCTTGTGAACAAAGGCGATAACGCCATGTGCAAGATGTGGTGTTATGCCTGTTCGCCAAATACGCGATGCATCATTTCTTTATAGGCATCTTCCACACCGCCCATGTCGCGGCGGAAGCGGTCTTTATCCAGCTTTTCATTGGTTTCCGCATCCCAGAAACGGCAGGTATCCGGGGAAATCTCATCGGCTAATACAATGGTTCCGTCAACCGTGCGACCAAATTCGAGCTTGAAATCGACCAGTTTGACGTTGAGTTTTCGGAAGTAGGTTTTCAGCGTTTCATTGACCTTAAACGCCATGGCGGTAATGCGATCCAACTCTTCTTCGGTGGCGAGTTTCAGCGCCAGGACGTGATAGCGGTTAATCAATGGGTCATGCAGGTCATCGTCCTTATAGGAGAACTCCAAGGTCGGCTTGTCAAATACAATGCCTTCTTCTACGCCGTAGCGTTTCGCAAACGAACCCGCGGAAATATTGCGGATAATGACTTCGAGAGGGACAATCTCGACCTTTTTCACCACGGTATTGCGATCGTCCAGCTCTTGGACAAAGTGCGTCGGTACGCCTTCCTTTTCCAGCAACTGCATGAGGAAATTCGTCATGCGGTTGTTGATAGCGCCTTTTCCGACGATGGTGCCGCGTTTTGCGCCATCACCGGCAGTGGCATCGTCCTTATACGAAACGATGACTTTATCGCTTTCGTTTGTGGCGTATACCTTTTTTGCTTTTCCTTCGTAGAGCTGTTCCAACTTTTCCATGGGATCCTCCTTATTTCTTCCTACTTTGTACCATAACATACCATACACCGTTTGCCGGAAATCCAACAGACGGAAAAACAAAATTGCCGCAGGCTTGCCCG
>NZ_CABTXF010000010.1 GCF_902488755.1 uncultured Murdochiella sp. | reverse complement strand
TTATAATCTTACTCAAGAGGTGCTCCTTTCGATGCAACGGGTTTTTGGTCAAACACATTGTATCAGAGCACCTCTTTTTATTTTGTTGAAAGTGTCACATATGTCTTACTACATTACACTTACGCCAGCATGACGGTGAATATAGTCGACTAACGATGCCTGGTTCATGCCATCCTGAATAACGTCTGCATCGTTTCCGACCGCCATAACATCCCCAAAAGTCGTGGTAAGTAGATAGGCGAAATTCTTTTCGGCATCGCCGGTGGTATATTCACCAATTTCCTCATTCCAATACGTATCTTGGAAATCGCGCTTGGCGATAAAACCGGTGCCCTCCGAAGCGTCTGTCTTTACCACAACGCTCACCATATTGCCCTTGACCTCAATGTCCTTTTCCGCCGTGGTAAACACTTCGCGGTTGGTGTGCAGCTCGCCGTCTGTCTTGCCGACGACCGTGACAAAGTTATTGCCGCTTTCCGCAGAAACATTCGCGGTGCGATACAGCTCGTTATCGGCGTTTTCTTTATCGACCAGTAGCGTGGAATTTTTAATGGTCGGCTGGTTCGCCGTATGGGCTCCCAGCAAAGCGGACCAATACATCGGATTGGGCTGGTTCACGTAGTGCGCTATGCCATCCAGGGTTCCTCCGTTGGAATAACCCACAAACACACCCCAGTCGTTAAGCAATAAACTTCTCGTGTTGGTAATCGTGGAATTGCGATTAAATGCCATAAATCCGCCGAACACGCCCTTGTCGTTTTGTACAACACGATTTTTCCCATTTATTTGATAGTCACAGTTGTCAATCGTCATGCCGTTCGCGTAACCGAAGAATCCGCCAGCATACTTAATGCCGTCTGTCTGAACAAGGAAATCTTTATCGATAAAGACGGATGAATTCTTCAGCTCGCTGTCTTTACCGAATGCAGTTCCCATGCCCACATACAATGCTGTTTTCGACGCATTGGCTATAGAAACATTGCCGATATACGCGCGGCAATCGGTAATCGTCCCTTTCTGATAAGCGGCAATACCGGCGACCATCGGCGTGCCTTTCGCTGCCGTCGCATCGGTCATTTCTACGTTAAGCGACTTTGCCTTCACCACACAGTCTTCCATCGGCTGATTCGCTTCCTGCGTTCCTGCCATTAAAGAAACACTGCCAATTTTCTTTCCGGTGAGCTGGATATCGCCAAATGTCAGACGGTTTCCTTTGGTTAGACAAGCGTGGGGCGTGTTCTTCGGATTCGTCGCACGCAATTCGCCAAGGCCGGAAAACTGTACATAATCGGCATTTGCCGTAATATTGCCGTATGTCACGGTGTTGTTTTTGGCGTTTGTAGCTTCCCGCATAAAGGGATAGAGCATCGTATAGGCGTTTGGTGCATCGATATTCACATCCCCAACCGTAAGGGTGTTTTCTTTTGCGCTTACTTCGGGAAGTGTCGGTCTATCCGCGTGCGTTTCGTTTCCGGCATAGGCTTTTTGCGCAAGACCGACAAAGGCGACCTGCGTACTCTTGTCATTCTTGATTTCGACACCACCCACGGAAATCTTGTTATTTTCCAGAACCTGCAGAAAATCGACGCCATCTTTCCCATTGCTGCTCCATCCATTCCCAAAGCCAAGCCCCATGGTATTCTTAAACGGCGTATTCATACTCATCTTGCCTTTGACCGTAAATTGGCAATTCGATAGATTTTCATACCAGCCTTTGCTGTTCGTAGACGCACATACATACATCGTTGCAAACCGATCCGTTTGTGGCATAGCGGGATCGGCTTCTACACGAATATTATTGACTTCAAGGGAAGAATTCATGAACACGCCGATTTCATCGCTGATTCCACTCGCTGCGGGAGCCCCCGCAGACGCCGGATTTGGATTGCCGGCATTCAGCTTGGTCACGATATCCCCATCTACCTTTAGGTGCAAGTTCTCCACCCAGGCTTCACCCAAGTCATTCGAAACACCCCAGGCATAGCCGTGCGAATACCCAGTGGCTTGAATATTTCCGCCCACGTGGATATTGACATTCTCTATATATCCTGCCTGTTTGAGTTTGCTTGTATCCTGTTGTTTATGAATCGCCTCGTCCGACGGCGTCCCCGGCGTAGGCATCTTTTTGCCCCAATGGAATGTCAGACCGGCAGCGCCGGATTTCCAATGGACTTCTTTTGGCAGCGCATCCGACCCGATATTGCCGGTTACCTCCAGGTCGATGTTGTCCAACGTCGTTTTTTCCAGATACCACGAAAGGCCGGCGGCAATTTGCCCCTCACGAAATTGATTCACAAAATGGTTGTCGCTATAGATGGTTCCCCACACCTCATCAGATTCAATATTTCCATTGACCTTCACCTTGATGTTTCTTATCAGGGCGCTATGGATATCAAACCCGTTCGCATCCGTTGGGAACTCTGCAAATAAAACCGCTTCGCCGACCAGACCATAGCCTTTAAGGCTTCCCGCGTACTCCACCTGAAGATTTTCCAACGTAAATGCGTGTGCGCGAATCCCCTGGAACAACGGAACCTGCTTTGTGCCTGTAAAAGAGATCGTATGGTTATTCCCATTAATGGAGAATTTGCCTTGCTTGTCGTCAAACGACAGCAAGCCATGCGCAATTTCATCCTGCTTATCGGTAAAATAGGCATCCGATACATCAATGGAAATATCGTTTTGCAACTCGTACTTGCCGGCTTTCAGGAGCAGCGCTTTGGGCTTTGGATTGGTAAAATCGGCAGCATACTCGCCTTTTGTCAAATACGGTTTTAACTCTTCAAACGAAGAAATCGGAATGGGCGCATCTTCCGCTTTTGCTTGTTGCGGAAAAAGCCCCATCAGAAATAGCGCGAAAAACGCGCATAGCAGTCCCTGTATAAAATAGTGTTTTTTACACATGGGGGGGTACTGTGGCGGTTCATCTTATTTCCTCCTTATACTTACAAAATGAAGATTCATCACTTTTATATTATAGCCCACTTCTCCTTTGTCCGTTGGAAAGGCAGGATTAGGCGTTCAAAATGGTTATTTGACAGGCTTTCATAGCGTCTAACGCCGTCTTATGCGAGATAGGCGTAACACCGGCGCAACCCTGCGCATCCACTTGAATCGGAATTTCCGGAAAAAAGGCTTTGATGAGCAAAGCATTGGAAATCACGCAAATGTCGGTGTCCAGCCCCAGAAGAGTAATAGAAGAAATGCGGTCGCGGTCGTCCAAATCCGAGAGAACCGCCGGAAGAGAGGCTGCGCCGAAGGTTACCTTGTCAATGGGGTCGGTTTTCCGCAACGCTTCCAACTCTGGATGAATCTGCCAACCGTTCGTATCGCGCAGGCAGTGTTCCACCGGAAGATTTCGCCCTTCCTGCGTTTCGAGGTAATTGGCGCGATGGGTATCGCGGGTGAAAAGAACCGTTCCTTCAAATTGTTTCACACGCTCCACCACATACGGTACAATCGCCTGCGCTGCTTTCGAACCTAATGCGCCGTCAATAAAATCGTTTTGCATATCAATCACAAGAAGAATATCCTGCATAATTCGCCTTCCTTTCGACAATTGTTATGCCCATTGTAGCGTATCGGCAGGAAAAGTGTTACCATAGGGATGTTCCGATAAAACAGGATACTTTTTACACGCGGCTGTAGTTCAATGGTAGAACACCGGCTTCCCAAGCCGGATGCGCGGGTTCGATTCCCGTCAGCCGCTTTTTTATGCTTTATTGTGCTTTTATAACTGCGATAGAGATATAAGCGAACAAAAGAACAAAGATATGGGCAAAAAAGCGACCCGACACGCCAAACGCATCGAGTCGCTTTCTTTCTATTCCTTATGCGGAGCTCTTATTTCTCGTTCTTCTGTCCGCTCAGTTTTTCCGCCTTTTCGGCTTTTTCTTTTTCCGTTTCGCCTTCTTCATGCACCTCAATCGGCTTCTCGTCGCTGATGGCATGGTTGATATAAAAATCAGTGTTGCGTTCGTTGCGATTCATCTGGTCGTTATTGGCCTTCATCGCTTCTTCGTTTTGTTGGTTAATTCTTTCGTTGTCCAAAACAACTCCTTTCTCTTTCACCCGTTCAGGGTCGTATCCTACTTCCGTATGCTTACTCTTCTACAGGAGGTTGGAGATTCTCGCCGCATTCCGGACAGAACCGCGCGTCCGGTGTCACCGCATGGCCGCACTTCGGGCATTTCGCCTCTTCCGGTTTCTTGGTTCCGCATTCGACGCAGAATTTTCCACTGTTTTGGGTTCCGCACTTGGGGCAAGCCCAGCCACTTTCCGAAGATGGTGTCTGCACGGTGCCCATGACCATGCCGCCTTCCACCGGAGCCGCCGCACCTTCCGTCGGATTGGCGGCTGGTGCCGCTTGCTGCGCCTGCTGCTGACGAATCTGTTCGGCGTTATTCTGAGAGAACTGACCGAAACCGCCCCCGATGGTGGACATGCCAACGCCCATACCGAAGAAGCCCTGTCCTGCACCGGCTTCGTTGCTGCCAGCCGCTTCCAGACCTCTTGCCACAGAACCCTGCACATAGCCTTCGCGAATAGAGGCGTCGGAAAGCATCGCGCCCTGATTGCGCATGTTGATGAGTTTTTGCGATTCTTCATCGTAGGAGATGGAGGCGATGGCGACCGATTCAATCTGGAAACCACGCAATTCCTGCCATTTCTCATCCAAGACATCCTGCATATATTCCGCAAGCTGGTCTCCGCGAGAAAGAACAAACGAAATGCGCTCACCATCCGCACTCATCTTATTGAGTGCCGTCTGAAATGCCGTCAGGAACTCATTGCGATACTGTTCGCTGATATCTTCTACCTCGATGCTGCTATTCGCATCATGATCGGCGACCTCCACATAGAACTTCAACGGGTCGGTAATGCGAATGGTGTACGAGCCGTGCGCCCGTAAGAACAGCTCAGCATTGTAGAAATTATCAAAGTAATTGACCGGCGCGGGTGTACCGAATTTCAATCCGCGCACTTCCTGCATATTCAGGAAATACGTCGTCTGTTTATACGGCGTAGATCCCGAAAAGCGTACACGATTAAAGGTCTCTTTCAGCGTGTCGCCAAACTCCCCGTTAAAGAGAGACGGCATCGAAGAATTATCGACTTTGAAGTAGCCTGCTTCACCGGTATAATCGATGACCTTTCCGCCATCGACCAGAAGCATGAACTGTCCTTCTTTGACTTGGATAAGCGAACCATTGGAGATGGTGTCCGCCGTTCCTTTCTTGTTGTTGTTTCGCGGATCGTTCTTGCGGACGATCACGCCGGGTGCGGTGATCGTGGTCGGGCTCATCTTGTCCGATTCATAGACTTCCAACCATTCGTCACCTAAACCGCCGCCGATTGCACTGGTGATTGCGCGAATAATGCCCATGCATGCCTCCTTGGTTCGGTGATGCGCTCGCTATGCGAAACGCTTCTTTCGTCCTTCTGTTTGTCTCCGATTTGTCTTTACTATACCCGTACTTGAAACTTTATTTCTTTTTTTCGGTTCGTTTTTTTTCGTATTTTTTTCGCACTTCTTCTTTGAAAACGGCACCGTCATGAATCTTGATGCCCGGATGGTATTTTTCCGCCAAACGAAGAATGCGCTTGCGCTCCGCCGTTGGAAAAATAGCTCGCGACGTCACATCCCCATGTGTGAAATAAAGCAACGAATTCTCGGGATGATCCGACAATTTTTCATAAGTAATGGTATCGATATCGTCCCAGACAACCACGCGGTAATTGGTAAAAAGATACATGTTGGAAAACTGTTCAAATCCTTTTGACGTCACTGCGGCATAGCGTTTCGTCGTTACCGCCAAAAGCACCAGCAAGCCGAGAAGAATGGAGATGCGATACTTCGTAAAAATGCCCAGACCGATACAAAAAAACACCATTATAAAGGTATACGGCATAACCCATTTTTTGCGGTAATTAGCCTGTTGCATCTCTATCGCTTCGTGGTCGTCATGCCATGGGCATTTTTTATCCAGACTGGATTTCATTCGGTTTGTTCCCTTCTTTTTTTCGTAAGAATCATTCTGCGTAAATTGTGCTCCGTAAGAAGTAGCTATGTTTATTATATACTACCCTTCCGCAAAATAGACGATAAGTGCTTGCGCATTAGTCGCCGTCACGTCATCGATAATATGAAGAAAATAGACAAAAAGCGCACCGGCTGTCGGCTCATAAGCTCGGCAACAGGTGCGCTTTCTTTTTCATATTCCGAATCAGGCGTCGTTCAGTAAAACGTCACCGATAGGAATCTGTTTTTGTCAACGGTTCATGTCTTAGTTTACGCGCGGAGCACGACCGGCTTGACGCATTTCTTCCAGCGCCTTAAGGGCCTTAGCATGTGCTTCTTTCGGCGCTTTGGCAACTTTGCCCTGACGGGTTTTGCCAAACACGCTCGTAAAGGCACCGTCCGCCCAGAAGATATTGCGTCCCAAAAGCGCAGTAATCAACGCATAGATCGGGTTCAGCAGGTTGACGAACGCAAACGGGAAGTAATAGATCGGGTTGACGCCCAAAGTCTTCATCTGATATGCACCGCAAGCGGTCCACGGGAACATAACCGCCCAAAGCGTACCGGCATCTTCCAACGTTCTCGAGAGCATGTTACGTCCAAGACCCAACTCATCGTATTTATCAGCATAGAGCGGAGCCGGAACACCAATGCCCAAGAACTGGTCGCACATCGCGGCGTCGCAGAAGATGGATGTCAGCATGGTTGCAAAGAGCAAACCAGGGACGCTGTGAATTTTCTTCTTAATACCACCGAAGAGACGCTCAACAATACCGCAGCGTTCCAGCGCACCGCCGAAAGCAACCGCTAAGAGGATTAAGTTAACCGTCCACATCTGGTTATCCATACCGCCTTTGGCAAGCGCGGCATCTAAGAACTCGTTACCGGTTTCAACGACCGGACCAAAGTGCAAAATGGAGAAAATGTTCGCCAAGCTCTGTGTGCCCTGGAAAATCAAGGCGAAAACAACACCGGTCACAACCGAAATCAGAATACCGGGAAGTCCCGGGATACGAAGCAAGCAAACTGCGATGATGACAAGAATCGGCAACATGACAAGCGGGTTCGTGTTGAAATGTTCCGCAATGGCCGTCCGGATGCCTTCGGCAATCGACGGATCATAACCGGCAACAGAGCCGCTAGATAAACCGATGAAGGTGTAAATAATTAACGAAATAATCAGAACCGGGAAGGTCGTAGAAACCATGGCGGTAACGTGATCGAAAAGACCGGTTTCTGCAACACCGGCAGCCAAGTTGGTCGTATCGGACAGCGGCGAGAATTTGTCACCGACATACGCGCCGGAGATAACCATACCGGCGGTGATGGCCGGATTCATGCCCAAGCCTTCGCCGATGGTCATGAACGCAATACCGATGGTAGCGGTGGCGGTCCAAGAAGAACCGCAGGCCAAACCAACGATGGAGACGAGGACGCAGCCTACCGGAAGGAAGAACTGGGGGGATAAGAGATCCAGCCCATAGTAGATAACGGTAGGAATGGTGCCCGACATCATGAAGGACGAAACCAACAGACCGACGGTCAAAAGGATAAGAATAGCTTCCAATGTTGCATTAATACGGTTCATAATTCCTTCCAGCATATCTTGGAAAGTATGGCCACAAATAAATCCAATAATGCAGGTGACGATCAACGCAACGACCAAGGGCATGTGCGCCGCGTCATACTCTTCGTTACTGAAGGCAAAAACATAAACCATCAGACCGACCATGACGAGAATCGGAATAATTGCCTCAATAAAACTGGGCAGACGCACTTCCCGTTTTGTAGTGGTGCTCATAAGCACTCCTTTCTTATTCCCCACAGGGATTTTCGGAGCCATGCGGTGAACGTTTTCCGCTCATCGCAATGCATCCGTTTGCTGAGGCAACAGCCCTCTCTCGCCCTTGTCCGGCGAACGCCGCCTCGCACCATGGCGAGGCGGTAGCCGTTAACCTACTTTACTTTCTTTCCATTATAACGTATTTCTATCACGTATCGTAAAGGAGATTCTGCGTTGTTCCTTTAGAACAGTTTTTTTACCGCTTCCTTTACCTTCGCTTCGTCCGCCAGATACGGGATGGTGATGTGGGCATCCTGATGCTTCTTGTTGAATTCCACCGCTACTTCAATCGCGTGTTCATTGCGCGCCCAGTTGCGGCGAGCAACGCCACCGATAACATCCCATGAAAGCGAGAGGCGAATGATTTCGTCCACGCGCTCCGATCCATCCAGCACTAAACCAAAGCCGCCGTTGATCGATTTGCCAATGCCGACACCACCGCCGTTGTGCAGAGCGATGAGACTCATGCCGCGCGCTGCGTTTCCGGCGTAGGTCTGAATCGCCATGTCGGCGCATACTTTGGAGCCATCATAAATGTTGGACGTTTCGCGGAACGGGGAATCCGTACCGGATACGTCATGATGGTCACGGCCAATCATCACCGGACCGATTTTTCCTTCGCGTACCAGCTTGTTGAATGCCAAAGCGATGTTCACGCGACCTTCTTCATCCTGATAAAGAATACGGGCTTCGGTACCGACGACCAGTTTGTTCTCTTCTGCGTCGCGAATCCAGTTGTAGTTATCACGATCCTGATAGCGACGATTCGGATCAATCGCATCCATCGCGGCATGGTCAGTGGCGACCAAGTCTTCATGTTTTCCGGAGAGGCATACCCAGCGGAACGGGCCATAGCCATAGTCAAACAGCAGCGGTCCCATAATATCTTCCACGTAGCTCGGCCAGATGAAGCCTTCCTTATCATCGATGCCGTTCTTGGAGATTTCTTTGACGCCGGAGTCATAAATCGCCTTCATGAACGAGTTACCGTAATCGAAGAAGTAGGTGCCCTTCTCGGTCAGTTTCTTGATGATGGCGAAGTGACGTGCCAGCGTTTTGTCTACCAGTTTGATGAAGCCGTCATGATCTTCTGCGAGCATACGCGTGCGCTCTTCGAAGGAGATGCCCACCGGGCAGTAGCCGCCGTCATATACATTGTGGCAGGAGGTCTGGTCGGAAAGCAGGTCGATGTGTACGTTGTTCTCGTACATGTATTCCAGAAGATCGACGATGTTGCCGTGATAGGCGATGGACATGGCTTCCTTCTTTTCGAGGGATTCTTTCGCCATCTTAACCGCTTCTTCCGGCGTTTCTGCCAATTTGGAAATCCAACCTTGCTCTAAGCGCGTTTCGATACGGCTGATATCCACTTCGGCGACAATGCCGACGGCATGTGCGATTTCGGCAGCTTTACCTTGTGCGCCGCTCATACCGCCCAAACCGGAAGTGACAAAGAGTTTTCCGGAAAGATCGTCTTCAGCGGAAAGTCCTAACTTCAAACGTCCGGCATTGAGAATGGTGTTGAACGTACCGTGAACGATGCCCTGGGGACCGATATACATCCAACCGCCGGCAGTCATCTGTCCGTAGTTGGTCACGCCCATTTCTTCGGCGATTTCCCAGTCTTCGTGATTGTCGTATTCGCCAATCAGCAAGCCGTTCGTGATGATGACGCGCGGCGAATTTTTGCGGGATTTGAATAAACCAAGCGGATGACCGGACTCCATAACCAGGGTGGTCTCGTCCGTCAGGTTCTCTAAGTACTTCTTGATCAGACGATATTGCATCCAGTCGTGGCAAACCGAGCCGGTTTCCCCATACGTGACTAACTCATACGGATACAATGCCACGTCAAAATCCAAGTTGTTATCGATCATGACCTGGAAGGCTTTGCCGTCAAGGCATTTTCCTTCGTATTCGTCAATCGGTTTGCCGTAGATACGGCCTTCCGGACGGAAACGATAACCATAGATACGGCCGCGCGTTTTCAATTCTTCCAAAAATTCCGGAATCAATTGTTCATGGAATTTCTCCGGAATATAGCGCAGCGCATTTTTCAGCGCCACTTCCGTTTGCGACTGTGTCAGACGGAAGCCACGGTCCGGAGCGCGACGGATGCCCTCCTGGAACTTTGGCATTTCCGGAAGCTCATCCATTTCCAAACGAATGGTCATGGCCTCCTCAATCTGTTTGTTCTCCAACATGTTTTCCTCCTTCAATACCCTACCATCCTGCGAAATGGTTTTCATTTGTCGATATGCTCATCCTACGCATGGCTCGTCTTTATACAGTCTATGAACATTTCTGTTTTTTCTCTAAGCGTCTAATTCTTTCCTGTCTTTCCTCCAACCGCTACGTCGTCGTCCTTTTGACGCACGATAAACAAACTGAGAAAAGAGAAAGAATGGGTATCCATGATAATAGAAAGCCTGTCTTATAGAAACAGACAAACGGGCAAAAGATATCCCATGTAACCACGCTACTAAAGATGTATCTACGTATCGAACTTGAGGAGGAACTATGACTGCAACACGAATTCTCACCCATTTCAATGAACTCTTTGTTCCACATGATCCGGGGCATCCGCTTCGGGGCAAAGAGATGAATGAGGCGACGATTTTGAAAGACGCTTACGTCGCCTTTGCGGACGACAAAATTCTCGCCATCGGAGAGGGCGAAGTACCCGCAGAACTGATGGACGAAAACACCATCGTGGAAGAACGACACGGTATGGTCGCCACACCGGGACTGATTGATTGCCATACCCATCTGGTTTACGGCGGAAGCCGCGAGCATGAGTTTTCCAAAAAACTCAACGGGATGAGCTATCTGGATATCTTGGCGGAAGGCGGCGGTATTCTTTCGACGCTGAAAGCGACGCGCGAATCTTCTTTCGAGACGCTGTACGACAAATCCAAAGACCTGTTGGAACAGATGATGATTCACGGCGTGACGACGGTCGAAGCGAAAAGCGGCTACGGTCTGAATTGGGAAACCGAGAAACGCCAACTCGAAGTGGTCAAAAAGCTCAATGAAGATCTGCCGGTTGATTTGGTTTCCACCTTTATGGCGGCGCATGTCATTCCGCCCGAATACAAAGAGAATCCGGATCCGCTGATTGACGAAATCATCACGATGCTGCCGAAAGTAAAAGAAGAACATCTTGCTGAATTTGTGGATGTGTTCTGTGATTCAGGCGTTTACAGCGCCGAGCAGTCCAGACGACTTTTGGAGGCAGCAAAGAAGGAAGGCTTTGCTCTTCGCATTCATGCCGATGAAATTGAGTCCATCGGTGGTTCTGCGGTTGCTGCGGAAGTGGGTGCTACCAGTGCGGAACATTTGATGGTCATTACCGATGAGGACATTCAAAAACTGGCGGATGCGCATGTCATCGGTGATCTTCTTCCGGCAACGACATTCTCCCTTATGGAGGACACGTATGCGCCGGCGCGGAAAATGATGGATGCCGGCATGGCGATTACCATCACCACCGATTCCAATCCGGGCTCCTGCCCCATGGCGAATCTCCAATTCGTCATGCAGCTGGGCTGCCTCTATTTGCGCATGACACCGACGGAAGTCTATAACGCCGTTACCATTAACGCCGCTTACTCCGTCCATCGCGAGAAAACGGTAGGCTCTCTGGACAAAGGCAAAAATGCCGATCTTACCGTCTTTGCCGTTCCGAATCTGGACTATCTGCTCTACTATTTTGCAACGAACCACGCCGTAGAAGTCTATAAAAACGGAAAATGTATCGTAAAAGACCGTCAGATGGTACGCGCCTAAGACACCGTTTTCGTCAAAAACGTCGAAAAGACATCCTACTTTTGACGTTTCGTAGATTCTTCTCGCTTACCATGATGCCATCATCGGGCGAAAGCGTACAAAAGCGAAACCGCTTTCTTCGTCGCCATTGCCTGATTACAAACCGTCAAAGGATCGTCAAATAAGGCATGGGCGATCCCCACTGCAGGAAGAACTTCCTGACCGATTTGAACTGTTACCCTGAACTATGTTGAAGGAGGAAAACAAGACCATGAAACGTGTAATGTGTATCCCGAACTACTCCGAAGGTCGCGACCTGGAAAAAGTCGAAAAGATCGCTGATTGCTTCCGTGCAAAAGAGGGACTCAAATTAGTGGATTACCAGCCGGACAAAGACCATAACCGCACGGTCGTGGAAGTCATCGGTGATCCGGAAGCGGTCATCAAAGCGGTGATTGAATCCGTCAAAGTGGCGAAAGAAGTCATCGACATGAGCAAGCACAGCGGCGGTCATCCGCGCATGGGTGCGGTGGACGTTGTCCCCTTCATCCCCATTACGGAATGCACGACCGAAGAATGTGTAGAATACGCCAAAGAAGTCGGCAAAGCCATCGGTGAATTGGACATTCCGGTCTATCTGTACGAAGATGCGGCTACCAAACCGGAGCGCAAGAACCTGGCGAAAGTCCGCAAGGGACAATACGAAGGCTTCTTCGAGAAAATCAAAGAAGATGGCTGGGAACCGGATTTCGGGCCGCGTGAAATGAACGTCAAGAGCGGTGCTACCGCCGTCGGCGCTCGTTTCCACCTCGTCGCTTTCAATGTCAACCTCAACACCGATAAAGTAGAGATTGCCGATGCCATCGCCAAGAAAGTCCGTCATATCGGCGGCGGTCTGCGCTTCGTGAAAGCCATCGGTCTTCCGCTGGAAGAACGTCATCAGACGCAGGTTTCGATGAACTTGGTCAATTACGAAAAAACCGCCATCTATCAGGCGATTGAAATGATTAAATCCGAAGCGGCTCGCTACGGCGTCAGCGTCTACGGCACCGAACTCATCGGCATGGTTCCTCTGCAAGCCTTAGTGGATTCTGCAGCATACTATATGCAGATTGAAAACTTCCGCGCTGACCAGATTATCGAGACCCTGTTAATTGAGGAGTAAACCATGGCCGAAGTAAAAACCGATATTGAAATCGCTAATTCTGTTGAAATGCAGCCCATCGTCGAAGTCGCTAAAAGAGCCGGCTTCGAGGAAGACGATTTGGAGCTGTACGGCAAATATAAAGCGAAAATCTCGCATGATGCCATCCAGCGTTTTGCGAACAAGAAGGATGGCAAACTGATTTTAGTTACCGCCATCACGCCGACACCGGCAGGCGAAGGAAAATCCACCTGCTCCATCGGTTTGACCATGGGGCTGAACAAAATCGGCAAGAACTCGGTTGTTGCCCTTCGTGAACCCTCTCTCGGACCGGTATTCGGCGTCAAAGGCGGCGCTGCCGGCGGCGGCTATGCGCAGGTCGTTCCGATGGAAGACATCAACCTGCACTTTACCGGCGACTTGCACGCCATGACGGCGGCAAACAACCTTCTGTCTGCCCTCATTGACAACCATCTGCAGCAGGGCAACGCCTTAAACATCGATGAACGCCGCATTGTCTGGAAGCGCGTTCTGGATATGAACGACCGCTCGCTGCGTAACGTCGTCATCGGTTTGGGCGGAAAAGCTGCCGGTGTACCGCGTGAAGACCACTTCATGATTACGGTAGCTTCTGAAGTTATGGCTGCGCTGTGCCTTGCTTCCGGTCTGGAAGACTTGAAAGAACGTCTCGCACGTATGATCGTCGCCTACAATAAAGAAGGCGCACCGGTTACGGCAGGCGACCTGAATGCGCAGGGCGCAATGGCTATGCTTTTGGTCGATGCTATTAAGCCGAATCTGGTACAGACGCTGGAGCATACGCCGGCACTCATCCACGGCGGTCCGTTTGCCAATATCGCGCACGGCTGCAACTCCCTCATCGCAACCAAACTGGGTCTGAAGATGGCAGATTACCTTGTCACCGAGGCAGGCTTCGGTGCCGATTTGGGCGCAGAAAAATTCTTCGACATCAAGTGCCGTCTCGGCGGTCTGAAACCGAATGCGGTTGTTATCGTGGCTACGATTAAAGCGCTGAAGATGCATGGTGGTGTGGACAAAAAAGAACTGAAAGGCGAAAACGTCGAAGCGGTAAAAGCCGGCTTTGCTAACCTCGGTCGTCACATCAAGAACATGCAGAGCTTTGGGCTGCCGACCATTGTCGCACTCAACCGCTTCATCTTCGATACCGATGCCGAAATTCAAGCCTTAACCGAACTCTGTGAGGAATACGGCGTGGAACTTTCCCTGTCCGACGGCTGGGCAAAGGGTGGTGACGGCATGACCGATTTGGCGGAGAAAGTCGTCAAAGCTGCCGATCAAGAAAACACCTTCCACTATCTCTATGATGTAGAATCCTCTATTCCGGAGAAATTAGACACCATCGTCAAAGACTACTACGGCGGCGCCAAAGTCACGCTGACGGCTGCGGCGAAAAAGCAGATTAAAACGCTGGAAAAACTCGGTCTTGACAAGATGCCCATCTGCATGGCGAAGACGCAATTCTCCTTCTCCGATGACAAAAATGCGGTCGGTGCGCCGAGCGGATTTGAAATCACCGTCCAGAATGTGCGTGTTTCCGCCGGTGCAGGATTCATCGTCTGCGAAACGGGCGACATCATGGTTATGCCGGGTCTGCCCAAAGTTCCGGCTGCCGACCACATGGATGTTGACGAAATGGGCAACATGGTCGGTCTGTTCTAAGACACCACAGTTAGCCTTTGCCCCCGTTTAAGCGATTTTCTTCGTTTCAAAAGAAACGGGGGCAGGCATTCTATCATCCCCTTTTTGGCAAATGACACAAGGGATGAAAAAGAGAAAAAGGAGAAACTATGTTAAAAGATTTAACCGTAACCGGTTTTATTGAAGAATTAGCTTCGGATTCTCCCGCTCCCGGCGGCGGCTCGGTTGCCGCTCTTGGCGCGGCGCAGACTGCAGCACTGTTTGCTATGGTCTGCTCCCTGACGGTGGGCAACAAGAAATACGAAGATGCCAAAGAAGAAATGACTGGCTACATTCCGGAGCTGAAGGAATACGAGAAATTCTTCATCGATGCCATCGATAACGATGCGAATTCCTTCAATGGCGTTATTGCGGCATTCAAACTGCCGAAGGAAACGGATGAAGAAAAAGCCATCCGCAAAGAAACCATTCAGAAGGAATACAAGAATGCGGCTAACGTTCCGCTTTCCACGGGCATGAAAGCCATGGAATTGCTCAAATACGCAGAACCGCTGATTCTTCGCGGCAACCAGAGCGCCATCACGGATGTCGGCGCCGGACTGCATTGCCTGCGCTCCGCCGTCGTCGTCGCATTCTACAACGTCAAGATTAATCTTGGCTCCATCAAGGACGAAGCCTACGTTGCCGAAACCCGTCGCAAGATGGACGAAGCCTTGCAGGAATTGGATGCGAAGATTGCTGCCTGCATTGAAAAAGTGGAAGCGGCGCTGGAATAACCTTCACGCTATGTATTGATCGAGAAACGGATCGTAAAGAAGATCCGAATCCCGTGATGTTCTCGCCGGAAGGCGTCGGTGTTTAATCGACTCCTTCCGGCTTTTTTTAATCCTCCTTATTCCTTACAAACACAACCAAAAACAATCCCCCTGCATGGTAATCTTTTCACCATGCAAGGGGTGTTTTCGAAAAACGCGATTCGCTTTTCTTTTCACAGCCGACTATAAAGAAGAATCGTTCTTTTCCTTAGTCAACCTCAATTCGTTCCGCTTCTTCGCAACCTTACTTGCGACGATTCTTCTTTCCACAAGCGACTGCACCGGCAGCACTCGTCAACAGAAGGGCAAGCGTATTTGCTCCATCACGTCTTCTAAAACACCATAAACAAAATATGCGCCGCAAGACCGGCGCACAATCCGCCGATCGTATGACTTAAAATTGAGCGCCCCGTCAACTCTTTGCAGCCGAGGGCTTCCATCATCGCCACATGGGTGGAAAGATAGCCTGACCAGCACATACAAATCGCGGTGAAGACGGCAATGTCGTTGCCGCTGACTGCGCCGACCTGCGCCATGTTTTTCACTACGCCGATGGCTGCACCGCTAGAGCCTAAAGCCGTAATGGGAACGGCAATGGCTTCTGCATTGGAGAAACCAAAAAGCGGACGCAATATAAAGGAAAGTTTTTGTCCCATCCAGGGAAGAACCGGAACGCCTTCTCCGGCTGCACCGGTATACACGCCGCCGGCTGCCGGACCATTCGTGAGCAAGAGAACGATGGTGCAAATGCCCAGAACACCGGGGATAATAGCAAAACCCATATCCACGCCTCTTTTTCCGCCATCAAGAAGCGCTTCGATGAACCGCTGGCCAACGCTTCCCGGACGCACAATACGCATAGTGGCGGGCAACGTGTCCAATGCGGCAACTTCTTCTTTGGCATGTGTGCCGTATTTCTTTTTGGTCGCCCGAAGCATCAGACGAACGCTCACGACGCTACCGATGACTGCGCCTAAATTGCCGATAAGCGCCGCTTTTAACGCACCTTCGATGGGCAACGCCATCATCGTGGTTGTGGTGATTAGCCCCATGCCGAATGCCGTGCCCAGATTGGTCAGCGCCGGTCGTTGGTACTTCTTGAAATAGCGAATGAAGTTCTCTTCGGTTGCCAAGGTCAGAATAGCGGGATTATCCGACAGATAACAGTTCATAACGCCAAGCGACGCTGCCCCCGGCAAATCGTAAATGGGCTTCATGATGAGCGACAGAATTTTATTGACCAAAGCAATTAAGCCAAATTCCGAGAACAGTCCGGATACCGCGCCGGCTAATACGGAAATCGCCATAATGTAAAAACAGGTATTCATCAGGCTCTCATACGCCGTATTCATGAGCGTCATCAACATGTTCGTCGCACCCATCACCTTTCCGATGCCGATGAAAAAGCCAAAAAAGCAGAGAAGAAATAAAACGCTTTCCAGCCCGAAAATCTTTTTTAGTCGTTGTTCGCCGTCCACCTCTATGCCTCCTTGACGTTTTGCTAATAGAAGTATAGCAAATCCAAATGGCTAAAAAACGATTTTCCGCTCTCTTTTCAAAATACAATACTTGATTCCCTATAAAAAATAATGCAAAATGAAAAATGAGAAGGAATATTCCGTCTCACTACACCACTATGGAAAAAGAAGGGTGTCCTTCGCGAAAGCATTGCGATAAACGAGGTCTCCCCCCCCCATAAAAAAACGGTGTATAAATAAGGAGGAGAAATGAACAAACCAAAGCAACCAACCAAGCACGTGTTTCGTGTCCTGATCGCCTTTCTTTTTGTTCTGGTCGGGGTGTTTGGCAGTGCTGTTTACGCCCAACAGCCCGAGACACGTAACGTCATCCATTCGATTGTCGCCACTTCCGACAAGGACATCACACCGCAATACAACAAAGACATTACAGAACCGAAATTCACCATTCAGCAGGGTGCGCCGGCTAAATTTTCGTACGATACCGGCGCATGGTACAAGAAGAATGGAGACAATTGGGAAGCCTATACGTTTGATCGTTTTATGGAAGGCACCTATCAGTATCGCATCCAAGTCCGCATCGATAGCGAGGATGGGACTAAGAATGTGTTGGATGAAAACGGCATAGACATTACCATCGATGACAAAAGCTGGGGACGCGGATCAAGCGTACGTTTAGGCGGTAACGCTTCCTCTGGTTGGGCAGTGTCTCCTGAATACGTGGTCACCGCTCCGCCGGATGCGGAACTTAATCTTGTTTATGACCCTAAATGGGTAATTCATGATGCCTCTGCCGGTGTCCCGATCACGCCCTTTTCTTTAGCCAGCGGCGTAATAGGCGGAACAAAGCCCTATACCTTTAAGAAAACAGCTGGACCGGACTGGTTGCAGATTTCACCTGACGGGATGGTGTCCGGTACGCCTACGAAAGACTTCGAAGAAGAAGACGATGATCCACTACGTCCTATTCCTAGTCAATTCTACGGTGTTCAAGTTACGGACAGCGCACCAAGTCCTGCGAAAAAGACTTGGCTCATTAAATTGCTCTACAAGAAGCCAGTTCCCCCATCTCCCATTGAGAAAGTAGTCCTCCGAGACATCGCTGCGACATCGAATTTGAAGGACATCGTTGCCTATGGCAAAAACTGCGAAGAAGCGCAGTTTACCGTTACAACAGGCAAACCGGCAAAATTCAGCTGGGGAGTGTGGTATAAAAAGGTGGATGGGGAATGGAAAGTTAACCGCGATACCACTTTTCAGGAAGGCGTCTATCAATACCAGGTACAAGTCCAAATCAGCGAAGAAGACGGAAAAAAATACTTACTGGATAAAGACCAGACCAACATTACGGTAGACGATATAAGCTGGGGAAAGCTTACCCAAGTCAATTCGATGGATAATTTCCACTTCGGTACAGCGATGTCTCCGGAATTTCACGTTGTCAAGCCGGCGCCTCCGGAAAACAAGCATATTACCGCGATGGCGTTAACGTTGGATCAATATGTCCTCGGGAAGAACCCCTTCGCGATTCAGGTCAATGTGCAAACGGATGGCATCCGCCCGCGAAATGCGGAACTGTTAACCTATGATGAACCGAACGATGCGTGGGTTGCTGCAAAAGGTGAGATTAAAGCGCAGACACGCTATCGCTTGCGCTTTACTTTCGCGGCAAAAGAGGGATATGATTTCGAAGGACTAACCAAAGAGAACATCGTACTGGGCGAAATCGGTGCAGCCATCCAATACGACGCCGATAAAAAGCAAGCGTTGTTCGATTTGCCGATGCTGCAAGAACCTCCTGCACCGACACCGGAATTTACGATTACGGTCGATCCGAACGGCGGAAACTGGGACGGGGATACGACAATCAGAACGGAAAAAATCAAAAAAGGCGATTTCTTCACTTTACCTGCTGCACCGACCAAAACAGGATATACATTTGTCTGCTGGAAAGGTTCTGTCTATCAGCCGGGCGATCAATACAAAGTAGAAGACGACCATGTGTTTACAGCAGAATGGAAAAAGGTGGAGAAACCAAAGCCGCACCATCCGGATACCGATAAGCCGCAAAAGCCCGACGACAGCGCCGCTCCCAGCACGCCGGATGACAGCAAGAATCCCAATGCGCCGGGGAACAACACAAAGCCCAATACGCCGGGAAGCAGTGCAAATCCCGGTACATCGGAGAAGAAAACGAACTCCACTACGACGGGAACGGCTATGGAGAATCGCACAAGAACCGCTCCGAAGACCGGCGATCCGGCAGGAATTGCGTTCTCCATGGCTACGCTCTTCACGATGATGGGATCGATGCTTGTTCTGCGCAAGAAAAGAAACCACGCTTAGACAAGTCCCATACGAATGCGCGGAAGCGTTCGGAAAACGACAACAGATAACAAAAAAACGCACGATTGGCATAGGACATCCCGGTCGTGCGTTTTTTCGAAGAGGTTTCCTCAAAGCCGCGAAGAGAGTACAATAGGAAGGTCAAGAACATACCATTGTAAAGCGTATGGGTTAGAAATCTTTTTCGCTTTAGGCAAGCGGTAAACAAACCACGAAGGGAAACGCTGTATGGAATATACTTGGTTGCTCTATTTTTTACTCTATGCCATGATCGGGTGGATGATGGAAGTCGGCTTTAACGCCATTCATTCCGGACGCTTTATCAACGCCGGCATGTTAAGCGGTCCTTGGTGTCCCATATACGGTTTTGGCGCATGTTCCGTCATCCTGTTTCTTTCGGATATTGCGGAAACCAATAAAATCCTGCTGTTTTTGGGGTCGATGTTCATTGCCTCGGTCATCGAATGGATCACCGGATTTCTGTTGGAAAAACTACTGCATCGCAAATGGTGGGATTATTCGGATCGTCCCTTCAATTTGGGCGGGTATATCTGCTTGGAATATTCCCTGCTTTGGGGCATGTGCTGTTTTGTACTCTACGAAGCCGTGCATCCGCTGATTCGCCGACTCGTCGAATTTTTGCCTGTCCGAACGGCATGGGTTCTGCTATTTGTGTTGTTCTTCTTCTTTCTTGTGGATGTCGTAAGCATGGTCGCTACCGTGCTTGGTCTAAACCGAAAATGGAAATATGCCCAAAAAATCACGGCGGATATGCGAAAAGTTTCCGATCGCATCGGAAGAGAAGTATATCAACGAGCCCGTGAGCTGGACGAAAAACGGCAAGCGCTTCAGGAAGAAGAGACCGCAAAGCGCATCGAAGAACGTATCGAAAAGCGTCGCACACGTCTTGTCGAGCGGTGGTTAGCGTTTAGTGAAAAACGAATTCTGAACGCCTTTCCGCACCTCCTACGGGAAAAGGAAGACGAAAAGAAGAATGCAGAAGGAAAGTGACATGTAAAATTATTCGGCAAGCAACCAATCGACAAGATGAAGAGATTTTATGCCCTCATACGAAGTGATAAAACTTCGATCCATAGATAACACGATTTTTTCATAGTTGTCTTGAATCATCTGTAGCGAGCGAAGTTCTCGTTCCTTATTCTGTGTCGATTGCATGCTTTCCGTAACTTGGATATATCTCTTATCGTTCGGTTTTTCTGCAATGAAATCAATTTCCACCTCACCAATTTTCCCAATCGATACCCGGTAGTCGCGACGAAGCAGTTCCAAAAAGACAATATTTTCCAGTATATGCCCTCGATCTGCATTGCGATATCCTAAAAGCATATTCCGGAAGCCCATGTCAACAATATAGTTCTTTCCTAATGTTTTGAGCAGTTGCTTACCTTTAACATCATAGCGACCGACGGAAAAGACGATAAATGCATCGCGGAGCATGGCAATATACTTATCCACTGTTTTTCCGGCGATATTATTTTTCTTCCCATTTTTAATCTCTCCCTCACTGGAAAGCACATTCCCAATGCTGTTCGGTGAGGTCGTACTTCCGATGGTAGAGCACAGATATAACATCACCTTTTCCAACATGCTCTGATCGATGCCCTTATTGCGCTGTAAAATATCTCGCAATACCACCGTGGAATAGATGCCTTCCAGCGCCTGACGGCTTCTCGCTTCGTTAAATGTGTAGGCTCTTAGAATGGGCATCCCACCAAATTGCAGATACTTCTGGAACTTTTCGTCTATTGCGACATCGGGGGCAAAGGTATAGAAATCCAAAAACTCCTTAAACGATAGCGGAAGCATTCGAATTTCCACATATCTACCGGAAAGAAGCGTAGAAAATTCCGTAGACAAAAGATAGGCATTGGAACCGGTAATGTAAATGTCCACATCAAAATCGAGGCGGAAGGATTCAATTGCTTTCTCCCAATGTTGAACGGCCTGTAACTCATCAAAAAGAAGATAATTCTTTCCTTTCTTCGCCATATGTTTACGCACATAATGGTAAAAAGAGAGGTATTCGCTCAATTCATGATAACGAAGAGATTCCATGTTCATATGAATAATGTTAGATTCCGGCACACCATGCTCTGTAAGGTATTGATGAAACAAATCCAGAAGGGATGATTTTCCACAACGGCGAATGCCGGTGACAATCTTCACCAAGTCCACGTCTTTATTCTGAATCAGCTGATTTAGATAATGGGGCCGATTAATCAATTCCACCATAATGAACCTCCGAATTTCCTTGCTTTAACTATACACCAATTTCCGAAAAAGTAAATAAGTTTCAGACTTGTAAGTCTGAAACTTATTTGTAAACGAAAGTTTTTGACTTGTAAGTCTGAAACTTATTCATTTGGATACCCCTACCGATTTTTTCAGTATAAATGGGTATAATGATAGAAAATTCTTACACGATGCAGAAGGAAAGTGACATGTATTATCTCTTAGTCGATATCGGCTCTACGTTTACCAAAGGCAGCCTCGTCGATACCGAAAAATGCCGTATTATCGGCCATGGAAAAGCCATTACCACCATTGAAACCAGTGTGATGGACGGCATTTATGACATGCTTAGCGACCTTTTAGCCGATGCGCAAAAACGAGGAAATTCTTTACGACCGATCCACGGAAAACCGTTTTGGGATCGTGCGCTGCTGTGCTCTTCTGCGGCCGGCGGTCTGAAAATGGTCTCGGTGGGGTTGGGACGGCACTTAACTGCGGAAGCCGCCACCCGTTCTGCTCTCGGTGCCGGCGCACGCATACTGAAAACTTACGCTTTAGAGCTTTCCACGGAAGATTTGCGTGAAATTGAGCGTTTGCATCCCGATATTCTCCTGCTTTCCGGCGGAACCAATCACGGAAACCGTCGAAGTCTGGTAGATCATGCGCGAAAACTGGCAACCCTCTCCATTCGCTTTCCCATTGTGATAGCCGGAAATACAGAAGTTGCGGACGAAGCGGCAGAAATTCTTGCCGAGTTTGATGTGACCGTCACGGAAAACGTCATGCCGCAGGTGAATGTACTAAACGCTGATCCGGCACGTCGCGAAATTCGCAGGCTCTTCATGGAGCGCATTACCCACGCCAAGGGGCTGGACGAAGTAAACGCAACCATCGGATCGGTGCTCACCCCTACGCCGGATGCCGCTTTGCAGGCGGCGCGTTTGCTTTCTCTCGGTACGGCGAATCGTAAAGGCATGGGCGATTTGCTTCTCGTCGATATTGGCGGAGCGACCACGGATATTCATTCCGTCGGAAAAGGAAAACCCGCCTCTTCGCGCATCACGATTGATGGACGAACAAGCGAGCTTCGTGTAGAAGGGCTGCAAGAACCTTTGGATAAGCGTACCGTCGAAGGCGATCTGGGAATGCGCTATTCCGCTTGGAGTCTTTATGAAAGTGTCGGTTCCGACGCTCTTACGACGCTGTATCCTGCCGATTATGCCAAGGAGTGCGCCATGCGAGCAAAGCACATCAAATGGATTCCGACGACGGCAGAAGATTTTGCGATCGACCGCGCCTTAGCGCGCTCCTGTGCGCAGGTGGCGCTCTCTCGTCACGTGGGCACACTTCGACGTGATTACGAAAAAGGACGGTATGTATATTACCTCTGTGGAAAAGATCTTTCGTCCTTCTCTGTCATACTGGGCACAGGTGGCGTGCTGGTGCATCAGGATGATCCGAAAGCGATTCTTCGTCCGGATGAGCATATCCTGCTGCCAAAAAATCCGGCGCTCTATCTGGATAAGGACTATATTCTTTCCGCCATGGGTCTGTTAGCCACCGAACAGCCCGACGTCGCCTTTGACCTGCTCTCTTCATCTCTCACTACGCTGTAACACTGTATTGGTAAGCCGGATGGAGATCGGCTTTTGCACAACGTTACGCCTCGCTTTCCTGCAAATAGGCGCGTTCAAAATGGTCTCGATGCGGATCAAGAAGAAGCAGCGCCTCATGCAAATACTCTTCTTTCGGACGCTCACAAACCGTCGCAAAAAGAGTGGCCTCGGGCGTATTTTCGGTTTCTTTGAGAAGACGATAGGCGGCATAATACGCCGTTCCCTGCGCACGGGGGTCGTTCATTTTCTGCGAACAATCCAGTGCCTGATGAAGATACGTGACGGCGTTCTCTTTTTCTTGCCCTTCCCAGGCTATCAATGCCATATATGCATCCAACACGGGACGTTTCCAGAAGGAATCAAATTTCCCGTACAGCGGATAGGCGCGCGTAAATTCTTCTTTTGCTTCCTGCCGTCTGCCTAAAGCGAAAAGGGACTTTCCCTTATTGATATAAAAGACGGACATGGCAGACAATGCGTTTTTGTCTTGCGAAAGCGTAATCGCTTCCTCAAATTCCTGCAAAGCCTCTTCATAACGCGCTTCATGAAAGCGAATTTCCCCGATATAATTGTGGGCGGCGGCAATATTAATGGCATAGCGGCGCGCCACTTCCGGCGTAACGGTAAACGTTTGAATGGACTCGTTGAGCAATTGCTCCGCCATGGTATGGTGACCAGTCATGATGTTGTAGAGTCCTTTCAGGCGCAGAAGAATGCCGATTTCCTTGTGGTAATTGCACTGCACAGCCAAATGCAACGCACCCTCAATATAGGAAAGCATCTCTTCCGCTTGATTGGTCTGAATATTATAGAAAATGAACTGTTTATAAGCTTCCAGTTCATAATCTTTATCGTTGAGCGTCTTTGCCTTGCCCACAGCCTCACGCATATCCTTTAATCCTTCGGCATACGCGCCGTCACGGATAAGATAGCGTCCCTTCATATAATAAAACTGCATTTCCAGGCGTATCAAATCCTCGCCTGCCGTACTGGTGCGCAGCGTATTGAATTTTTCCTCCAACGTCGCAAACATATCCTGCAGCCGGTCGCGGGAAATATAGGCTTTTTCTCCTTCGTCCGCTTCCTGAATACTCAAAATGGGGAATAGCTCGTGGGAGAAATTCAAATAGTAATTCAGCATCTCCAACTCAAACTGAATGCTCTTTAACGGTTCATCCGCACTGGTATAGTGGTAAACCAATTTGGAGTATAGATAAAGAGACGGTTTAATTTGCAGCGAGTCTTCCAAAATCTGCGCAATGCGTTTATGAATCACGCGACACTTAGAATGCGGCTGCATCATATAGATGTATTCTCTCAGCTTTACATGCGTAAAACGAATACCGATGTCGCTTTCATGCGCACGTTCGGTCAAGATATTGATATGCTCTAAATGCTCAATGAGACCAATGATGTCGGAATCGCTTCGTCCCATCAGATTCATCAACACCGACAGCGGCGCTTCATCATAGAAAAAGCTCACCAAATCCAGCACGTCGCGTTCTGGTTTCGATAAGTATGCAAAACGCGCACGCAGAGCATCCTTCATCTTTTCCGTCATCAGGGAATCTGTTTCGGACGTGGTCAGCAACTGCACAAATTCCGTCAGGAAAAAGGGATTGCCCTCTGTCTCGTGATAAATCTTCTCCATGATGGTCGAAGAAATCGGCTTTTTCAGCGCTTCTTTGATAAAGGCAAAGGACTGTTCGCGGTCAAAGCGTTCCAAAGCAATCGTTTCGACTAATCCGTAGCCCGTCAACGTCGCCAGGGCATCTTCCAACGCCTGGCTCATCTCCGGACGAGCGGTAAATAAAAACATGGCGCGTTTTTCCATCCGCAGCATCACTGACGTGAGAAGGCGCACGGAAACCTCATCCATCCATTGTATATCTTCAAGAACAATAATCAGTGGATGCTCCGCAGATATTTTACGTATGCCTTCCAAAAAAATCTGGCTCAGCAAATCAAAATTTAAGCCTTTACTCACCTCCGGAAAGAATAATTCTTTGGTTGCCGATTCCAGAGGCGGAAAAAGCTGTTTCATAGTGCTGTCCCAATACGTCGGCAGAGAAATGCCGAGGCGTTTCAGGGCTTCGCCCATGCGTTCAATCAGCACGGCAAAGGGACGAAGCGCATATTCCTGCTCCGCGCAATAGCAATACGCCTGCAATAGAACCGCCTCTTCTCCTGCTTCTTCGAGCGTTTTTCGCAGCAACGCGCTTTTACCGATACCCGCTTCGCCTTTTACAAGCTGCGATATCGCTTGATGGGCAGGCAAAAGCTGCAGATTTTTCTGCAAAAGGGCGCGTTCCTGAAAACGGCCATAGAAAAATTCTTCATGCGCTTTGCTTTGCCGGTCGGTAATTTCAATCTGGTTTACCGCCTCTTCATAAATCGTTCTGGTTTCGACATCCGGACTTACGCCCAGTTCGTCCCGCAATAGTTTTTTGAGGTTGTAATAGGTTTCAATAACCTTTCCCGTGCGTCCGGTTTTGGCATAGTAGCGCATCAACAGGCGTACACTGCGCTCGTCGTATTCGTCCATACTGATGAGGGTGTGAATGGATTTTTCCACGTTTTCGTTTTGCCCCTCTTCAATTTGCTTTTCCAATTGCTGATAGGCGTGCGCAATATACTTCTCTTCATAGAAACTGCGCATCCGCGTAACCCAAAAATCATATTGTTCCGAATCTTTGACATAGAAGCCCTGCAAAAAGGGACCGTCATAAAGTGCCAAATTTGTCACCGGATCTTCGGCGAAACACGTCGCATCACAGACCACGTCTAAAGAACGATTTAATTCTAAAAGGAGCTTTTTCGGGGAAAGAATGAAATCTTCTCCTATACAGCGTTTTGCCTGATAAATGGCATTGCGCAAATTTTTCTTGGCAATGGCTTCTTCTTCATCGGGCCAAAGCAATCCGGCAATTTCTGTGCGAGGAATGGTCTCATTTACTGCCAAATAATAAATCATGGCATTGATTTTGTTGTAGGGAAAAAAGATGCGTTCTCCATCCCGTTCCACATGGGGCACGCCAAATAATTTAATTCGTATCGTCACGAGACCCTCCTCTCTTTTCTGCCGAATGTCTTTCTCTATTATACTATACGTCAAAATATCGTCCACGATTTGACGGAAAAGAAGACAATGTTTTCCCCTTTTCCCACGAAAATAAGAAGGGAAAACTCTTCTTTCTTTCTCCTTTTTTTATCACCTTTGGACGCTTTACCGATACACTGTCAGCGACGAGCCTGAATGAGGCTTATTTGCTAAGCCATAGACCGCACGCAAACCGAGACGTTTCCTTGTTCGGCGATATCGAATACGATGTATGCGTCGGTCCGCTCAAGCGGAAAAGCCATTTTGAATATCCCTTCCAAATGGCAGGAGGCAATACAACTCTAAGGAGGAAACATGGAAAAAGTTATTTTGAATGGTTCGGATTTGACGCTGGATCAGCTGGTTGCCGTTGCGCGCAATCATGCCACCGTCGAATTGGCTCCCGAAACGGTCGATGCGGTTAAAAAATCCCGCGGCATCGTGGAAAAAATCGTCGAAGAGGAACGTGTCGTTTACGGTATTACAACCGGCTTCGGTTCCTTGCACAATGTACACATCTCCAAGGAAGACTGCGTTCAGTTGCAGGAAAACTTGATTCGTACCCACGCGGTCGGTGACGGTGCTCCGCTTCATGAAGACGAAGTTCGTGCGGTCATGCTGATTCGTGTTAATTCCTTAGTAAAAGGTGTTTCGGGTGTGCGTCTGATTACTGTGCAAACGCTCATCGATATGCTGAATAAGAACGTCGTTCCGCACATTCCGGAAAAAGGATCTTTGGGCGCTAGCGGTGACTTGGCTCCGCTTTCGCACATGGTTCTGCCGATGCTCGGTCTTGGTCGCGCCTTCTATGAAGGCAAGCTGATGAGCGGCAAAGAAGCGATGGCAAAAGCCGGCATCGAAACCATCCATCTGGAAGCTAAAGAAGGCTTGGCACTGAACAACGGCACCACCGTTCTTACGGCTGTCGGCGCTCTTGCCACCTATGATGCGATGCAGCTCTTAAAACTGTCGGATATCGCCGGTGCCCTCTCTCTCGAAGCGCATCGCGGCATCATCGATGCTTTCTATGAGAAACTGCACGCCATTCGTCCGCACGCCGGTTGCATTGCGACCGCAAAGAACATCCGCAACCTGACGGAAGGCTCGACCTACCTGACCCACACCGCCGAATTGCGCACGCAGGATGCCTACACGCTCCGTTGTATGCCGCAAATTCACGGCGCAAGCAAAGACACCATCAACTACGTGGCATCGAAAGTCGCCATCGAGTTGAATGCCGCCACCGATAACCCGATTGTCATCTCCGACACCGAGATTATTTCCGGCGGTAACTTCCATGGTGAGCCGATGGCACAGCCGTTTGACTTCCTGGGCATTGGCGCTGCCGAAATCGGTAACGTCTCCGAACGCCGCATTGAACGTTTGGTCAACCATCAGCTTTCTGACTTCCCGTCCTTCTTGGTCAAACATCCGGGTCTCAACTCCGGTTTCATGATTACGCAGTACAGCGCCGCTTCACTGGCATCCGAGAACAAGGTTCTTGCCCATCCGGCAAGCGTGGACTCGATTCCGTCCTGCGAGAACCAGGAAGACTTCGTCTCCATGGGTACCATCGCGGCACGCAAAGCGCGTGACATCGTCCGCAACAGTCTGCGCTGCGTCGCGACCGAAATGCTCGCCGCGGTTCAAGCCATCGATTTCCGCAAGGAAATGACGGACGGCAAGCTCGGTGTTGGTACACAAGCTGCTTATGACGCGGTTCGTGAAAAACTCAACTTCATCGCCGATGACCACGAAGTGGAAATGTACGATGAGCTGGAAAAGATCACCGCACTTCTGCTTGACGGCAGCCTCCTGAAGGCCGTCGAAGAGAAAGTTTCGTTGGATTTGCAATAATCCACGTACAACGGCAGAATAAAAACGGGAGAGGAAACCTCAGGGGTTTCCTCTCCTGTTTTTGTTTTATTGATTTTCTATACTTAAGCGAGACATCAAAATCCTTGAGAGTATCACTTTGCTTCATTCATTTTGGAATAGATGGCAAATCATTATAGACTTTCTACTATTCTCTGAGCAATCAAATCTCATTTTGCACACTCTAATCCTTAATTGCATTATGCTCGTGCTTTTTCACTCTCAGACAGAAGCATTGCCATATTCAAAAAAGCTCTAAAATCAAAAATTCCCAGTACACTCGTTTTGGTAGGGACATTAATGTCCCTACCATTTTCTTTTGCTGCATCTCTGAACGCATTCAATTTTTTGCCTTTTAAAACGCAATAGCCATTTTTCTCCAATTCCTCAGAATTTTGTTCCAAATATCTGCTAATGGTACGAATGTCAACCTCAAAGTAAGAGGCGGTCATCTCACGTGTTACATAAACTTTTCCATCCCATAGAATTCCATCTATGCCAGACTTTTCCTGAATCTCGGTAACAGCTATTTCATTATTTAGGATGTTCTGTCTATCCAGTCTTGAATTCGTTAAATCCTTTGACATAAATTCAAACACTCCTTCAGCTATCTAGGTCTCAATCGTAGTAATTCAGATTTATTCTTTTTCCTCATTTCGTCCCCGTAAGGATGTTACCTTTCTTACTTCAACGACAATCACTCCGGCAAGCCAAAGCGACACAAATTCAAGATTCATCCAGTCAAAAATCGCCGGGTATTCTACCACCGGCATAATACAAGCAGCGTAAAACACACCGCTGGCGCCTGCGTAAAGCACACCCCCAATAATAAAAGGCTTGCTGAGGATGGTTCCCTTCTCACGATAATACAGAACCAAATAGACGACGAGTGTCACAACAAAAAGGATACCGATCACCCATTTAGCAACAGCGAGAAGAGAAAGAAAGAAGTCAACCGAACTCTCTTGTTTGGGCACGACAGTCTCCGTCATCGCCGTCCACTTTTCGGGGGTCATTTGACGAAAATTGATGAATGTCTCGTGTTGAAGGACAAAAGCAGCAGAGAAGAAGAGCAGTTGCCAAAGAATATTCAGAGGAATTGTCCATTTTAGCCAATCATGCCAATTTTTCTTTGATGTGCTCTTGTTATTCATAGTAAGACCTCCCTTCACGATAAGCCGTCCTCTTTATTACGGTATTTACCCCTCTATTCTTAAAACAAAGGCACTAAACCTATTGTTTCTCATATAGCGCATAATGCTGCGGTGCTTCAAAGAAAAAGTCTGCACGATCAATGAGCCGATAGCCGGGAAATTCCCGCTCCTCTCCTCTTGTGACGATAAAATCGACACGCCCTTCACGAATGGCATCGTCTTGTTCCTGCTCCATTTCCGAGGACGGAAGATTCAGCCGACAGAAAGCGCGAACATTCGGAACAATGCCCGTTGCCGTGTAAAAGCCGCCGTCTAAGAAACCGTAGTTTAGAAGCGTAGGATGCTCTTTTTTCAGAATCTGTTGCGCAAAACGATATTGAGGCATCTCTTCACGAACCGTTCCCCGCAAATAGGCATTCGGCGAAAAGAACGTGGCATAGCTGACAGCAAAAGCCAAGGTCAATATACCGATCGGAACGCAAGAAGAAAGTGCTTTTCGCCCTCCACGCCTTTTCCAATTTGTATTCTCCTGCGGCATTTCAGTCGATAACCCCCTTCCTTCCCCGACCACGCGCTGCCAAAAGACGACCGTCCATTCCCTTAGCGCGACACATCCGATACAGGCAAAAATAGAGAGTGGCAGCGCATAATAGGTATAAAAACGTCCGCCAATATAGATAAAGAAGAGCAGAAAAAAGGCTTGAAACAGCAAATGAAGGAAGGTTCGCAAAGGACGATAAATCAAACACCAGAATAGACCAAGCGCCCCTAAGCGGAATACAACACCAAGCACTGTCCTGGCAATGCCATACCCGGTTTGCAGATTGAACAATAGCGCATTTCCTTCGCCATCGATTCGCGAATAGGAGAAAATGTTCGCGAAAAAATAGCCTTCAAACAAGGCAGAAAGAGCACCATGATAAAGAAAGTAGAGCAAAATCGGTAGAGTAACGATGAGCAAGCCCGTTACAATACCGCCAATAAGGGAACATAGCGCACGCATACCGGATGCCTTCACCGTGACACATGCCACTACGATAAACCAGCCGATATACAAACCGACCAAGGTAAATTTGCTCCAAAACACCATGCCCGACGTAATGCCGATGGCGACGGCTTGACCGAAGCGCAACGTTTGTTTTCGTTCCACCACCGACAGCCCCAGATAGAGTGCATAAGCAAGCGGCGCTAAAGCCAACTGTTCAACACTATCCCCATGCGCAAAGGAATGCGAAGTAAAAACAAGTGCGCCCATAAGAGGAAGAAGAAGGAGTACACCCGACTTTTTAGTCAATAGGCGGCAGGAGCGATAGCTATACCATAGGAAGCCGAAGGCGGCAGCTATTTCCAACAGATATACGCCAAAAAAAGTGCGGAAGGAAATCATAGCGGCAACGGCGTGAAGCATATACAAAAATGGACCCTTTTGTTCCCACAAGTCGCGATACGGCAGAAGACCGTGTAACATGGATTTTCCAACGGTAAAAAAGCAGTTGGCATCCACCCAGTCATTAAATGGATAGAGTGGGGACGACTTGGAACAAAGCGTAATCAATAGCACGGCGGAAAGCAAAAGATAGACCGCTGCCATGCCTTGGCGAAATCTTTGCGGTGGCGTTTCTGAAGGCTTTGTTACTTCCGAAATGCAAGATTCTCCTGAAAGAGAAGATTCATTGCTGGGTTTATTCATCGAGGTCATAGTGATCGTTTCCTTCATTATCAGAAGAGTGGGATAACCTGTTGTTGTCGTAGCTCTCTCATTTCTGTATTTTCTGTGCTTTTTCCGCCTCCAAAAAACACGACGTGGTTTTCTCTTCTGTGCGCTCCGCGATGATATAACGCGGACGGCGTTTCGTTTCCATATAAATCTTGCCCACATATTCACCGATTACGCCCAAGCAAATGAGTTGAATCCCGCCAAGAAGCGCCGTCGAAAGCACTGTGCTGGACCATCCGGGGACACTGTTTCCGGTAAAATACGAAATCAACACCCAAATAATCAACAAAAAACTCAATAGTGAAATAAGGAGCCCGAATCCTGTAATGAGGCGAATCGGCTTTACACTCAAACTCGTCACCCCATCAAAGGCGAGTGCCAGCATTTTTCGTAAGGGATAATGGCTCTCTCCTGCCAAACGTTCACTGCGGTCATAGTAAACGCTGGTGCTGCGAAAGCCGACTAAGGGAAACATGCCGCGAAGGAAGATGTTGACTTCCCGAAAATCCGAAAAGGCTTCTAATACGCGCTTGGATACCAAGCGATAATCCGCATGATTGTATACGACATCCGCGCCCATCCAACGTAATAATTTGTAAAAACCCTGCGCACTGGAACGCTTGAACCACGTGTCTGTATCGCGCTTTTTGCGCACACCATAAACGATATCGCATCCGTTCAAATACGCATCCACCATCTCATCCATGGCAGAAAGGTCATCCTGTCCGTCGCAGTCGATGGAAATGGTAATCTCCGCCTTTTCCTTAGCTTCCATCAGCCCTGCCAGAAGCGCATTTTGATGCCCCCGATTACGGCTCAGCAAAACGCCTTCCACCTCTTCATATTCTTGTGCTGCCTGTTGAATCCATTTCCACGTAGCATCTTTACTTCCGTCATCGACAAAAAGAAGACGACTTTTCGCATCTATTTTTCCTTGCTCCACCATCTTGTTCCGCCGGGCGCGGAAAAGAGGCAGCGTCACCGGCAAAACGCTCTCTTCGTTGTAACAAGGGATAACGATGTAGAGTATCGGGCGCATGATCCCTCCTTATGTCAAAACGCTTTTGATCTTTTTTCATCATAGCAGATCTTGTGTCGCAGGAGGGTTCCAAAATATGTGCGTATATTGTGATGACTTTCGATGAGGTAAAAACCCTGCAATCTCTGTCAAAAAATGGATGACCAATGATAAAAGATACGCGATTTTACAATATTGGCAAGTTTCGTACTGCATAATATAATTATTGTATCAATTTAATCGTAATCCCGAATGGTTCATACGTTGTGTCAACGAAAGAGAGGACAGTCAAATGGGCGTTCCTTACAGCAAATAATATACTCTGCTTGTCGGTCGAGGCGTGAAGAAAAAGACCTGTAAGAGGCGGCTGACGTTAGTCCTTTGGCAATTACAGAACTCGCAAAAGACGCGTATGTTCGGTCGATGTGATTATGCGAGTTTTCTGCGTATTGAACGTCGGTATCGATGATATCATGGGAGTCACAAAAGATTCATAAAGGCGTTTAAAATAGATAATGTTTATTTTGTAAAAGTCCGCAGCCGTGCTGCACTCTTTTACCCCCCCCTATTAAGTTCCGATAATTTTGCGTTATCGGAAGCAACAGAAAGAGGCATTGCCATGGGCGACCTAATGGAAAAACATGAAATGACGGAGGAGGACATCAAACTTCAGTTCATTACCCCGGCCATTGAGGGCGCTGGCTGGGACAAGCAGAAACAAATCCGCATGGAGTACAACTTCACGGACGGTCGTGTCATCGTCCGCGGAAATGCCACGGCCAGAGGAAAGAGAAAGCGCACAGACTATCTGCTTTACTACAAGCCCAATATCCCGCTGGCTATCGTCGAGGCGAAGGATAACAGGCACAGCGTTGGTGCCGGGATGCAGCAGGCCATCGAATACGCCGAAGTTCTGGATATTCCGTTTGTGTACAGCTCGAATGGCGACGGTTTCCTGGAACACGATAGGAAGACTGGAAAAGAGCGCGAACTGACGCTTGAACAGTTTCCCTCGCCGCAGTCTCTCTGGCAGCGTCACATTGGGGACGAACACTTCACGCCGGAGCAGGAGCAGCTCATCACCGAGCCGTATTATTTCCAACCGGGCGATAAGACACCTCGCTACTATCAGCGCATCGCTATCAACCGCACCGTTGACGCAGTAGCCCGTGGGCAGAACCGTATTCTCCTCGTTATGGCGACCGGCACAGGCAAGACCTACACCGCATTCCAGATTATCCACCGCCTTTGGAAGTCCGGCCGAAAGAAAAAGATCCTGTTCCTCGCTGACCGTAACATCCTCGTTGACCAGACCATGCAACAGGACTTCAAGCCCTTTGCAAAAGTCATGACGAAAATCGAGGGCAAAAAGCTGGACAGTTCCTACGAGCTGTATCTGTCCCTCTATCAGCAGTTGGCGGGTGATGAGAATGAAGAGCCGTTCCGTGCATTCCAGCCGGATTTCTTCGACCTCATCGTTATTGACGAGTGTCACCGTGGCAGCGCCAAGGAGGACTCCCGTTGGCGCAGGATACTCGAGTATTTCCACAGTGCAACACAGATCGGCATGACGGCTACGCCGAAGGAAACGAAAGAGGTATCCAATATCTCGTACTTCGGCGAACCCATTTATACATACAGTCTGAAACAAGGTATCGACGACGGCTTCCTCGCTCCGTACAAAGTTCTCCGTGTTGGCTTGGACAAAGACCTGGAAGGTTGGCGTCCCACGGCTGGTCAGCACGACATCTACGGTTATGAGATCGAAGACCGGGAGTACAATACCAAGGATTACGACAAAAACCTCATCATCGATGAGCGCATCACCGCCGTAGCAAAGCGCATCACTCGCTTTTTGAAAGAGAACGACCGCTTTGCCAAGACCATTGTTTTCTGCGTGGACATCGACCATGCAGAGCGGATGCGGCAGGCGCTCGTAAATGAGAACAGTGACCTCGTAGCGGAGAATGCCAAGTATGTAATGCGTATCACCGGTGACAACGCCGAAGGCAAGGCACAGCTCGATTACTTCATCGCAGAAGACAGCAAATACCCCGTGATCGTCACGACCTCCAAACTGATGACGACTGGCGTGGACTGCAAAACGTGCCGACTCATCGTTCTGGATAACAACATAAACTCCATGACCGAGTTTAAGCAGATCATCGGTCGTGGCACACGCCTCAAGCCCGACTACGGCAAAGAGTATTTCACCATTATGGATTTCCGAAACGCCTGCCGTCTCTTTGCGGATCCGGAATTTGATGGCGACCCGATTTCTATCATTGATGATGACAATGAGCCCGGAAAAGAGCCACCCATCGACCCGCCGAAGCCGCTCGTTCCGACTCCCGATCCCGATGGTGGAACCGACGTCCCGCCCGAAAAGAAGCATAAATTCCGGGTGCGTGGTGTCGAAGTCACGATTCTGAATGAGCGAGTCCAATACTACGATAAGGATGGCAAACTCATCACGGAAAGCGTGACGGACTACTCTAAGAAGAACATCCTCGGCGAGTATGCCACCCTAGATTCCTTCCTCCACGCCTGGAATTCCGAGGAGAAGAAGCAAGCCATAATTGACGAACTGCAGGAGCAAGGCGTCCTTCTGGAAGCGCTGCGGCAAATCGCCGGGAATAAGGATATTGACGATTTTGACCTCATCTGTCACATTGCCTACGATAAAGCACCGTTGACGAAGGCAGAGCGGGCGAACGATGTCCGCAAGCGTGGATACCTCTACAAATATTCCGGCTTGGCACAAGAAGTTCTGAGTGCGTTGCTGGACAAGTATAGGAACGAGGGCATTCAGGACATCGATAACCTCGAAATTCTGTCCAATGACCCATTCCGCAAATTCGGCACGCCCATGAAGATTGCAAAGCTATTCGGCGGAAAAAGCGGCTACATGCAAGCCATCCGTGATTTGCAGAAGGAAATCTACGCTGCGTAAGGAGAATATAATATATGAGTTTAAATAACCTGGTAAAGCGACTGCAGGACATCATGCGCAATGACGCAGGCATCAACGGCGATGCCCAGCCTATCGAGCAGATGGTTGTGATTCTCTTTCTGAAGGTGTATGACGCCAAGGAAGAGATA
>NZ_CABTXF010000009.1 GCF_902488755.1 uncultured Murdochiella sp. | reverse complement strand
GCGAGGCGACCCTGGCTATCGACATTTTTTGCCATTTGCCAGGGGTGTTTGCCACTTCTTGCCCCCTGGCTACCGACTTTTTTTACCATTTGCCAGGGGTGTTTTCGGGCGAGGCGACCCTGGCTATCGACATTTTTTGCCATTTGCCAGGGGTGTTTGCCACTTCTTGCCCCCTGGCTACCGACTTTTTTTACCATTTGCCAGGGGCACACCCGTATTTTTCACCCCTGGCAAATCCAATATTCTATAGACTGCCAGGGTCGTGTTCGTTTTTGTCGCTTGGTCAGCATTTTCCTTGCGCGATGCTTTCACTCGATTATTAATGTCTTTAGATCTGCACTTTCACTGGCTCGGTATATTTCCCTGCGCCCTATATTCTCCATTCCGGCCACATCGTCCACCGTCCTGCGTCTACAAAAAAAGAAGCGACGGTCGCCCTGTCGCTTCCTCTTCGAAATTCTTCCATACGCTTAAAAACCTTGTGCTGCCCTACAATTCGCTATGCACCTTGTTTACATGTGCCAGGATAGTCCTTCAACGCGATTTCCAAAATATCCATCGCTTCAAGAAGACGTTCCGTTTTGACGCAATAGGAAAGACGAACCTCGTCTTTTCCTAAACCCGGCGTGGCATAAAACGACTCGGCAGGTGTCATGAGAACCGTTTTGCCATTGACGCGCACATTTTCCAGCGTCCAGCGCACAAAGTCTTCTGCATTATCCACCGGCAACTTGATAATGAGATAAAAGGCACCTTCCGGTACTGGTGCGATAATCCCATCCATCTGTTCAAGACGTTTTTGCAGAGCATCCCGACGATGACGATAGGTACGGCGATTGTCCTCTACATAGGCATCATCCACAATATCCATCGCCCCAGCGCCGATTTGGTCGAGGGTCGAAACACAAAGGCGAGTCTGGCAGAGGCGAAGTGCCTTCTCATTGAAGTCTCTGTTTTTGGATGCCAACGAACCGATGCGCGCCCCACAGGCGGAGTATTTCTTGGAAATACTGTCCACTAAAATCACACGATCCTTGATTTCTTCGTATTCCGCAAAGGAATGGAAGGGGCGGGACGTATAATTAAACTCACGATAGACTTCATCGGCAATCAGCCATAAATCGTATTTTTCAACGAGATCCACCAAAATTCGCATTTCTTCATCCGTATACACCCTTCCGGTGGGATTCGCAGGCGAAGAAAGAATAAGCGCTTTCAAGCGATCCGCCTTGCCTGATGCCGAAATGACACGATCCCATTCGGCAAGCGAGGGAACACGGAAGCCGTCTTTAGCATAGGTCGTTGCTGCCACAATGCCAACGCCCTGCACCTGCGCGATGCTGTTGTAATTCGTGTAAAAAGGCTCCATCGCTAAAATGGCATCTCCGGCATCACAGGTAAGCGAAAGAGCAAAATTCAATCCCTCACTCGCTCCATTGGTAATGCAGATTTCATCCAAGGCAAATTCCAGCCCATAATTGTGCAGATAGAGCTGCATGGTTTCTAACGTGCGCTTCATACCGCGCGAATTTTGATATGCCAAAACATCCACATCATAGTGACGCACTGCCTCTAAAAAATCCGGCGGTGTCGGAATATCCGGTTGACCGATATTCATCGGAATCACTTCAATACCCGAAGCCTCCACGCGAGTTACCGCATCCGAAAATTTGCGGATAGGGGAGGCCTTCAATGTTTCACTTCGCTGGGAAAACTTCATAACTTCCTCTTTTCTACGGTTGCCTTCTCGTTACTGCTCATCCGGCATCCACACCAGAAAAATATCCTGCACTTGAATATTGGTTTTTTTCGGTTTAATTTCTACCTCTTCGACCGCATCACGCGCCGTGGAAAACCGTTCACTCACCTGTTCCAGCTCCGCGGCAAGCGACTCTTCCAAACGCTTAAATTCCTGTTGATACGCCTCGACATTCGCCTCTGCGCGCCGAATATCCTCCTCTTGCGCACGTTGACGGCTGAACGAGCGTGCCGAACTGCCTACACGAGTTACCAGCGACGAACTGATTTTCTTTCGTCCGAAAAGTCCGCCTAAAAGCGCTGAACCAACACTAACCATCGTATTCTGCTTCGCCGCTTCCGCCTGTGTTTCTTCTCGCTGCACAGCTAACTCCGCTTTTCGGATACGTTCCTGCATCGTATCCAATTTGCGTTGGTATTTTTCCTTGATTTTCTGCATTTCCTGATCGCGAGCATCGCGCAATGCGCCATCCACACGAATCGCAAAAGACTCGTCTTCGCCGGGACGACCATAAATTCCGGTCTGGGGATGCCGAGATACACGCAGTCGCTCATTGGCATAGAGATAATTCTTGAAAGATGCTTTTGCATTTTTTACCGTATCGCCTCGCAAGGCATCAAACGAAAACGGCAGGAAAGAAGCGCCCTGCGGAGCCTCTGCCTGTAAAGTAAACGCTGCCGGATCCTCCTTTTGCGCATTCTCCCAATCGGCGCTGCGAGGCGGTTCAGGAATCGTCGTGAGATAAAGACACGCCTTCTCGGTAGCAATGCCCGCCTTTTCGTCTTCATAAAAGATATTTGCGCTTCCGCAAAGGTGCGCTGTATAAGACGCCGAAGCGGAAGCCGGATGATAATATGCGGTAATTCCTTTCGGCAGAAGCGGAGGAACCGGGCTTACATCATCCGTAGGAGAAACAGCGCTTGCGCTGGACGAAGAAGAGATGACGCTTGTCTCTGCCGCAGTGGGAATGGCGGAATCTTTTTCCGCCGGGATATCCGCAATAGACGGAATTGGTGCATCCGAAAAAACCGTACCCTTGTCTTCCTCGCGAATAACGGTTCTTTCCATCGTCCCTTTGGTTAAGGCTTTAAGCTGTGTTCCCGTCAGCGGACCTGCCAGATAGGACATGGTCCAACGTGTGGAAAATAACGCATCCTCACGTGCATGAATATTATGTACATAGAACGTCCGTTTCGGTAAACGAGAAAGCAGTGCGTTCAGTTCGCTGCGATTTTGAGCAAGCGTGCCATCCGCATCCATCCCGTCCAAAAGGCGGTCACGATCCTGCTGTGTCTGCAAATGTCCGATGAACCAAGTGCCGATGTTGGACAATCCTTTGTAATCTAAATCCGCCGGATTTTGCGTGGCTAAAACGATGCCCAGTCCAAACGCGCGCGCCTGCTTAAGCAGCGTCATCATGGGGGCTTTCGAAGCAGGATTGGCTACTGGTGGAAAATAGCCCTGTACTTCATCCATGTAAAGAAGTGTACGTAGGGCGGACTGTCCGCTTTGACGACGCATCCACCCCACCATCTGATTCAGCATAAGCGTCACCACAAACATCCGCTCGTGGTCATTCAAATGTGCCAAGGAAAGAATGGCTACACGCGGCTTGCCTTCCGGCGTATAGAGCAAACGCTGCGGATCGGGCGCAGTCCCTTCCTGCCAAGCCGAAAACTGGGGTGAAGCGAATAACTGATTAAAACGCATCGCCAGTGCCATTCGCTCTTTTTCGGGATAAAACGCCTCCAGTGGCATAACGCCGATTTTCTCCAAATTCGGCTGCTGAATTGCGCCGATCAACGTCGGCATATCCAACGATTGCCCTGCCTTCCATCGTGCAGATAATATCGTACTGAGCAACAGATGCGCCTTGCTGGTCAGCGGATCCGCATCGACATCGACAAGTGCCAAAAGTCCGGCAGCGGTGGAAGACACGTAGCCCGTAAAACTCTCCTCTTCTGCCAAGATGGTCTGCGGAGGAAGCTGTCCGAAATCCATAACGGAAAGTGGTTCGCCCATACGCGACCCCGGCGTATACACGGTAATATCCGCCTGCGAAAGAAGGGCTATTCGCTCTTCATCCATACCGAAAGCCTTTCGTCCTTCCTGCCAGCGCTTCGCCTCCTCTTCGGCATACGCTTCAGCGGATAGTCCTGCCTGTTCTGCTGCTTGCGGCGAAATCCAGGGCAAAAGTTGCTCTCCCTGTATAGAAGGAAACGCCAATAAGAGGTTCGCCATGTCCCCCTTTGGATCAATGACCATGGCAGGCAAGCCATCCACAATCGCTTCCTCCAAGACATCGATGCCCAAACCCGTCTTACCGCTGCCGGTCATGCCAACCAGCACCGCATGCGTGGTCAGGTCAGAAGATGCATAGAGAAAGGGGATATCCTGCTTGTCCCCTGTCTGGGCATCCACATGCTGACCGAGATAAAATTCGCCAAGTCGTTCGATGATTTTCATGTGCTTTCCTTTCTCTTGCATCAAATCTTCAATTCCACCCATTTTCCCCGACGGAAGCGCGCCAACATCAAGATGGCACTCGTAAACTGATGGGCGAGAATGCCCAACCAGATTCCGTCAATACCCATATTGCAAAACTGAACCAAAAGGATGGTAACCGCGGAACGAATTACGGTAATCGTAATCGTGGAAACCAGTAACGTATATCGCACGTCTCCTGCAGCACGCAGCGCTCCGGCACAAACGATGGAAATAATTTGGAAGAGCACAATAAACATGACGTAGCGAGAAATGCGAATGCCGCGGAGGATAAAACTCGCCTCGGAAAACGTGATGCGGAAAAACGCGCCGCCGAAAAAGAACAAGATGATAAACCACAACACCGACAGAAGCGTTCCTATAGAAAGACAGGTGTAGCCGTAATCCATGGCCTTCTTTTTGTTTCCAGCACCCAGCGCCGAACCGGTTGATGCCACGGCAGCCGTCTGCATTCCGCTCGCAAGGGAAAAACCAAAGTTCAAAAGGTTCATGCCCACATTATGCGTCGCGAAAACCTCCGTACCAAGACTTGCCGCCTGCATCGCCGTAACCATAAACCCAACACGCATCAACAGGTTTTCAATAAAAATATTCACGGTAAGCGCGGCGACAACCTTGAGTGCGTCCCAAGCCGGACGCACCTTCTTTTGTACGCAATACCGTATCTGAATGAAACTATCGTGCTGGAAAAGCGAGGTAATACTGACGACCAAACCGCACGCCTGTCCGCCCACCGAAGCAATGGCTGCGCCCGTTACGCCCAACGCCGGAAATCCAAGATGTCCTTCAATAAGCAAATAGTTACAGGTGATGTTCACTACGCTCGCGGTGAGGTTAGAAACAAAAGCGACGCGCGTGTTACCCGATCCACTGTGACCGGCATTAATAATCATGGTCGCGATGTTAAAAATCGACCCGGTAAGAAGAATCCGCAGATAACGCGCAGCATCTTCATGAATATCGGGATTGGAACCCATAAAGCGCAAAAGGGGATCGTAAAAAAGATTGATCACTATCGCGATAAAGAGGTAGATAACCAGCGAAACCAACAACACCGTCATTACCGTCTGGTTTGCTTCGGCGCGTTTTCCTTCTCCTTTTCTTCGCGCAACAATCGCCGCTACCGCAATATACATGGCAATAATCGGTGATAAAAAAAGGAAAATAGGTTGGATGGTAATACCCACCGCAGCCACCGCTGCTGCGCCCAGAGGCGATACCATCACCGTATCGATGATATTCGTAATCGTCGTCGCTAAGTTCTCCAAAATCGACGGCCACGCCAAACCAAAAATGGTACGCAGCATATTCAGTTCTAAAAATGTCCATCGTTTTTGTTTTTTTTGTTCCATGCTCTCTCGCTTTTTCTTACTCGTTCATTATCTTTTGAAAGGCTTCGCGCGGATCTCCATTCTCCAAGCGAATCACGCCGCAATAGACAAAGCCCGCTTTCTTTAGCACGCGCTGCATCCCCACGTTGTCCCTGTGCGTATCAATACGCAAGTTGTCCACACCACTTTCACGGGCGCGCCCTTCTGCAAAACGAAACATGGCTCGAGCCAGCCCCGGTACAGCCGGATCTCCCGCGACCCGATGCAAGGTAAAATAGGGCGCGTCGTTTTGCCATTGTCCATCGATTTTTGCATAATTCGGATCCGGTGTTTCTAACAGGCAAAATGTACCGACGGCTTCGCCATCCACCAGACGCAAAAAGCTGCGATGCGCTTGCATATCCCGACGAATTTTCTCTTCGGAGGGTTCTCCCTCCGGCCACTGCATTTGGTTGCCTTCCGCACGCATCCGTGCACGACCCATCGCCAGCAATTTCATCACCATGGGCAAATCCTGCAACGTTGCTTGTCGTATTTCGTCCATGTCACTGTTCCTTTCGACGCATCTTCTCGCTTTCACTGCGTTTTTCCGACGAAAAAGTCCGTCATCATCCCGCTCGAAAGCGCATCACCAGCTTCCTACGCCGTAGGTCTTTGTTTTGCCTTATAGTATACGATACTTATTCCCCTTTCACGGAACAGGACAAAAAAAGTATCTCTTGCATAGAGTCCACCGTTACGCATCCCCTTGACAGAATTTATTTGATCTTCGTCTTTATTGTTTCAAGGAGATGACGACATCTGCTTGCTGGATTAACGATTTTTCATGGGTGACTACAAGAATTATTCGATCTTCGCGTTTTAAGGATTGAATCATTCGTATCGCTTGCTTCTTCCTCTCGGAATCAAGATAATTCGTTGGTTCATCGAAGAAATAAACTTCTTTCGTTTCCATGCAGTCTCTCTTTAATTGAGCCATTTTCTTTTGCCCCATCGATGGATTTTGCACAACTTTATTTTCGAAATACTGACTGTCATAGGGCTCAGCGGGAGAGTAGAGATAGGAAGTATTGAGTGCTTGATGATTGGGAATAATTTCACCCTGAAATCGGTTGCTGAAGCCTTGCATTGCCAACAATAAACTTGTTTTTCCACTTCCATTTTCACCGGTAAGTACATAAAAATTACCTGTGGTAAAAGTAACGCTTAAAGGCTGATGAAGAGGGTTTCCACATTCGTTTAAGGTGACATAATTAATAAGTTGTATTGATGAAACTGTCTTGGTGATTCGTTCCATTTTCGGTGGTGATAGGTATGTATAAAAATCCTTTATGATATCTTTTTTTTCAACATAGTCACGCCATAATTCGAGAATGTTTTCCATCGGAGACCAAAACCGTGAAACATAAAGAGTAATAGCATATAGAGTTCCTAATGTCATTTTTCCCTGAAGTACAAAATAGCCAGAAAGAAGTAATGAAAATAGAATAATGATGTTTAGAAAGGCGTAAGAAAAAATATTCGTAAAGATTGAGTTCACTAAAATCGCTTGCTTTTTGCTCTGTAGATATTTGTCTAAATATCCTTTCAGGGGATTGAAAAAAGATTGTTGATGACTTCTATCACTTAAGGAAAAACCTGTTTTGTCAGCGACGAGCTGTCGGGTTTCCTTCATGTCATGCAAAGATTGATTGTTAAAAGCCGCGAGCCGATTACCATATCTATTCGAAATAAGCAAAAATAAAGGAGTTAACACACCTACACAAACAGCATGTACAAAGGAAACTTGCGCCAAGAAAACCAAGATGGCAATTTCTTGTACAAGACATATAAGCAAATCGACGGGGGCAACCATATAATAGTCCTTAACCATCTCATAAACTTGTCCGAGTTGCTGATGTACTTCTCCGGCTGTCAGATGTACCTTTTTCGGATCATACCCTACGGCATTAAGATCGGCTTGCTTGATCGTCTTTTCCCAATTTGCCCTCTCATTCATCCCCTTTGTATAATCTTGTGCAAATCCTATGAATTGACCGAGAACAAAAAAGACGAAAAGAAGTTGAGCTAAGAAAAAGGCTTGATCTGACGAAGAAGAGACAATAGCATCGATAAAATTTTGTGAAAGATAAGGATTGATCAGAAGAACAAAGACATTGCATACACTGAAAAAAACATATCCGAACGTCCACCTACAATCATTAAAGGACAACAATTTTTTGAATGCATTTAACATATGATTACCTTTCAAAATATATTTTTTCCACCGCTTAACTGTACTTATATAAAAGAGTTTCGATCAACCTGCGTTTTGATTTTGCCTTTTATATAACAATCATAACAAGTGTTGTGAATTACTCAATAGAGCAAAACCAATTTTTAGCGAACGTTGACCTATCCTTTTTCTGCAGATTTAAGGACAAAATCTCTTCTAAACGAGGCAGTGGTGGGAAACGCGCTTCTTCAAGGCTTTTTTGTTTTCTTCTTTTCTCAAGTTTCCACCATATCTTGTTTTCTACCTTGGCAAGAAAATCTATATATCGTAGAATAAGAACGATCCCCCCTCGGTGTGAACCGAGCGAGAAAATGGGAAAAGATGACCTTTTGCCGACAAACGAGGAACAAGGAAGGACTATCCATGCAAGTCGTAAAACGGGACGGCCGCATTGTGCCGTACGAAAGAAAAAAGATTGAGCAGGCAATGGCGAAGGCTTTTGCGCAGGTAAACAAGCCCATTTCGGCGGAAGCGCTCGGCGCACTCATCGATCGAGTGGAAGAGCGTTTCTCCGATGCCCATGAATTATCTGTGGAAGCCATTCAGGATCGCGTGGAATTGCAATTGATGGAGGCGGATCACTACGAAGTCGCCAAAAGCTATATTCTCTATCGGGAGGAACGCCGCAAAAAACGCATGATTCGTTCCCGCATAGAAGGCTATTTTCCGGAAGTTCCGAAACTGCATGAGGTTCTGTTAACCATTGAAGACGCTTTTCGTGAAGACGTTTATGACCTGCGTCATCTGCTCTATAAGTTTGAAAGTTTCTATAAAGAAGGAAAAAGCGTAGCCGAACGCATGGAAGCCTTGATTCACGCCGCTATCGAGCTGACGGATGAAGAAGCTACCCGTTGGGAGTTCATCGCTGCGCGCTTCTATGGCATTCAGTACCATCAACGCTTGGAAAAAACCTGGGAAAAACGCATCACGGAAGGGAAAGTTCCCGGCATCGACCAGCCTCGTCCTCTTCATTTTTCGGAAAAACTGCGCTCCATGCACGCCGAAGGGCTCTATGGCGACGAAGTCTTAGAACACTACACCACCGAGGAATTGGAAGAGGCTGCCGGCTGGATTGACGAATCGCATGACCTCTTGTTCAATTATTCCGGCTATGACCTGCTTGTCAATCGTTACGTCGTGCGCAGCTTCGATCTTGAGCCACTGGAAACCATTCAGGAAATGATGTTGGGTATTGCGCTCTTTTTAGCTATTCCGGAAAAAGAACGCCGCCTGTACTGGGCAAGAGAATTCTATTTTATGCTCAGCTCTCTCAAAGTCACCATGGCAACCCCAACACTGGCGAATGCGCGCAAGCCCTTCCATCAACTGAGTTCCTGCTTTATTGATACCGTGCCCGATGACCTCAAAGGCATTTATCGTTCCATCACCAACTTCGCCAACGTTTCCAAATTTGGCGGCGGTATGGGACTCTATTTCGGCAAAGTGCGCGCAGCAGGTGCGTCGATTCGTGGCTTCAAGGGCGCGGCAGGCGGCGTCATCCGTTGGGTGCGCTTAGCCAATGATACCGCTGTCGCCGTTGATCAGCTCGGCGTGCGGCAAGGGGCTGTGGCGGTTTATCTGGATTGCTGGCATAAAGACGTGCCGGAATTTTTACAACTGCGCACCAACAACGGCGATGACCGCATGAAAGCTCATGACGTTTTCCCTGCCATCTGCTATCCCGATTATTTCTGGGAACAGGTTGAAACCAATATGGAAGGACAGTGGGGCTTATTGGATCCCCACGAAATTCTTACCATCAAAGGCTATGCGCTCGAAGATTCCTACGGAAAAGAATGGACGGAAAAATATTTGGATTGCCTGGCGGACGAACGCATTTCCAAGCGCTGGATTCCCATTAAAGAAATGGTGCGCCTGATGATTAAAAGTCTTGTCGAGACAGGCACGCCGTTCACTTTCAATCGGGACGTTGTCAATCGCGCCAATCCCAACAAAGATAAAGGAATCATTTACTGTTCCAACCTCTGCACGGAAATTGCACAAAATATGTCTGCTACCCAGACGCTTAGCGAAGACATTGTCACGACCGAAACGGCGGACGGCGATCCGGTGATTGTAACCAAAACGAAGCCAGGAGATTACGTCGTTTGCAATTTGGCGAGCCTTAACCTAGGAAAAATCAACGTTCACGACGCTGAAGAATTCCAACGCATTACGACGGCTGCGGTACGGGCACTGGATAACGTTATTGAGCTGAATTACTTCCCTGTCGCAGCGGCAAAAGTGAATAACAGCAATTACCGTCCCATCGGTCTGGGTGTTTCCGGTTATCACCACCTACTCGCCAATGAGCGAGTCTTCTGGGAATCCGATGAGCACTTGGCACTTGCCGATCGCGTCTTTGAGGACATTAATTACTATGCCATTACTGCCTCTATGGAAAATGCGAAGGAAAAAGGGGAATATCCGTACTTCCGCGGATCAGCATGGGAAGACGGCAGCTATTTCACGGATCGCAAGTATACCGATGCACGTTGGAAAGCCTTGGCAGCGGATGTCAAAACGCATGGCTTACGCAACGGCTATCTGCTGGCGGTCGCACCGACGTCTTCTACGTCCATCATTGCCGGCACATCGCCGGGCGTAGATCCCATCATGAATCGCTTCTACTATGATGAAAAGAAGAACGGTCTCATTCCGCGCGTCGCACCGGATCTCAGTCTTTCCAATTACGTCTATTACAATGCCGCACATCAGACGGATCAGTCCTGGTCTATCAAAGCCGCCGGTGTTCGTACCCGTCACATTGATCAGGCGACGAGTATGAACATTTACATTACCAACGACTTCACGTTCCGTCAGATTTTGAGTCTCTATCTTGAGGCGTATCATGCCGGCTTAAAAACCCTCTATTACATCCGCTCAAAGAGCCTGCAGGTAGAGGATTGTGAAAGCTGCGCGGTATAATAGGAAAGGAAGGACTTTTCCGGCGCATGATGAAATTTCTCCATGGTAATGGACAGGGATAACGTGTCGGCAAAGCAGCTATAAAAAAGCAGAGCCAAATGGGCTGAGAAAGGATCATTATGGACTACATGCGTAAAAATCCGTTATTTAATCCGGATGGTGACACGGAGTTGGTGAAGCGTCGGATGATCGGCGGCAATACCACAAACCTCAACGACTTCAATAACATGAAATACGATTGGGTTTCCGACTGGTATCGCCAAGCCATGAATAACTTTTGGATTCCTGAAGAAATCAACCTGGCGCAAGATAAAAAGCAATATCCGCAATTAGTGGAAGACGAACGTCGTGCCTATGACAAGATTCTCAGTTTTCTCATCTTTTTGGACAGCATTCAGTCGGCAAATCTTCCGTCTATTTCCCAATATATCACCGCCAATGAAACCAACCTCTGTCTGCATATCCAGACGTATCAGGAATGCATCCATTCCCAGAGTTACAGCTACATGCTGGACTCCATCTGTGAACCGAATGAACGCGATGCCGTGTTGTATCAATGGAAAAACGATGAGCATCTTCTTCGCCGCAACAAGTTCATCGGCGACATTTACAATGATTTTCAACAGCAGCCGGATGTCCATAACTTCATGCGTGTAATGATCGGTAACTATATTTTAGAGGGCATCTATTTCTACAGTGGCTTCATGTTCTTCTACAATTTAGCGCGCAACGGGCGCATGACCGGCTCGGCGCAGCAGATTCGTTACATTAACCGCGATGAAAACACGCATCTTTGGCTCTTCCGCAGCATCATCCATGCTCTTCGTGACGAAAATCCGGAATTATTCCGCAATACGCTCCAAGATGAATATCAGCGCATGATTAAGGAGGGAACGGAACAAGAGATGGCATGGGCGGACTATGTTATCGGCAATCGCCTTGAAGGCTTAAACGGTCAAATGTGTGTTGATTACATCCGCTATCTTGGCAACTTACGTGCCACCGGACTCGGTCTTGAGCCCATTTTCTCCGGTTATGAAGAAGAGCCCGACAGCATGAAATGGGTCTCCAATTACTCCAACGCCAACATGATCCGCACCGACTTCTTCGAAGCGCGCTCCACCGCCTACGCCAAAAGCGGTGCACTGGTAGACGACCTATAAAGCCAAGTCATCCTGTCCGTAAGTTTCCTCTTCGACGAGTCCCGACAAAATAAACAGGAAGCATGGCGAAGGGACGAGGAGAATCGATCGACGAGCGGGCAAGATGGCTTGAAGGGCGGAAGGGCGACACTCGGACGAGGTGGCTTGTCAGGAAGATGCTACATCTACGCATCTTTTGTCTATCGTTAAACGAGCGTCGTGTTTTTTCTGTTATCGGCAAACCTCCTCTACAGGCATTGAGACTGCTGTAGAGGGGGTTTTTCGTTTTTGAACTGTCCCCAAATGGTAGAGTGTGGATTTACCTTTTCTACTCACGCTACAGCGAAATGCCCCGTAAAATGGACGGCGTAATTACGGGGGCATGTCAGGATTATGCCAAATGCCCCGTAAAATAGACGGCAAATTTACGGCGGAAAATTAGGATTGTGCGAAATGCCCCCGTAAAGCACCCCGTCTTTCCCCATGAAGAATGCATTTTACAAATATGAGGATTTCGTGTACATTAGGGGTGTCGTAGGGTTTTCATCGAATCGAAATTTATTTTCTTTTATTCGTTCCGATTGCGGTGAGCCGGCTATTATTACATAAGGAGTGCATTATGGACAACGCAAATCCAAATGTCCCACAAAAGACTGAAAAGAAACATCTCGGTCTCGTCCCCCGACTGATTATTGGTATCGTCCTTGGTATCCTGATCGGTCAATACGCACCACAGTTTCTCTCGCAAACCGTAGTTACCGTATCCAACTTCGTCAGCTTATTGATTAAATTCGTTATTCCGCTGATGATTCTTGCTTTCGTAACCATGGGTATTGCGGACATCTCGCAGGGGGCAGGAAAACTCTTGCTTTTCACGGTAATCCTCGCCTACGGATCGACATTGATTGCCGGAACGGCTTCCTACCTGGTATCTTCCTCGCTGTTCCCATCTTTCATCTCGGCAGAAGATGTCAAAACCATCACGGAAACAGCCGAAAAGAGCTTAGAACCATTCTTCTCGCTGAGCCTTCCGCCGCTGCTGGACAATATTTCCGCTGTTGTCTTCGCCTTCATTTTGGGCTTAAGCATCTCTACTATGCGCGGTAAAGAAATCGGCAATGCCCTCTATTCCGGTATGGGCGAATTTGCCAAAATTATTGATCGCGTCCTGAACAAGATTATCATTCCGCTTCTTCCGCTCTATATCTGCGGAACGTTTGTCAATATGACCTATTCTGGACAAACCTTCACCATCCTTGGTATTCTCTGGAAAGTGTTCTTGGTTGTCATTCTCATGCACTGGGTGTATCTGCTGATTCAGTTCTCCGTAGCGGGAAGCATCACCAAGCGCAACCCGTTCACCATGATCAAAAATCAGATTCCGGGCTATCTCACGGCGATCGGTACACAATCCTCCGCCGCTACGATTCCGGTCAATCTACAATGTGCTGAGCACAATGGTGTTAGCCGCGAGATTCGCAACTTCGTCGTTCCGCTGTGCGCCAATATTCACATGTGCGGTTCCATGATTACGATTGTCGCGTGTGCAACTGCCGTTTGCCTGATGAATAATCTGCCCATCTCCATCGGCACCGTGGTTCCTTTCATCCTGACGCTTGGCATTGCCATGGTTGCCTCGCCGGGTGCTCCGGGTGGATCCATCATGACCGCGCTGCCGTTCCTGTATCTCATCTTCGGTATGCCTGCCGGCGATCCGCAGGGTCCGATTTGTGCTCTGATGGTCGCCCTCTATATCACACAGGATTCGTTCGGAACCGCCTGCAACGTTTCCGGTGATAATGCGATTGCCGCTATCGTGGATAAATACAACGACGAGGCGATTCTCCATAAAGTCGCCACAAAATAAGATCCTTTCCCGAGCAAAGCGTCCTTTTTCTGACGCTTTGCCCGGGTTTTTTGTCGGTTTTTATAGGAACGTCTGTAAACGCTTTGGAAAGGAGATGCCATGAACGTCTTTAACATTATCGGACCGGTAATGATCGGCCCTTCGAGTTCTCACACAGCCGGTGCCTGTCGGCTGGGACGTGTTGCGCACAAAATCATGAACGAGGAGCAGCCGGAAGAAGTCATCATCGAACTTTCCGGTTCGTTTGCCCGTACCTATCGCGGACACGGCACCGACCGAGCGCTTCTTGCCGGTATCATGGGCTATCACAGCGACGATAAAGAAGTGCGCGATGCCTTGGAAATTGCGAAGGCATGCGGGTTACACTATTCCTTTGTTCCCTGTGATATTCCGGGTGCCCACCCCAACACCGCGCGCATTCATTTTCGTCTGAAAAACGGACGTGAAGGTGTGGTTATGGGCGCATCCGTAGGCGGTGGAAACATTCGCATCGATGAAATCGACGGTCTGCGCGTCAACTTTACCGGAGATAACACCGCAATGCTGGTTGTCCATGATGATGTGCCGGGCGTAATCGCCGCGGTCACGAATCTTCTGAGCAGCCACTATGCAGAAATGAACATTTGCAATTTCAATCTGACCCGTTCGGAACGGGGCGGCACAGCCCTAATGACGCTGGAATTTGACCAGGATCCGCCGGAAAACCTGAAAATGGATGTCTCCACACTTCCCCATGTGCGAAGCGTTTCCGTTTTTCATGCATTTTAATAGAAAGGAGACAACATGTTAAGCTATTTTTCCTTTCAGGAAATTGTCGAGGAAGCCACAAAGCAAGGAAAGAAAATCAGCGACATCATTCTGCACGACCAAGCTTTACAGCTCAATCGTCCCGAAGAAGTCATCTATCAGCAGATGGAGGCATCCTTTGATGTCATGATCGAATCGACCCATGCCGGCGCTGACCCCAATTTACGTTCAGCGTCTTCGCTTACCGGCGGAGAAGGCGCACGCCTTTTTCGCTATGCACAGGAACAAAACGGTGGCATTGGCGGCGAATTCTTCACGAAGGTGATTGCCCGTGCCATGTCTACGTCAAACTGTAATGCCTCCATGGGCAAGATTGTCGCAACCCCGACGGCAGGCAGCTGCGGCATTCTCCCCGGCATTTTGACTACGCTTTACGAGGATGAAAAGGTTGCAAAACACGATATTGTCATGTCCATTTTCACGGCGGCAGGCTTCGGTATCGTCATCGCTAAAAATGCGTCCATCGCCGGCGCGGAAGGCGGATGCCAAGCGGAATGCGGCAGTGCTTCCGGAATGGCGGCCGCAGCCCTCGTTGAGCTGAAAGGCGGTACACCGCAACAATGTGCCGACGCATTGGGTATGAGCCTTGTCAATCAACTTGGTCTTGTCTGTGATCCGGTCGCTGGATTGGTGGAAATTCCCTGCATCAAACGTAACGCTTCCGGTGCTGCTATTGCTCTCACTTCTGCCTCCATGGCTTTGGCAGGCATTCCTCTTTACATTCCTGCCGACGAATGTCTACAAGCCATGAAAGTGGTCGGCGATACGATGAGCAGCGCACTCAAAGAAACCGCACTCGGCGGATTAGCTGCCACGCCCACAGGTAAAGCATTGCGCAAGCAAGTCTACGGAGAAGAAACACCGAACGTATAGCCAAGCCACCCCATCCGCTCGTCGCTCGCTTCTCCTCGTCCTCTCGCTATGTTGCCATTTATATTGTGGGACTCGTCGAAGAGGCGACTCGCGGACGGGGACGCTTCGCCGTGGGATGATAATACTGTTTTTATCTATTTTTCAATGGATACTGAACAAAAAAAGAGGGCATGAACGAATCATGCGCCTCTTTTTTTATTTTTGCTGAACGACTTTATCCGTTTCGACTATGTCCAATCAAATTACCATTTTTTACGATAGTGTATACCTAAGAATAATAACACCATACCCAGCAGAAGGAGAACCAGCCAGAATTGCAAGCGTGCCAAGGCAAGCGGTGTCATGTACGAAAATGTGGCGAAGGACTTGGCAACAATCTCTAAAATATCCATCAAGACCAATATCGATAAACAGAGCATGAGAAGCGAAAGCCCGATACGAAACAGAAGAAAAGATCGATTCTTTTCCGTATAAGGATGTTTCACTTCCTGATAGATTTTTTCCCATGCCTCAAGCTGTTCTTTGAGTATCATTAGCGCATCCTCACTTGTCCGGACTTATCCATTAATACAGTGCCACTTTGGTCAGTAAAAACAAATCGGTACAGTGCCCACTCATCAACTACATGTGATTTTCCGGTAATTACTGACGTAGCTATTTTTTTCTTAGTTCCTGACCATATTTCCATGGTGCCCGCCTTTCCCGATATAGGATCGGCTATCGCACTCACTGCAAGAAAGCCAGCAGAATACGCAACTCCAACATAAGGAACAGCACCTAAAATCGTTCCTATTGCACCGTAAAATAAATTGTTATTACTCGCCTGCTGTTGTGTAATCGTATACTTGCTAACATAGGTACGAGGGATAGTCTCATAGTGATAGGTGAATGGGTTGTTTCTTAGTGGTTTTGTACTCGCTTCCACTCGAGGAGCTCTTACAGTAACAGAAACTACCAATAAACAGACAATTAGTAACCAAGTTACAGCCGTTTTATATTGTTTCTTCATTTTGTACTCCTATCTTATACTAAGAATCTACATCAATTAGCCCTTTTACCTCTCTCCAATAAAACTCGCCATTTTTTATACTCATCTCATTGCATACCTCTTTTTGCTATTATAGACAAATTACGTTAGATCAATAGAGTTTCATTGGACTCACCTTCCTTTCTATGTGAGTTATATATCAGTAATATAGTACACACTCCTATCCGCCTTTTTATCTGTTGACATATTCATACCCTTCTATTTATTGTAAAAACAAATACCAAACGATTAAGGATGCGCTAATGATTCCTAAAAGCCTGCTGGAAAAATGGGAAAAACTATAAGCTAACAAAAGCGCCGCAACGAGTTAACCCGTTACGGCGCTTTTCTATGACAGAAGTTGTTGAGCCTTGATTAGATCAGCGTATACAGATAGAACAACATGCAAAGACCGACCACAAACATGGGCTTGGGGATCTCTTTGATTTTGCCGGCGGCGATTTTCAGAATCAGGTAGGAAACGATTGAAAGAGCCATACCGTTCGCAATGTTGTAGGTCAAGATGGTCATCGCTACGGCAATAAAAGCAGGCAGACATTCCGTTTTATCGCTGTAGTCAATGCTGCGCATAGAACTGAGCATCTGGAAGCCGATAATCGTCAATACCGGACCCGTTGCCACACCGGGAACCATCAATGCCAACGGCGTAAAAAGAATCATCAGGGCAAACAACACACTGGTCGCAATCGCCGTTAAACCTGTACGTCCACCGTCTTCCACGCCACTGGCGGATTCCAGATAGGTGGTCATAACCGGCATACAGAAAAAGCTTCCGGCGACCGTAGAAAGGGAGTCCACCTTAAAGCACTTCTCAATGCCCGGCATATCGCCGTTTTCATCCAACCAGCCGGCTTGGTTGGCAACGCCTAAAATGATACCCATCGTGCCAAAGAAGTCCGGAACAAAGAACGTCAAGAGCCAGGGCAGATATTCCGGTTTCAGTGCGCCCAAAATATCCATGCGGAACGTCACATCCCCAATACCGGAAGGCAGGTTGAATAAGTTGGTTGGCAATTTCGTTACGCCAAGCGGAATGCCCACCAACGTAACCAGGATGATGGATAAAATCATGCTTCCTTTAATTTTTCTTGCCTCAAAAATCAATACCAGCAAAAAGCCGATGCCAAACATAAGAGCCTTCGCCGTGCTTAAATCGCCGAAAATCAAAGTGTTCTTTTCGCTGGCAACAATGATGCCGCCAGACTTTAAGCCAATGAGAGCGATGTATAAACCAATACCGCCACTCAAAGCAATCTTGATACTGGCAGGAATTGCCGTTGCAATGATATTGCGCAATCCGGCAAACGAAATAATGACGAAGATTACGCCTTCAATAAAAATTAATCCGAATGCCACTTCTACGCTCATGCCGATTGAGTCGATTGAGCTTAGAATGGCTACGGAACTCATGCCCGGGGCAAGACAGAACGGACGATTGGTATAAAGTGCCATCGCTACACTGCAAACCACAATGGCCATAATCAATGCGGTAAGTACCGCTCCACGTACTAAACCCGCTTTTTCCAGCATATTCGGAATTGTCGCCAATACATAAGACATGGTGGCAAACGTCGTCACCCCAGCTAACAACTCGGTACGAACATCCGTTTTGTTCTCTTTCAGCTGAAAGCGCTTTTCCAATGCGGTGCTGAAACTGCTCATGATTCCTCCTTCAACGTTCGGCGCACACGAGAAAAGCCTATAAAATAGGCAAGAGCTTTGTACGCAGGAAGCTCCCGTCGGATGCGTTCCCTGTTAAATCAGGGTGGATAAGTAATACACGAGAAAAGCCGATAATCCATACATGGCAGGATGCAGCTCTTTTCTCTTACCGGCAGCTATTTTCAACAAGACATAGCACAATACCGAAAGAGACAGCCCGTTGGCAATGTTATTCGTGAATACCGTCATCGCTACGGCGAGAAAAGCCGGAATGGCCTCGGTCATATCGTCGTAATTGATGTTTTTCATCGCGCCAAGCATTTGTAAACCGATGTAGGCTAAGACCGGTCCGGTTGCCACCGGCGGAATCATCAGCGCGACCGGCGTGAGCAACAGCATCAGGATAAACAGCAGTGCAGTAACCATCGTAGTCAAGCCTGTACGTCCGCCGTCTTCTACGCCGCTTGCGGACTCCAAATAAGAAGTCATTACCGGCATAGAGCAAAAACTGCCTGCTACGGTCGCCATTGAGTCCACCTTAAAACACTTGTCGATGCCCGGCATATTCCCTTGTTCATCCTGCCATCCGGCACGATTGGCAATGCCTAAAATAATGCCCATCGTCCCGAAGAAGTCCGGCACAAAGAAGGTAAAAAGGTACGGAAAATACTCCGGTCGCAAAGCGCCAAGAATATCCAAGCGAAACAAGACGTTCGCCGGACTTGCCGGAAATTGAAACATCGTTTCCGGAACGACCGTCTCTCCAAAGGGAATCGCCAAAAGCGTCACGACTAAAATCGAAACGATCATGCTCCCACGAAACCGTCGCGCTTCCAATACCAGCAAGACCAGAAATCCCACGCTGAACAAAAGACATTTTGTGGAGTGCAAATCGCCGAAGCTCAGCGAGCCTGCTGCACTGGTCACCACAATATCACCGGCTTTTAAGCCAATTAGGGCAATAAAGAGTCCTACGCCGGCACTGATGGAAAACTTCACGCTCGCCGGAATGGCGTTAACCACTAACTCGCGCAGTCCCACAAAGGAAATAACGCAAAAGATTACGCCACTGAGAAAGATAAGCCCGAAAGCCACTTCCACGGGAATGTCGGTCAACGTTGTAATAGAACCGACAACCGCAACGGAGCTCATGCCCGGTGCCATCGCAATGGGCTTGTTGGTGTACAGTGCCATGGCGATGCTGCAAATGGCGACCATCAAAATGAGCATGGTCAATACGGCACCCTTGGGTAAACCTGCCTCGCTAAGCACATTCGGGATGGTTGCCAAAACATACGACATGGTCGCGAATGTAGTTGCGCCGGCTAAGATTTCCGTATGCAAAGTAGTTCCGTTCTGTTGGAGGGAAAAGAAACGTTCTCCCCACTGTTCAAGGCGTTGCAAGCGACCCCCTTTCTACCGGTACTACGGTGCATGACGCGCATCCGAAAACGCTATGCACCAGCCGTTTTCAGTATATCCTCATTCCCGAATAGATTCTGTTTATGAAAGTATTCTCTTCTTTTTGAAAGTAAACTAAGCGATCCACGCCTCCATTTGACGATACGCCTGCGGATCTGATGCCACTCGATATTCATTAAGCGGTCTGCCGATATTGCCGTAGATATATGTTTTGCGCAACACACTCTGTTCCGCAAGAAAATCCAAATATTTTTTTACCGTCACCCTGGACAAATCCAGTTCTTCCGCAACATCCTGTACACAAAAAGAGGCTTTCTTCGTCTGCATAACTTGGCAAATCCGCTTTAACGTATTGCGGTCTATTCCTTTTGGCAAATCGAGAGCGGATGGCGTCGTTCTGCTTTTGTTTCCGGAAAGCATGTCCACTTCGTGCTGGTTCAGGCTGTCCTTTTCCAATAACAAACGACGCTTACGATATTTATCCAAGGCTTCCGAAAGCCGTTCATACGTAAACGGCTTGATGATGTAATCTACGCACCCCAAACGAAACGCTTCACGTATTTGTGTGCTATCCTTCGCTGCGGAAAGAATGATCGCTTCAATCTGCTCCTGCTGCTGACGAATGGTACGCAAAACATCCAAACCGGAGGCTTCCGGCAAATAAATGTCCAGCAGGACAAGAGAAACGCGATTTTCCGCTAACAAGGTCATCGCCTCTTCTGCGCTGCTTGCTGTACCCACGACAGAATATCCATTATGGACAAGGTAATCGCCTGTCATCTGGGCTACCTGCGGATCGTCCTCAATAATCAATATTCCGTCGTTCATACTTCCTCCCCCTGTATAATATGCGCTACAAATTCTGTTCCCGATTCTTTATCGCTCGAAACCGAAACATACCCCTTATGCCTTGCACAAGCCTTTTTCACCAAATATAGACCGATGCCGTTTCCTTCTTTCTTGCTGGTTACACCGTATTCAAAAATATGCTCCATTTGTTCTTCCGGAATCGGCTCTCCAGAATTCCACACGGCGATGGTGATTTCCTTTTCGGTTTCGGTAATTTCCAACGTCACCATGCGCATGGCAGATGTTTGCGCCGCATCGAAGGCATTGTCCAAAAGATTGCCGCTGATAACGACCAAGTCTTGTACCAGATCGCTGTCCCAAACACTCTCTTCGTGCGAACGCTCCGTTAACAGCAAATCCACCTTCTTTTCTGCCGCACGGTCAAATTTGCTCAGCAGAAAAGCGCCGAGAATCGGATCGTGAATTTTACCGCGGATATTCTCCTTTTCGCGTTGCTTGAGGTGTAGCAGACCATCAATGTATTCCTGCAGTGCCGGAAGATTTTTTTCGTGCACCAAGCCGGAAACCACCTGCAATTTATTATGAAATTCGTGCATTTGTGCGCGCAGTGCTTCAATATAACTTTTCACGCCAGTAATATCTTCCGCAAAACGAACCACTTCTTTTTTTGGACGAAAGGTCATCAACAAGGTCTTTCGCGTAGAATTATCCACCGTCAGCGGAATAAAGTTCACATAAATACTTTCTTTTCCGATATAGCCTTCATAATCAAACAGCGGCAGTCGTCGCGCTAATAAGGAAGCGAGAGACATTTCCGGAAACATCTCCGAAAAAGCGTTGATTTCATGCCCGACATTTTCTTGACAGAGGTGGGAAGCCGTTCGATTGCAATGAAGAACCTCACCTTCTTCATTGACAGCGATAATGCCGTCACGAACGGCGTCGATCAGCGCATTTCTCTCCACCAGAAGTTGTGCAATCTCTTCCGGCTCAAGATTAAACATGCTTCCCTTAATCTTGTCCGTCAAATCCCATCCGATAAACAGCGCAATCAACATCACCAGCATCGTCATCGCATTCAAATCCCGTTGTGTTTTTTCTACGGCTTCCTGCAGACCGGTTTGTCCTTCCCCATAGCGTAACGAGGCAATAACTTGCCCTAACAGTTCCCCTTCTTTCGTATGGATAGGAAGGGCGACCATCAGCGTGGTTTTCTCGTCTCTTCCTTCCGGAAGAAGGCGTATTTCCTCTTCCATCGAATGTTCTTTTATTCGCTGGATAGCCTCTTTCTCCGGATCGCTCTTATCCGATTGATATACGGTATTCTTTTGTACATCAAGAATCGTGAGCGTTGAACAGTAGTCTGATTCTTCTAAACGCCTGGCAAGACGCGAAATTTCTTCCTCGGCTGCCTGTTCTGCTTGTTGTTCGCTTGCGCGCGTATTATTTTCGGATACTTTCTTTTCCGTCGTGGACACGCCTTGCTTCGTTTTTCTGTCGCGGTTACTGCGCAGCGTCATCTGTCGAATGAGCGCATCCGATTCGGCAAATTGACGTGTCAAATCGGCTAAGGCAGAAGCATTTGCTCGCGTCACCGTCCGGCGCAAACTCATCGAAACCGGATAGTGATTCAGTAATAGCAGTGCCGCAACGACAACGGCCACCAGCATCATAATTTTCGTTCGCAGCTTCACCCCTCTTCTCCTTTGCCTGTTCGTCGATTCGGTCAACGTCCTCTCTATCTTAGCGGAAAAAGAGGGCAATCGAACCCTTTCTTTGTCCGCCTCCCCTCTTTTCTTATTTTATTTATTCTTTCCTATTCTTTTCACGCACAGCCTGCGTCAACAGATACTCAATCTGTCCGTTGATGGAGCGCAAATCCTGATCTGCCCAACACGCTAAAGATGACCAAAGGGAAAGGGGGATGCGCAAAAGCACCTGTTTTTTCTCTTGTTCTGCGGCGTGAAGCGTCTCTTCCCTTTCTCTGAGTCGCTCTTCCCGCTTTTCCACTTCCGCTAACCGCGCAAGCAAGCGGTCTTCCCGTTTTTTGAGATCGTTCTCTTCCAAAGGCTTTTCGTCGCTCGTCTTGGGCATCTTCCGCGCGGTATTATTTTCTTTCGTCTTCATCAGTAAATCGATCCACTGTTTACAATCGGTGCAACCTCTTTGGATGCGCACAGTACCACGAGAAGGTTGGAGACCATCTGCGCTTTGCGTTCCTCATCTAACGCTACGAGATGTTTTTCGTCCAGTTGTGCTAATGCCATCTCCACCATGCCGACCGCGCCGTCAACGATTTTACTGCGTGCGGAAACCACTGCGGATGCCTGCTGACGTTGCAGCATAGCGGCGGCAATTTCTTCGGCATACGCTAAATGCGAGATACGCACGTCCTCAATACAAATACCGGCAACAAGCATTTTTTCTTGCAACGCACGCTGCATTTCATCGGCAATCACTTGCGAAGAACCCATCAAGGTCTTTTCACTATCGGCGATATCGTCAAATTCCAGATTATCGTAAGGATAGAGACGGGCGATGTTGCGCACGACAGAGTCGCACTGGGTAGACAGAAATTCAAAATAATTGTCTACATTAAATACGGCCTTTGTCGGATCGACAATACGCCAAAACACGACCGTCTCTAAGATGACCGGATTCCCCAACAAGTCGTTTACCTTTTGCCGCTCATTGTTTAACGTTTTTACTTTCAACGATAAACGACCATGGGAAACAGAAAAATCCACGGTTTGTCCGTCCGTCTGGATGTTGCTTTTCATCTTTACCTGTTTCTGGTACGGATCTCCCACACTCGAAGCAAATGGATTGAGCAGATAAAGCCCCGGTTCCTGAATCGTTCCGTAGTAATTGCCAAATAGCGTATAAACGGCAGCTTCATTAGGTTTTACGCTTTTAATCGAGGCAATCAGCAAAATCGATGCCACAAGATCTGCGGCGGAAAGAAGCATCATCTCCCCACCGTCCGGATTTCCGGAATCGAGCATGATGGCTCCCACAACGAAAAGAGGAATAGCCGCCACCAGCATAATGCCGCACAAAACGGGAAGGAATCCGCTTATTTTCCGTGTTATGCGTTTCGGTGTAATCGTGGGATCCTTTTGTGCATTTGGTGCGTTTGTACTGTTTGGAGAAGCAGACGGTTTTTGTTCATTTTGATTCGTTGTCATACGTGTAGTCCTTTCTATTGTTTATCGTTATGATATCATTTCAATATCGCATTGGCAATATCCAGACAACAAAAAGCCCCTCGGCGAGCACCGAGGGGCTATGAATCCTTTTTAGGCGTTTGGCATGTGGAAATGCACTCGACTACGTTGTGCCATCGGATATTTCTTCATGCTATCGCAGAACAAACCGTCCTGAACGCCAATCGGTCAAGAGGGATTAATACCAGCCGCGCAGCTTCATCGCTTTGTCGATGGACTGGATGGCGTACATATAAACGCCTTCGCGCGGAGTGACGTTGTATTCATCGCAAACGCCAAAGACGCCTTCGATGGCTTTCATCATGTCCGCTTCCTGCTTGGCTTCGACTTCTTCCTCTGTCCAGTAATAGCCGTACTGGTTCTGTACCCACTCATAGTAGGAAACCAGAACGCCGCCCGAATTGGTCAGGATGTCCGGTGTCAACGGAATATTTCTTTCTGCCAATACTTTGTCGCCTTCCGGCGTCGTCGGGCCGTTCGCCGCTTCGCAGATCAACTTGACATTGAGTTTCTTTGCCAAATCGCCGGTAATGACGTTCTCTAACGCTGCCGGAATCAGAATATCATAGGAACCTGTCCAGAATTCTTCTTCCGAAATCTTCTTCGCATCCGGGAAACCGATGAGCGTACCATGTTCTTCTTTATACGCCACCATCTTGTCGTAATCTAAGCCATTCTCGTTATAGAGAGCGTAGTTGCCTTCTTTGCGATCCCATTCTGCCAATGCGCAAACTTTTCCACCCTGGCGATTGATGCTCTTAACCGTAAAGTTACCGACGTTACCAAAGCCCTGCACCGCAATTTTAGCCGTTTTGATATCCAAACCGAAACGTTTTGCCGCTTCACGGGTAACGATGGAAACACCAAAGCCAGTAGCTGCATTACGTCCCAACGATCCGCCGAAATCAACCGGTTTGCCGGTGAACGTGCCCATGTCCATCTTATCGCCGTTGAGTTTGACGTATTCGTCCACAAACCAGCTCATAATCTGTCCGTTGGTATTGACGTCCGGTGCCGGAATATCAATGCGCTCGCCAAGATACTTGTACAGACCGCGGACATATCCACGGCAAAGCTGTTCCAATTCTCTCTTCGAAAGTTCTGCAGGATCAACGCAGATACCACCCTTACCGCCGCCGTACGGAAGACCGAGAGCGCCGCCCTTGAAGGTCATCCACAGCGAAAGTGCTTTTACTTCATCCATGTTGACGTTGGGATGGAAGCGAACGCCACCCTTGCTCGGACCAACGGCTGAGCTGTGTGCCGATCTCCAACCCTTGAAGGTCTTTAACGAACCATCATCCATTTTTACCGGAATCGTGATTTCGATCACGCGCTGGGGCTCTTTCAGCAGTTCATAGACTGCCGGATCGGCACCCAGTTTTTCGCAAGCTGCTTTTACCTTTGCTTGCGCAGCTACCAGTGGATTCAACGTATCTGTCATTTGTTCCCTCCTAAAGACTCAACATTCAATTGCTTGAAGTTGACCTGTCGACCGGACAAATCCAAAAAACGTTCGGCGACTTGTTGAAACGCGGCAACGTCACCGGTTGCCAAAAATTCGATACTCCCCTCATTGGCAGACTCCGCAGGAATGACGCGAAGGATTTCATCCAACGTCGGATCCGCCGGATCCACCAGAGTGACACCGCTCTCCGCCGGAAAGAATTTCCGAAAGATCGGGAGCGCCAGGGGAAGATGCGTACAGCCGAGAACCAAGGTGTCATACGGAAAGGAAGAAATCCGATCCAAATAATGACGGATCAGTTCCTCTGCTGTTTCATCATCAAAATGCCCATGTTCAATGGCAACTACCAAATCGGCTGTTTCACAGCCGATGACTTCCACATCAGGATCTATCGCCTGTAAAGTCTGTTGATAGCTTCCACTAAGCACTGTAGCCTGAGTTGCAAGCAGCGCGATTTTTTTGGTTCGTGATACGCGAACCGCATAGCGACATGCCGGGTCAATCACGCCAATGACCGGAAAAGAGAACGTTTCCCTAGCACGTTGCAAGGCAAATACCGTTGCTGTGTTGCAGGCAATTACGGCAGCAACGGGATTTTGTTTTTCCAATTCGTGAAGGCACTGTAACGTAAAAGCCTCCACTTCTTGTGGAGTGCGCATTCCGTAAGGCATACGCTTCGTATCACCTATATAGATGATTGGTCTGTGCGTTGTTTCCATGGCGCGACGCAATACGGAAAAACCGCCTACGCCACTATCGAAAAAGCCGATGGGTCGATTCATGTTCATCCTGTCTACATGATAAATGGAGGCGTTCGCCACAATCCGCCACTCCTCCATCCTCGTTTCTATAATTTAGAATGAAGGAAAAACGCTTTCTTGTCAAGCCCTCATCCTCGTCCCACGCAGGACATCCGTCTTCTTTTCTTCTCTCTCATAGAAGATAAAACTATTTTGTCAAAAGAACGTCTAAGAACGTTCTCGTTGTTTACGATTAGCGTACTCTGTTCCGTCGCTATCGTCAAGCTCGCCCAGCCCCTCTCTTTTCTCCACAATTCTCCCATGCCCAATGCCTATGCTAAAAAAAACATTCCGAAAATGTGCCGAGATAGGGTATGCTTTTTTATGCTATCAATTCTCGTTCATTCCCAATAGGAGGAAAAATGCTCACTATCAACATGGTAACACCCGGCAATAATGTAGCAGGACAGGGGGTCGGGTCTGCAACCAATGAATTAATTCATCTGTTAGAGACCCATGCGCACGATGCATTGCGCATTCAACGAAATACCGCAAAAAACGCTGATATTACCCATGTTCATACGATTCATCCGTTCAGTTACGCCCAAATGATTGCTTCCAAAACACCAGTCGTGATGCACGTCCATTTTTTACCCGACACACTGGAAGGCAGCATTCAAATTGCGCCACCTTTTGATAAACTCTTCGGCGGCTATGTGATGAAAATGTATCGAAGCGCCGACGAGCTTGTTGTGGTGAACCCCTACTTTATCGATGCGCTGCAGGCGTATGATCTTCCGCAAGAAAGCATAACCTACATGCCCAATGTCGTTGATTCTTCCGCTTTTCGTCCCGCTCGCGGCGAGCATCCACTCATCTATGACCGTTACCGCATTGACCCCGAAGCCTTTAACGTCATTGCCGTCGGGCAAGTACAAACCCGAAAAGGGGTTGCCGATTTCATCGATGTCGCCGAACGCTGTCCACAGCTGCAGTTCTATTGGGCAGGGGGGTTTTCCTTTGGTGCTATTACGGACGGATACAAAGATTTGAAAGAACGTATGGAAAATCCTCCGGAAAATGTTCATTTCCTCGATATCGTCCCACGAAACGAAATGAACGCGCTCTATAACGCCATGAACGTTCTATTTATGCCTTCCTACGCGGAACTGTTTCCCATGGCGGTTATGGAAGCAGTACATAGCGGTTTGCCGATTGTTCTTCGTGATTTGGATCTCTATCGCGTGATTTATTTCACCGATTACCTGCGAGCGAAGGATAATGCAGGCTTTGCCGATCTTTTACTGCGTCTGTCAACGGATTCCGCTTTTTATACACAGGCTAAGTGTTCTTCTGTGAAAATTGCCGAAGACTACTCTGAGGATTCGATTGCCGAAAAATGGATTCATTATTACCACCGTATTTTTGAAAAATACGACGGAAAACGGGGAAAAACCTTTTTTGAGAGTTAATGGCTAACATGAGCAAGTATACTGTCTCTTACTCCCATGGAGCCGTAAGGGTCTGCATAGAAAAAGCGCAACGGCAATCGCCGTTGCGCTTTTTCTATAGCCAATCCTACGTCATCTATAGAACGTCCTTCGTTGATTTATACCATCTTTGCCGGATCGACCAAGCGATCATACGCTTCCTCACTAATCAATCCGCTTTCCAGCGCAGCTTCTTTTAACGTGATATCTCTCTCGTGCGCGGTATGGGCGATTTTCGATGCCGCATCATAGCCGATGTGCGGCGCAAGCGCCGTAACCAACATTAACGATTGCCTGAGCAGATTTCCCATTTTTTCGGCATCCGCCTGCAAGCCATCCACTAAGAACTGACGGAAACAATCCATACCACTTGCCAAAAGGCGTTCCGAGGTCAGTACATTATGAATAATGAGCGGCATATAGGTGTTCAACTGCATCTGTCCGGATGCCGCTGCCATGCCTACCGCCACATCGTTTCCCATAACCTGCAGAGCAATCATCGTAATGGATTCCACTTGTGTTGGATTCACCTTTCCCGGCATAATCGAGCTTCCCGGTTCATTGGCCGGAATGCGGTATTCTCCAATGCCACAACGCGGACCACAGGATAAAAAGCGAATATCGTTCGCTATTTTATTCAAATCCGCGGCAAGAGATTTCAGTGCGCCATGGAATCGGGTAAGCGGTGACTTCATGGAAAGTCCATAAAATTTATTTTCCAATGGCGTAAAGTCAAGATCCATCTGCCCCGAAAGTGCTTTACACATCGCTTCGTCGTACCCTTTCGGGGCATTCAATCCGGTACCCACCGCCGTACCGCCGAGAGGTAATGCTTCTAATTCTTTTGCCACGATGCGAATCGCTTTTTCGTCTTCTTCCAGTGCCACGCGCCAAGCGGAAATTTCCTGCGCAGCCGTTAAGGGCGTGGCATCCTGAAGATGGGTTCGACCGGTTTTAATGATGCCGCAAGATGCCTCTTCTATACGCCGAAACGACGCAATCAACGCCGTAAGGGCAGGAAGAAGTCGTCTCTTTATCTGTTCACGCGCAGCAATATTCATGGCAGCCGGAAACACATCATTGGAGCTTTGCGAACGATTCACATGGTCATTAGGGTGTAATAGCACTTCGCCTGCCAAGACGTTTCCGCGATACGCAATGACTTCGTTCACATTCATATTGGTTTGCGTACCGCTTCCTGTCTGCCAGATGGAAAGCGGAAAATGCGTGTCTAATTTCCCCTGAAGAATTTCTTCGCAAACCGTGTCAATGAGTGAAGCGCGGTGCTCATCCAATACCCCGAGACGCACATTGACCTGTGCTGCCGCTTTTTTTATACGTGCCAACGCATAGATTACTTCGCGAGGCATCGTCCCTCCATCCGTCGGAAAATGATGGCGGCTTCTCTCGGTCTGTGCGCCCCAGTAGGCGGTTGCCGGTACCAGAACTTCCCCCAGCGCATCCTTTTCTGTGCGCATCTCGTTTGTCGGAACAAATGTATCCTGCATTGTCTCTCACCCTTCGTATTTATGCTCTTGCTAATAGCGAACTTTTCCTTTTCGCTATGCAGAGGAAGCGTCGAACATTGCCGCCCTTTACTCTTTCGCTACCCGCAAAGTCGCATATCGTGCAGCCGCAAGCCCTGCTACCTGACCGCGTCCGCAGGCTACGTTGATTTGATACGGCGCGCCAACCAAATCGCCGGCGGCAAAAATGCCGGGCAAATTCGTTGCCATATCGCCATCCACTGCAACATGCCGTCCATTTAAGGCAATACCCGGAACGAGCGCATCCGCTGCACGCGCATCCCGCAGAAAAAAGAAGCCTTCCGCTTCAATCGTCTCGTCTTCAAAACGTAAAGCGCACGCACGCTCTTCCCCAAGGATTTCCAACGGTTTTTTTCGAATTTCTCGAATGCCTTCTTTCAGCGCATAATCTCGCTTGGTGCAATTCACAAAGACCGTCGAGGATGCCAAGTCGGCAATGAAATTCGCCTCCGATGCCGCTTCTTCATTGTAGCCCACCACCACCACCGGACGGCCTTTGTATAACGCTGCATCACACGTCGCACAATATCCCACACCTTTTCCTAAATACTGTTCTTCTCCGGGAAGTAAAGTGCCAAAATTCACGCCCGTTGCCAAAACCACACTCCTTGCCTGAACAATTTCATTCCCGGCAAGGAGCAAGCCGATGGCTTCACCCATATCATAAATCACCTGGACATTCTCTTTTCGATGGATAATGTTCGGATATTGGCGAATATGGGCATAAAACTTGTCTAAAAGAGATTCCCCGGATTCCCCGGGCAGTCCCAAATAGTTTTCCACCGATTCCGTCTGTAGAAGGCGTTCGCTTCGTGATGCGCCGAAAAGCAGCACCGACTTTTGCCGTACAGCAGCATTTAACGCCGCCGACAAGCCTGCCGGGCCACTGCCGACTACAGCGACATCGTATCGTGTCTGATCGTTAGTTTTCATAATATGCCAGTTTATCGAGAATCGTCTTCTTCGGTGTCAAGCCGACCAGTTGTTCCTTCTTTTCCCCATCCTTAAAAAAGATCATCGTCGGCACACCGGAAACGCGATATTCCATCGCCAGCTGGCCTTCTTCATCCACATCCACCGAATAGACAGTATGCCCTTCTGCGCTCACTTCTTCCAGAACAGGCGCTAACATCTGACAGGGGCCGCACCATGTGGCAGAGAAGTCCACAAGGCATACGCCTTTTCCTTCCAAAACGAGTGTACGAAATTCCTGCGAATCAATTTTCTTCATTGTCTTCTCCTTTTTCTTTTATTGTGCCATGGGCAACCTTCTTACGCCATGCCCCATTATTCACGTTGACGCTACTGCATATATCTTAAACATACCCGCAAGCAGAGGTAAGCAACTTCTTTTGCAATTCTTCCGGCGAAGCGATAAACGATGTCGCCGTAGTTGTTTTACGCAATTCCTCTTCTCTGCGAAAGCCATAGGAAAGCAAGAGCATATCCAACCCCGCCGCCTGCGCTAATTTCCAGTCTACTTCGCTATCGCCGATGTACAAAACGTCCTTTGCCTGTTTTCCACTCTCCTCAAGCAACGCATATACCCCTTCCGGATGGGGTTTTCTCGGCGTATCTTCTCGATATCCGCGAATACGATCAAAACGCATCCCAAAAAAGTGGTGTACGACCTCCTTTGCTATGGCATCCGGTTTATTAGAATAAACCCACAACTGTTTTCCTTCTTCTTTTAGCGCATCCAAAAGTGCTTCCGCACCCGGATACGGTGTCGTCCCCTCAATGGAATGCGAGAGATAATCCGCATTATAGGCATCCAAAAAATGTTCACATTGTTCCTTTGACCAGTCGCTTCCTCCGCTCTCTTTTATCGCGTGCTCCACCAAGTATCGAGAGCTATTACCGACAAGCTCACGCACGCGCTCCAAAGAAATCGCCTCTAAACCGAATCGCTTCAACGTGCGATTCATTGCTGCCGTTATCGATGGCAATGTGTAGAGAAGCGTGCCGTCTAAATCAAACAGAATAACCGATTTCACGTTTTTCTCTCCTTTTCTTTTCTTCTATTATAACGAATGGGATGCCGCAAAGATTGGGAGAAAATGTGATAAAATGAGGCGAAAACAGATGCGGAAACGTTTTTGCAGAACGATTCAGGAGGAAGGAATGAAACGCTCGCAGGAAAACTTGGCTATGCTTTTCGACTTTTACGAAATGACCATGGCCAATGGTTATTTTGAACATGGGCTAGAGGATACGATCGGTTATTTTGATCTGTTCTACCGTGAAAATCCGGATCAAGCAGGCTTTGCTATCTTTTCCGGTCTGGAATCCGTAATCGAATATTTACGTGATCTTCATTTTGATGCAGAGGATATTGCTTTCTTGCGCAGCAAGAATATATTTAGTGATGCCTTCCTGACGTATTTGCAGAATATGCGCTTTTCCTGTGATGTCTGGAGTGTACCGGATGGCAGTGTCGTATTTCCCAATGAACCGCTCATTACCGTTCGCGGTCCGATGATACAAACCAGCCTGATTGAGACCATGCTGCTTCTGCTTGTCAATCATCAGTCGCTCATTGCCACAAAAGCAAGTCGTATTGTACGTGCTGCAAAAGGCAGACCGGTGATGGAATTCGGTTCTCGCCGCGCACAAGGACCGGATGCTGCTACTCTCGGCGCACGTGCCGCCTATATCGCCGGCTGTGTCGGTACTGCCGATACCCTTTCCGATCAACGCTTCGGCGTGCCCGCCCTCGGCACGATGGCACATTCTTGGGTACAGCTCTTCCCTACGGAGTATGAAGCCTTCAAAGCCTATGCGGAGACCTATCCCACAAACGCCACGCTTCTGGTAGATACCTACGATACCCTTTCCAGTGGCGTACCCAACGCCATTCGCGTCTTTGATGAAGTCCTGAAGCCCAAGGGCATTTCCGGCGGTATCCGCTTAGATTCCGGAGATATTGCCTATCTCAGCAAAAAAGCGCGCATTATGCTGGATGAGGCGGGTTATACCGATGCGAAAATCGTCGCTTCCAACGCGCTGGATGAATACCGCATTGAGGATATTTTAGCTCAGGGAGCGAAAATTGACAGCTTCGGCGTAGGCGAAAAACTCATCACTTCGCAGTCTTCGCCAGTGTTCGGCGGTGTCTATAAATTAGTCGGCATGGAACAGGACGGGGTGTTTGAACCGCGCATCAAAATCTCTGAGAATGTGGAAAAGATTACCACACCGGGATTCAAAACCTTCTATCGTCTTTATGACAAAGAGACAAAAAAGGCACTTGCCGATGTGATTACCATGAAGGAAGAAAAAATAGACGATCAAAATCCCTATGAGCTCTTCCATCCGGTCTATACCTGGAAGCGCACGGTTTTGGAAAACTTTGTAGCGCGCGAAATGAAGGAGCGTATTTTTGCCGACGGCAAATTGGTCTATGATTTACCCTCCCTTAAAGAACGGCGCGACTACTGTGCAGAAGAGCTGGATACGCTCTGGGAAGAATATAAGCGTTTTGACCATCCCCACGAATATAAAGTCGATCTCTCCCTGGCAGTCTGGGATGTCAAACACGACCTGCTTGCGCGTACACAACAGCGCATTCGTCCATAAGAAATCACGCCCCTTTACAAAAAAAGGAGAAAGAGAGGCTTCCGCACGGATGCCTCTCTTTCTTTTTCCCTTTCGTTATCCTCATCGTGAGGGCGAAACGGAACTCTCTCGCTTTTTTCGTATGTTCTTTTTTCAGTTCATCGCCTGATATGCCGTAATGATACCAATTTCGTAAGCGTCTTGTTCAGAGCAGCCGCGCGAAAGGTCGTTTACCGGTCGCGCCATGCCTTGCAGCAGTGGACCGAGAGCCGTGTAGTTTCCTAAACGCTGTGCAATTTTATAACCGATATTGCCCGACTGCAAATCCGGAAAGATAAAGACGCGAGCCTTGCCTGCTACCGGAGAACCCGGCGCTTTTTTCTTCGCAACGACTTCATTCCAAGCCGCATCCAATTGCATTTCTCCGTCAACATTCAAATTCGGATAATTCTTTTTGGCAATGGCGGTAGCATTCGCCATTTTCTCCTGCTCCGGCGAGCTGGCAGAACCATAAGTCGAGAAAGAAAGCATCGCTACATTCGGCTCAATCTTAAAGATTTCCGCCGTCTGCGCTGTTTGGTACGCAATATCGGCAAGCTGTTCTTCCGTCGGCGAGATATTGACCGCCGAGTCGGCAAACAGCAGACGTTCCTTTTCATCCGGAGAAATCATGATAAAGCAGCCGCTGACCAATTTTGCATCCGGTTTGGTTTTAATAATCTGTAATGCCGGACGAATGGTATCGCCTGTCGGACCATCCGCACCAGAAACCAGACCGTCCGCTTCTCCCATATAAACCAACATCGTTCCAAAATAATTGCGGTCATTCAGCATTTTATGCGCTTTGGTCTCATCGATTTTTCCCTTGCGGCGTTCCAACAGCTTCGCCAGCATTTCGTCATAGTGCTCATAGTGCTGATAATCGATAAAATCTACGCCTTCTAAGGATACACCCTCTTCTTCGGCGAGTTTCTCAACTTCCTCCCTTGTTCCTAACAGAATGGGATGAAGGATGCCATCCTTGGCATGGCGAACCGCTGCACGCAAAATACGCGCGTCCGTGCCTTCCGGATAGACAATGCGGATATTCTTCCCTCTTATCGCTTTTGTTGCTTCCTGAACAATGCTCATAACCTCTCCTTTTTGTTTTTCCCGGCGGTTTGCTTCGCTGTCGCAAAACACTCGTCTTTTGTTCCGTCCCTATTTACCCCAGTTTATGCCTATTCACCTCGGTTCGATTCGACTTTCTTATTTTCCTTTGGCAAATTAAGGTCTTCTGCGGATTATCGCTTCATCGCTTCCTTCAGCGCATATTCTTCTTCCGGCGACAGTTTCTGCAGCGGTTCGCCGGATCGAATTTCCTTGGCAAAGGTATTGGTATTTTCCCGCGAATAAATCGTCGTAACGATGAGTCCGTTACGGTATTCGTCCAACAGAACCGCAGAAAAACTGCTCTCTCCGGTTACATCCTCAAACGCATTATAGCGATATAAATAGATCTTTTGTATTGCCATCGCCAACTGCTCACGCAAGCGCAAAGACTCGCTCTTGACCTTTTCCGTCGTTTCTTTTTGAAAGGTCGTTACTCGCTCGTCGGTTTGTTTTTGCAGTCCATCTACACGCCGATGCAGTTCTTTTCCCAGAGCTTCTGTCTGTTCCTTGGTGTTTTGCTCCAAAGTTTTAAGCCATTTTTCTGTTTCCGCTCGACCGGCGGCAAAATTCTCCTGCGTTTTCTGCTCCATACTTTGAAAGCGATTTTGCGTAATAGTTTGTAGTCCGCCAATGCGTTCCACAAGTCCATTTTCCAGCTGTTGAAAACGCGAAAGGGCATCTTTTTCGATGTACGCTAAGCGATTCGCCGTCTCTTCTTTTTGCTTCGCTGAATCCTTTTCTAAACTGTCAAAGCGAACAAAAGCATCTTCTTCGTTTTTCTTTACCTGTCGAATGATGGATTGCGAAAATTCATTTACCTGCGCACGAAGCGCCGCCGCCTCGCGATTGACCGTTTCCGTACTTTCTTTTTCCACCGCATTCATACGCGCATTGACTTCCGTATCGATACGATTCAGGTTTTGCATAACATTCGCCGTACTCTGACGCATTTCATCCGTTATTTGACGCGAGATGGTGTTAAAGCGTTCATCCACATGCGCTGTTTGATCCGTATCGGTTCGCGCCATCCACTGTTCCACATGGTAGAGCTTCTGTTCCGTCTTTGCTCGTTCTTCCTTAAACGCATCCAATTCATCCGAAAAATGGAGAAGCAGTTCTTCCAAACTAATATCCGAATGACCACGAAGAAGCATATCGTAACGACGGCGCATACGATTGAGCTTATTGTTCATATTACCGGAAATGTAAAAACAGCCGATTACCAAAACAAGGGTCAACCCCAAAAGAATCGGCACAAGAATAGAGGGCATAGGTCTTCCTTTCAATGTTGGTCCGGCTCACCAAGTCGTTCCAACAGTCTGTTCAACTCTTCTTCATTATAGCAGGCAATCTGTACACTCCAACCTTTTCGGCGAGAGACTACTGCAACATTCGTCTCCAATGCCTCTGAAAAACGCCGTTCCACATCGGCTAAAAAAGCATCCGTCGTTTTTGGCTTTTTCCGACGATTTTCCACTTCCTTTACGCTGGCTTTGCCTTCGGTAAGCAACTTGAGGTAAGCAGCACGTTTTTTCAAATCCTTTTCCGCCAATAAAGTACGTCCCTGAGAAGAAGTAAGTTTTCCTTCCCTAAGGGCTTCAAGGGAAGCATCATCCAACCGCAACAAGCGAACCGCGTTGGCGATATACGGACGCGATTTTCCTAATGCCGTGGATAGCTCCTGCTGCGTCATGTGCCGTTCTTCCATGATGTGCTGATACGCTACCGCTTCTTCCACCGGCGTCAAATCCTGGCGCTGTACATTTTCAACCACAGAAAGCAACATCTGTTCTTCCGGATGATCGGCGCGCAGCACCACCGGAACTTCTGTCAGTCCCGCTTGTTTAGCCGCACGATAACGCCTTTCACCAGCAATGATTCGGTAAGGAGCATGACCTGGCGCAGTGAATTTCTCTATTACAATGGGCTGAAGTACGCCGTATGCGCGAATGGATTCGGTCAATTCCGCCATAGATTGTTCATTAAAATCTTTTCTTGGCTGATCGGGATTTGCTTCCATCTGGTCCAAAGCCAAATGCTGAATAGAGCGCAATACCGTTTCCGCTGTCGTAGATTTCTCCTTTTGATTCCTCGTTTTATCCGACGAAGCATCCCGTTTCACCGGCTGAATTATTCCCAATCCTTCATTCACGGACTGGGTTTTCTCTTTCGATTTCTTTGGTTCGGTGACTTTACGTTCCGCTTTTTTCCTCGTCGCTGCCGTCTTCGTCTCTTTTTCTGCTGTTTTCGCTTGTTGTACCGATGCTCTTGTAGAGTTGCTCTTCTTTCTCGTGCTCTTTTGCGATGCATCCGGCGTGTTCTTTGTTTCAGTAATTGGTGTTATATCTTTCGTATGACCGGGAATTAACGCACCCAATCCTCTTCCCAATCCTCTTTTTTTTGCCATATTCACTCCTGTCCATTACTCTTTATCCGCCGCAGCGTCCTTGCCATGCTTTTTCTTTATTTCTTTTGCCAGCTTAATATATGCCTGCGCACCTTTGGAATATTTATCATACGTTACTGCACTTTCTCCGAATGAAGGTGCTTCCGCCAAGCGCACATTTCGTGGAATTTCCGTCTCGAAGACTTTCCCCTCAAAATAGCGATTCACTTCTGCACGAACATCCTGCGCTAAGTTGGTACGCGCATCATACATGGTCAACAACACGCCTTCTACCTCTAATTCAGGGTTCAGACTTTCGCGCACAAGAGATAAGGTCTTTACTAATTGGCTCACGCCTTCCAGTGCGTAAAATTCGGTTTGAATCGGTATAAGCACCGAATCCGAGGCAACTAACGCATTCATGCTTAACATCCCAAGGGAGGGCGGACAATCAATTAGGACGTAATCAAATTCCGCAGATGCCGGAATAAGCGCATCTTTTAGCCGCTGATGCGCATCCGGCATCGTCGCGGATTCAATCTCAAATCCGGTAAGGTCTGCCGTAGAAGGCACTACCTTTAACGTTTCTTTTCGTACCGTCTTCCAGGACTCCGCTATTGACGATTCCCCAAGCAGAATCGAATATATATCAGGATGTTCGGTATTCTTTTCAATGCCGAATCCGGAAGTCGTGTTGCCTTGTGGATCTAAGTCAATCACCAAAACTTTTTTCTTAAAAAGCCCGGTTAATGCCAAAGCGGCGGCAAGATTAACCACAGTCGTTGTCTTCCCAACGCCGCCTTTCTGATTGTAAATACTGATTATTCTTCCCATAGCTCACCCTTCATCATCATAATCGCATAATCCACCGCTAAATTTTTCGCACGATTGCGAATATGATTTCTCTCCCCATGTAAGTGATGTTCAAAAATGCACTTCTTTCCATGATAGCGTATGCCAATGTAACACCGTCCGACATCTTCTCCGTCTGGTCCGGCATACCCTGTTGTGGCAATACATAGATCGCTTTTCGTCTGCTGGTATAAGCCTTTAAGCATCCTCTTGCAAACACTTCGGCTTACTGCCGAATGTTTGCGCAATTTCTTTATTGGCACATGAAGCAGCTTGTGCTTTGCCCGATCACTATAGACCACAAATGCCTGTTCCAGAACAGAGGAAGCACCCGATGTCTCAATAATCGTTGAAGCAACCATCCCGCCCGTAATGCTTTCCGCGACCGCAACGCATTCCTTCTTTTCGCGTAACAGGCGGACAAGCACATCCGATCGTGATTCGTCGCCAAGCGCAACGATATATTTGCCGAGTTTTTTCCTTACTTCTATTAAGCTGTTTGCAATTTTCTCCTTGGCTTCATCAGCTGTGGATGCCTTAGCGGTAATGCGAATAAGAGCGCCATCTTCTTTCACATACGGAGCAACCGTTGGATTTGTTCCGGAGGTTATTTCTTTCTTTAGTCTCTCATTAACCTGGTACTCGCCTAAAACGCCAAAACGAACAACAAGAGATTCCGTCGCCCCACTTGACCATTTGTGTAGAATTGGTCGTAGCTCCTTTTCCACCATGGGAATCATTTCTTTTGGTGGTCCAGGCAGAATGACAATATAGCCATCCTTTCCGTTGATATGAAAAGGAATTACTGCGCCTGATGCTGTCCCGACGTGGTTTTCAAGAATGGTAGCATTCTTTGGGAATGTGTAGACAATTTCATTATCTCTACGCGCTTTATCATTATCGAACCAATCATTGATTCGCGCCTTGTTAAATTCATTAACTTCTGTTCCTTGATGGAGAAAGTCGATAACGACACGTTTGGTGATATCGTCATCCGTTGAACCTAAACCGCCCGTTAGAATAACAATGTCCGCTCTTTCGCACGCCACCTGCAGAGACTCCGTTAATCGCTTGGCATTATCGCCAACAACAGAAGTATGAAAAACATCCAACCCCACTTGCGCACAAAGTTGTGACAAATACTGTACATTCGTATTAACAATGTCGCCGAGTAGGATTTCCGTTCCAACTGAAACGCACTCTACAATCATCTTTATCTCCAAAGTGTTTCACGTGAAACAATTTGCACGTACCGTCTTCTCTTCTGAGATGATTATAGCAAAGGTGGAAACAATAAACATACCATTTTCGCATCTGCGCATCTCAAAATGTTTCACGTGAAACATTTTGAGATGCGCAGATGCGAAAATGGTATGTTTATTGTTTCCACCTTTGCT
>NZ_CABTXF010000008.1 GCF_902488755.1 uncultured Murdochiella sp. | reverse complement strand
TCTTTTTCTTTTATTGTTTAGTCTGAGCATCTCGCTTTTTTCGGTCGCCTATAATACCAAGGGGTATCGAGCGCTTCAACAAGAGTTGAAAATCGAGGAAGCCACAGGCAAAACGAGGCAGGAACTGGACAATATCAATCGTGATATTGTCCTTTATCTGCAGACCGGAGAACCTTCGTTGATGACAGCGCATTTCGGCGAAAGAGAATGTGCGCACATGGTGGATGTCTACGCGCTCTTTTGTTTTGCTCGTGTGGTATGTCTGGTAAGTGCTGCTGGGCTATCAGCACTTCTGGTAGCCCGTTATAGAGACCGCAATCCGCAAAAGATGTATGTGAGCTGGCTCGTGCAAGCGTTGATATTTCTGCTTTTGGCTGCGTTGAGCTTTTTCGCTATGCAATCCTGGCAAAGTGTTTTTACGAACTTTCATCACCTTTTCTTTCGCAATGATCTGTGGATACTTAATGTAGAGACCGACCTCATGATTCAGATGATGCCGGAACCTTTTTTTATGGCTTTGGCAAAAGGCATTGCCATTCATTTTGTTATTCTTTCCCTTCTTGGTCAGGGAGTATGGATGCTTGCCGGAAAGCGCTTTTTCTCTTCGGAGAGGGTTATGCGGAAAGGAGAAACCAATGTTTGAATATACGGGAGACGGCGTGGCTTTTACGCTCTTCGGTTTAGAAGTGCGTTGGTATGGCATCTTAATTGTTACCGGTATGCTTCTTGCGGTATTGCTCAGCAGTCGGGAAGCCAAGCGCAAGGGCATGTCGGAGGATATTATCTACGATCTTTCTTTGTGGATTCTTCCTGCGGGGGTGATCGGCGCACGTCTTTGGTATGTGTTATTTGAACCGCAGCGCTTTTCCTCATTTTGGGATGTGATGAACCTTCGTACCGGCGGACTGGCCATTCAAGGCGGTGTTATGGCAGGCTTTTTGGCAAGCTGGCTGTTTCTTCGTCGGCGTAAGATTTCCTTTTTGCGCGTGGCGGATTGCATCATCCCGTTTTTGCCTTTAGCCCAGGCAATCGGACGGTGGGGCAATTTTTTCAATAATGAAGCCTACGGGTATGCGGCAGATGTACCCTGGGCAGTGTTGATTAACGGAAAACCGCACCATCCGACGTTCTTTTATGAATCTGCAGGCGATTTTCTGCTCTTTTTGTTTTTGTGGTACGTCTTGCGTAAACAAAACAAAAAAGACGGACAAGTTACTGCGCTTTATTTTGTATTTTACGGAATCCTGCGCTTCTTTGTGGAAGGCTTTCGCACAGACAGTCTGTATTTTGGACCGTTGCGCGTAGCGCAGATCTTAGCGCTGTTTGGTTTATTGCTTGGACTAGTCGGTTATGCGGTTTTAGCAAGGAAGAAAAGAACCTCCCCTTCAAAATAGTAGTGGAGAATCGCTTTTTACGTTGTGTTATTTCCTTCTGAAAGGGAAAAGACGCAAAATCATCTTTATTTTGATGATTTTGCGTCTTTTTTTGTTTTTTGGCTTGCGAAAAGCACACGAGTTGTCTAAAATGGTATCAAGAAGGCAGAAAGTGGTAAAAAGTGGGAGAAAGTGGAATGTTCATCGGAGAGTACAACCACAGTGTAGACGCAAAGGGAAGAGTTTCGCTTCCTTCTCGTTTTCGTGAAGATCTCTCTGACACGTTCATTATCACAAGAGGTATGGAAGGTTGCTTGTTCATCTATGACCAAACGGAATGGAAGGTCATGGATGAGAAAATCAACCAACTCCGTTTGACGGCAAAAGCGGCGCGAAATTTCTCGCGTGCGTTTTATTCCGGGGCAATGGAAGTCGCCTGCGATAAACAGGGACGATTTCTCATCCCACCACAACTCCGCGCCTTCGCCTCCATCGAACGTGATGCAGTGATTATTGGTGTCTCCGATCGCATTGAAGTCTGGGCAAAGGAGAAATGGGACGACTTCGTTTCTTCTGACGCTATGGATTTAGATGCCTTAACCGAGACGCTCAATGATGACGGTTTTGATTTGTAGGAGGAGAGTATGCCCTTTTCCCATGTTCCGGTGTTATTAGAGGAAACGATTGCGGAATTGGCAATCCGTCCAAATGGCTGTTATGTGGATGCTACCGTCGGAGGAGGCGGCCACGCTGTAGAAATTGTGCAACGTCTTTCCAATGGACGATTGCTTGCCTTAGATCAGGATGAGGAAGCATTGGCTTCCGCAAAAGCGCGACTTGCCGAATGGTCGGAAAAAGTGACCTTTGTACATACCAACTTTCGTCATCTGGGAAAGGTTCTTGACGAAAACGATATGTCGAAAGCAGATGGCATACTTATGGACATCGGGGTTTCTTCCTATCAATTGGATACAGCAGAACGCGGATTCTCGTATCACCATGATGCGCCGTTGGATATGCGCATGGATCAGAATGCGAATACACGGACGGCAAAAGACATTGTCAACACGTATTCGGAGAGGGAACTGACTACTTTATTCTATCGGTACGGTGAGGAGCGCTGGTCGAAGCGAATTGCTCAATTCATCGTAGTTGAACGTGGTGCGAAGCCGCTTGAAACATCCTTCGATCTGGTCAAGGTCATCCAAAAAGCCATCCCTAAAAAAGTGCGCATGCAGGATAAACATCCTGCAAGAAGGGTGTTTCAGGCACTTCGTATCGAAGTAAATCACGAGTTGGATGCCTTGGAAGAAGGTCTGCAACAGGCTGCAAAGCATCTTGCGCCCGGGGGACGATTATGTGTCATCACCTTTCATTCTCTGGAAGATCGTTTGGTCAAGAATGCATTTCGCCGACTAGCGGAAGGACCTCCGCTTCCGGCAGGATTGCCGGTGCGTTCGAACGAATATGCCTCTCCTTTTCATGTTTGTACACGTAAACCGATCGAGGCATCTCCGGAGGAACAAGCGCGCAATTCTCGTGCGCATTCGGCTAAATTGAGGGTATTGGAACGTTTCGCGCAACAGGAGGAAGAATAACATGGGCACAGCAGCACTACGTCGGTCGGAAAGTCTTGCTTTTCCGCAACCGCGCGAGATGCCGAAAAAGAGAAAGCGGTTAACGGTCGTCACGCCTCGGCAGCGGGAAATGTCGCCTACGCAACGAAAAAGACGACCGCAAGGTAAAGAGCGTACAAGGACGGCAGTAAACACGAAAGCGAAGACGATGTGCCATGCGAAAGCGGTAACAAGAACCCGCTCCCGCGTGCATCTCATTTACTGGCTCGTCATCACCGTTGTTACAGTCGCCACGGTAGTGTTGCTCATGACAAGTCTGCTGCGCTATAATGAACTGTCCGGATTGAACCGGGACATTCGAGAGACGGCTACACAAGTGGAAAATCTGCGCGCACAGCAGGATACGTTAGCCATGCAGTTAGCACCGTATATCGAAGCTTCGCGCATCGAGGATCTGGCGAAGCGTCGTCTGGGGATGCGCTATCCGTCTAAGGAGCAGGTGCTTTCTGCTGTACGCGATCCTGCCATGACGAGGAAAGATCGCACCGCTTCCGTTTTCGAGGAGAAGACGACGATTGCGGCAAGCCCGCAACACAAGGAGTAGTGCGTTGGGGTGAGCGATTCATGAGAAAAAACCAAAAGAACAATACGCCGAGACGAGTACATCCGTTCGCACGTGTGCGATTTGTTTTTCTTTTCGCACTGCTGATAGCTGCCGGATTTCTTGCTCGGCTTTTTTATTTACAGGTGGCCGCCGGTCAACCTTTTCAGGAAGCCGCGTTAGCGCAGCGAAGACGGACGGTTTCCATTACGCCTAAACGCGGAACCATATTTGATTCTGCCAATAGCCCGATGGCAGTTTCTGTAACAGTAAATTCCGTTTATTTTTTTCCGCAGGAGATAGAGGAAAAGGATAAAAAGGAGACTGTCGATCTCCTCTCGTATATTTTGCATATCGATAAGGAGAAGGTCGAAAGCGCGTTCTCTTCGTCGCGGTACGATGTTCTCTTAAAAACCAAATTAACGCAAAAAGAGATTGATCAGCTGCAAAGCTCCGGTTTGCGCGCGTATCGTGTGGTACAGGAAGCTGAGCGCTTTTATCCGAATCAGGACATCATGGCGCAATGTCTCGGTTTTGTTAACGACGACGGAAAAGGCGCTTATGGTCTTGAGGCACAATATGATGCTTTATTGCGAGGCAAGGGTGGACAGATGACGCTTTCGCGCGATCTGGGAGGCAATATCATTCCGACCGAGTCCGTAGAACGGTATGCCTCGGAAGAAGGGCAGAATGTGCATCTAACAATGAATTTGGATGCCCAACGTATTCTCTCTGAAGAGTTGCGAAGAGGTGTAAGTGATTCCAAGGCGGATGCCGGAACGGCGATACTCATGAATCCCAATACGGGAGAAATTCTCGCCATGGAAAGTTATCCTTCTTTCAATCCCAATACACCGTATGCGCCGGCTATGGGCATAGGCGAAGCGTCCTGGAAAGCCATGACCGAGGAAGAACGCTTGTCGCAACTCTATACACGGTGGAAGAATCCTGCCGTTTCCACACTTTACGAACCGGGTTCTGTTTTCAAAACGCTCACCGCATCGATTGCATTAGAAACGAAATCGTCCTTGCCGGAGAGTCATTATCTCTGCACGGGAAAAATAGAGTTGTCTCCGGGCGTGTGGATTCGCTGCTGGCGCCACGACGATCCACACGGTTCCCAAACGCTTGAGGAAGCATTGAATCATTCGTGCAATCCGGCTTTTGTGCAAATCGTGCGCGATATTGGAAAAGAAAATTTCTATTCCTATTTACGATCCCTGCGCATGGGGCAGATTACGGGGGTGGATTTACCGGGCGAGCAGGCATCTCTCTTTCCGGATACGATGGAAAAATTGGAAAACGTTCGGATGCAGACGATGTCTTATGGACACGGCATTTCTATAACTCCTTTAGAGATGATGGCTGCAGTCAATACAGTGATCAACGGCGGATATTATCGGACACCGCATTTATTCTCTTTCTCCTCTGCCCAGGACGGAAAGGTGCTGTCTCAGTTTCGCGAAAGTGTAACCGACCCTATTTTTTCCGAGGAAACGGTGGAGACCATGCGCCGCTACATGTTGAGCACTACCAAGGCATCGAATGCGAAAGTGTTGCGTATAAAAGATGTTGCCATCGGCTCGAAGAGCGGAACCACGTTGCTGTTAGAAGATGGCGAATACTCGGATAAGACCATTGCTTCCCTTTATAGTTTCTTACCCGCAGAAAAACCGGAAATAGCGCTCTTTGTTGTCATCCATTCTCCGAAGATTAATACGTTTGGCGGGGAAGTTGCTGGTGAAGTTAGTGCGAAAATTCTGGAACGTTTTCTGCCGTTAAAGAAGGATCCACAGCAGAAGAATGAAGGACAAACCGTACCCGATGTCTGCGGTAAAACGGTGGAGGAAGCGCGTGCACTGTTGCAAAAAGCGGGTTTTTCTCTTAGCGTCTATGGGGCAATGAACGACTATACCCTTGTAGACCGCCAAATTCCATCCGCGGGAACCGTTCAGCCCCAGCAAAGCGTGGTAGAATGTCGTCCGGACGACTCGGCTCGTTTTCGTGTTCCCTCTTTGGTGGGCATGTCTACTGAAGAGGCAAAACAGATACTACGTCAGGCGAATATCGCTTTCTCTTTTATAGAGACGGATCGGGGAAAAATCATAGATCAGGATCCGGCGGCAGGAACCGTCGTAGATAAGGAAACCGCTCTTGTCCTTTCGGCAGACCCAACGACAGAAGCGTCTTCCGCAGAAGAACAAGGATCGTCATCCAGCGCAGATGCGGATGAGTCGGCAGGACAATAGGAGGAGAAGAGAACATGTTTATACTCAAAGCGATCGTTCCTTGGGGAATACTGGCAGCGCTTTTATCTGCGGTTGCCACCTTTTTTTGGATTCGCTTTTCCCGAAAAGAAGAATGGGGACAGGAAATTCGTGAAGAAGGGAACAAGGCGCATTACAAGAAAAAAGGAACGCCGACCATGGGCGGCGTTGCTTTCACCGCCGTATTTTTACTTCTTCTTCTCTTCGTTGGAAAAGGAAATGTTGAAACGCTCCTCATCGCAATTTGCACGCTGGGTTTTGGTGCAATAGGCTTCTTGGATGATTGGGAAAAAATGAAAAAACGGGAAAGCGAAGGGTTAACGCCGCGGCAAAAACTCCTGCTGCAATTTGCCTTTGCGGCGGCGCTTCTCAGTGTCCATTATTTTTTTGCTCCGGCAATGGCGGTACAGACGATTCCGTTTTTTGGTTGGCAATGGAGACTCGGTCTGTTCAGCATCCCGCTTTTGGCATTTATTATGGTAGGCACAGTCAATGCGGTGAATCTGACGGATGGATTGGACGGACTTTGCGCCGGCGTTTCGTTGCCGGTTTTTCTGTTGCTTGCCTTTCTCAGTGGATATAACGCTGTCCAGGAAGGAAGTGTTGCGGTAGCGGCGATTCTCTTCGCCGGCGTTTTAACGGGATTTCTCTTTTTCAATAGCCATCCGGCTTCGCTGTTTATGGGCGACACGGGTTCTATGGCGATTGGCGGCGCATTGAGTGCTATATTGATGGTGATGAACCGTTTGCCTTCTCTTTTGGTATTGGGCGGCATTTATCTTATGGAGGCTCTTTCGGTAATTCTTCAAGTGGCGTATTTCAAGCGTACCGGAGGAAAACGGATTTTTCTCATGAGTCCGATTCATCATCATTTTGAACTTAAAGGGTATCCGGAAGAAAAAGTTACGGTGGCATTTACGTTGGCAAGTGTTCTGTTGTGTATGCTGGCGGTTTGGATTTGGTAAGATGTATACATTACCGGGAGGAACGAGAAAATGAATTTTAAGACAACATTACAAGGAAAGCATGTTTTGCTTTATGGAATGGGTGTTACCGGTCAATCCGCATTACGGACGCTTCCTGCAGCGGGATGCAAGGTCACCCTCTACGTCGATGGGGGGTTGACAGAAGAAGATAAAGCATTTATTGCATCTCTTGTGCATCCGGAAGAGATTACTGTGGTAGAGGATGTTTCTTCTCTCGCGTTAGATTCCTTTGCTTTTATTTTACGTAGTTCCGGCATTTCTTTTGCCACGCCGTTGGTAGAGCGTGCCCGTCGGGAAGGAAAACCGGTTTATACCGATTTGGAAATTGCCTATCGTCTATTTGGAGGAGAAAACCTGATCGCAATAACCGGTTCCAACGGAAAAACCACGACGACATCGCTTTTGGAATGGATTTTACGTCATGCCGGGAAAAAGGCGATCGCTTGTGGCAACATCGGTCTTCCTATTTTGTCGACGATGATGGACGCAGAAGAGGGAACGCTGTTTGTGACCGAATGTTCCAGTTTCCAATTGGAAGCAGTGGAACAATTCGCTCCTCATAGAGCAGCCATTCTTAATATTACCGAGGATCATCTCGAATGGCACGGCTCTTTTGAGGCGTATGCAAAAGCGAAGGCGACCATTGCTCATGCACAAAAGTCACGCGATACCCTATGGCTGTTGCCGGGAGATACTGTCTCGCAAGATGCAATCCATCAAGTGGGAACAGAGGCACAAATAAAGCAGGTGGATTTGCACACCCCTCTGATGGAAACGCTTCGTCAAGGGGGAGGTTGGCATTTAGTGGGAGAACACAACGTGCAGAACGCCGCCTTTGCTGTGGCAATTGCGGAGGATTTGGCGATTCCGCAGGAGGTTATCAAAGAAGCACTCTCGTCATTTTGTCCCATTGAGCATCGTATGGAAGATGTCGGTACGGTGCTTGGAGTACGCTACATTAATGATTCGAAAGGCACCAACGTCGATGCGACGGTAAAAGCCCTCTCCGGCATTCGTCAACCGATACTGCTCATTGCCGGTGGTTACGACAAAAATGTCTGCTTTGATGCCTTTTTCGAAGCATTTCGTCCCTATGGAAAAAAACTGTTGCTGATTGGACAAACGGCAGAAAAACTTGCCAAGGAAGCCTCCGAGAAGGGAATGGGCGATCGTGCGGTCATTGCCGGAAACTTGAAAAAAGCGATGGAATTGGCGACGAACATGGCAGAAGAAGGGGATTTAGTTCTGCTTTCCCCCGCCAGTGCCAGTTGGGGGCAATACAATCATTTTGAAGAGCGTGGTGATGAATTTCGCGCCTTGGTAGATGCTTGGAAGGAACAGAACGCATAACGGAATGGTTGAATGGGGAATGGGGCAAACATGCGGAAAGAAGAGCGACTAAACAAGAGAAGAAAACAGGGGGCTATGGATCGCTTTTTGTTCCTCCTTGTTCTCGCTTTGTCTTTTTTTGGCGTTCTTATGGTTTTTAGTGCCAGCGCTCCTTATGCACTCAAGCAATTTGGCGATGCAAAGTATTATTTTCTTCGCGACTTGGTGTTTACGATCTTAGGAATTTTGGTGATGTGGGTGGTCTCTCGCATTCCCTATCTCCTGTATCGCCGTTTTGCCGTTGCACTTTATGCGGTTGCTCTTTTCAGCTGCCTTTTAGTGTGGGTACCGGGCATTTCTTTTCCGGTGAATCAGGCGCACCGCTGGATTCATCTCGGTCCGGTGACCTACATGCCATCGGATGGATTAAAGATAGCTTCATTGATCTTATTAGTGACCCTGTTGACACGAAAACCGCCGGAAAAACGGGGTACTTTAGCGACGCTTTTTGCGGTCATGTTCTTCATCGGCTTCACTATTTTGCCGGTGTATCTCCAGCCGAATTTCTCAGCGGTAATAGTGATTTCTTCCGTGTTGCTCTTTGTTTATTTTGTTTATGGCATGAATCTATGGCATCTTTTTCCTATGATGGGAATGGCTCTTGCCGGTCTTGTCGTTGCTTTTTGGCCAAAACCGGGAAACTACCGTTTAGAACGTGTATTAACGGTCATCGATCCCATGCGTGACCCTTCGGGAAGTGGGTGGCAGCTGTTACAATCTCTTTACGCGGTTGCGTCGGGAGGCTTCTTCGGCGTTGGTTTTGGCAGAAGTGTGCAAAAATTTGATTACCTTGCAGACGAGCCGCATAACGATTTTATTTTCGCCGTTATTTCTGAAGAATTGGGGTTTATCGGCGCTTTGCTGGTGATTGTCGGATTTGGCTTGTTAGCCTATCGTGGAATAGCGATTGCCCAAAAAGCCAATACGCGCTTTGGACAGCTTTTGGCATACGGCTTGACGTTCATGATTTGTTTTCAGGCGATGGTGAACATCGGCGTGGCGATAGGCGTCGTGCCGACGACAGGCATTACGCTGCCCTTTATCAGCTATGGCGGCAGCTCGCTATTGGTAATGAGTGCCATGGTCGGGGTTCTTCTGAATATTTCTAGGGACACGTAGAAGGAGGCGGTATGCAGCGTGATGCAAAAAAAAGACAATCAGACCGTTTTTCTTCCGCTCCTTCCCAACGAAATAGGCGACAGGAAGAGAGGTTTGATACCCGTCGTCCATCCTTATCGCCTGGGCGCAGCAGTATTACGCAAGCCGGTCGTCATCAACATCGTAAGCGTGTACAGCGCCGTAAAAAGATAGTGCTGTTTTTCCTCTGCTTGCTTATCGTGGGGAGCATCCTTTTCTTCGTCTTAACGCGCGCTCCGTTTTTTCGTATTCAGTCCGTTCGCGTGGAGGGAAACAAGGTGTTGACGGATCGGGAAGTAATGAATGCCTTGGGGGATGTGGACAGCAATATTTTCACCTTTCCCACGAAACGTTGGAAGGAGCGTTTGATCCAAGTGGAAGGCATTGCCGACGCGGAGTTTTCCCGTGAACTACCGAATCGTCTGGTCGTAAAAGTCAAAGAAAACTTTGTACTGGGCGTTTTCACCTCTGCAGGACGACTGTATTATGTCAATGAACAGGGAAAAATTACCGACCATTATGTTCCGAAAAAAAATCGTCTAAAGCCTGTTATGCTGGAAAAAGAGGTGGAGAAAATCGGCATTGGAGAAGATTTCTTTTCCGATGCACGGGAGCTGGAATTTTTATCTACGCTTCAGGATATGCAACTGGTGGATCAAGTATCGAAAGTTCGTTTTGAAAAGCCACAGCGCATTGTTATAATGTATAATGATATTGTTATTCGTTTTGGACGACCGAATGACATCATTCATAAGTTTACCGATTTAGACGCTGTTCTGCGTGAGATTGAGAAGAAGGGCGTCAAAGCGCAAGAAATTATTTTGGACGAAGGGCAAAATCCGATTGTAGTTACCGGAAACGGACAACGCATCTCGCCTGATGCAAAAGAATCGGGAAAAGGAACGGGAGAAAACTGAGGGGGAGTCATGAACACATTCGACATGGAAGTAAACAATGACGGTTTAGCGAAAATTAAAGTACTTGGTGTCGGCGGCGGCGGAAACAACGCACTGAACCGGATGAAACAACAAGGATTGGCAGGCGTGGAATTTATCGCCGTCAATACGGATCGCCAGATCCTGGGTGTTGTGGATTCCGATAAGAAACTGCAGATTGGCATTAAACTGACGCGCGGTCTCGGATCCGGCGGAAATCCGGAGGTGGGAGAGAAAGCAGCGGAAGAATCCAAAAGCGACATCACGGAATTGCTTGCCAACACCGACATGGTCTTTATCACTGCCGGCATGGGCGGCGGAACAGGAACCGGTGCGGCACCGGTCGTTGCGGAAGCGGCGCGTTCCATGGGCATCTTAACCGTCGGTGTGGTAACAAAACCCTTTGGCTTTGAAGGACGTAAACGTCAAACCCAGGCGGAAAGTGGCATTAACAAATTAAAAGATAAAGTGGACACGCTTATCGTCATTCCGAATGACCGTCTGTTGCAGGTCGCCGAACGTCGTACCTCGATGGTGGAAGCCTTTGGCATGGCGGATCAGGTATTGATGAACGGTATTAAAGGTATTTCTGACTTGATTGCGGTGCCGAACATCATTAACCTCGACTTTGCCGATGTAGAATCCATCATGAAGGATCAAGGCATTGCCCACATGGGTATCGGTATTGCCAATGGTGAAAATCGTGCCGTAAACGCAGCAAAAGCAGCTGTCAAGAGCCCGCTTCTGGAAACCAGCGTCGATGGCGCAAAAGCGGTGTTGGTCAACGTTACGGCAGCCGAATTGGGCATTTTTGAAGCGAACGAAGCCGTCGAGATGATTCGCGAGGCCGTAGATCCTGACGCCAATATTATTTTCGGTGCCGGTGTGGATGAATCGCTCGGTGATGATATCAAGATTACGGTGATTGCTACTGGTTTTGATAACCGAAAAGTTTCGGCTAACGATGATGCCCCGGAGCGCCGTGAGCATCGTTCAAGCGAAGATAATTCTGCTGCTTCCCATGCAGCAGGCGCAGATGACATGGATATCCCGGAATTTCTGAGAAAGTATCGTTAGTATGAAATGTCCGTATTGCGGGTTTCCCGATACGAAAGTCATTGACTCGCGTCCTACCGAAGATAACGAGGCGGTTCGCCGCCGCCGCGCTTGTCTCAAGTGTAAGAAACGTTTCACGACGTATGAGCGCTACGAAGACCAAGCAATCGTCGTCATCAAAAAGGATGAAACGCGAGAACCGTTTATGCGTTCCAAAATTCTTAGCGGCATGATTCGTTCGGTGGAGAAGCGACCGGTGACGGTAGACCGCTTAGAAAAAGCGGCGGATGCCATTGAAACGCAACTGAATCACTTGAACCAGCGAGAAGTCACTACGGCATATATTGGCGAATTAGTGATGGATCAGCTTAAAGCGATTGACAAAGTGGCGTATGTGCGTTTTGCGTCGGTTTATCGCGAATTTGAGGACGTAGATAGCTTTTACAAAGAGTTAAGCAGCCTGACAGATGATGAGGCAGAGAACAGGACGGACGAATAAAGCCAAGGCGATCCAGAGGATCGCCTGCTTTTTTTCCGGACGGAGGGCGAATGGATTTATTGCAGAGACAGCAACAAAAAGAACAACGAAAAAATGCGCCTCTTGCGGACCGTTTGCGCCCAAAAACACTGGAGGATGTGGTTGGACAGGATGCGGTTCTTGCCGCCGGCAAGCCCCTTCGTCGTCTTATCGATGCGGATCGTGTGCCATCCATTATTCTATTTGGTCCTCCGGGAACCGGAAAAACAACGATCGCGCATGTGATTGCCATGAAAACTCGCCGTGCCTTTCGTAAACTGTCGGCAGTAACCTGTGGCGTAAAAGAATTGCGCGAAGTCGTTGAGGAAGCGAAACAAGCTCTTCTTTATGACCGGATGCAAACCATCCTCTTTATCGATGAGATTCACCGCTTTAATAAGAGTCAGCAAGACGCGTTACTTCCGCATGTGGAAGATGGGACGCTTACTCTGATCGGCGCGACAACCGAAAATCCGTTTTTTGAGGTCAATAAGGCGTTGCTTTCTCGCTGCCAAGTGATTGAGCTTACCTGGCTCTCGGCAGAGGCATTAGACAAGGTGCTGGATCGTGCGCTTTCCGATACGAAAGAGGGTCTGGGAGCATTCTCCGTGACACTGGATGCCGACGCCCGTCAGGTTCTTCTTGCTTCATCCGGCGGCGATGCGCGCGTGCTTCTCAATTCGTTGGAAATTGCCGTTCTATCGACACCGCCGGTGCAGGGGAAAGTACATCTGACGAAAGCGGATGTTGCGGAAAGTATGCAAAAAAAGCGCGTCCAATACGATAAAGGGGACGAAGAGCATTACAATACGATTTCGGCATTTATCAAATCGGTTCGCGGATCCGATCCCGATGCGGCTATTTATTATCTTGCCCGTATGTTGGCAGGAGGGGAAGATCCTCTCTTTATTGCTCGACGTCTTGTTATTTTGGCAAGTGAGGATATCGGTAATGCCGAGCCCTTGGGCTTAGTACAGGCGGTTAGCTGTTATCAAGGCGTTTCTCAAATTGGTATGCCGGAAGCGCGCATCCTTTTAGCACAGACAACGACCTTCCTTGCTTCGTCGCCGAAAAGCAACGCTTCCTATGTTGCTATTGATGAAGCACTTCGGCTGGTTCACGAGAATCCGCCGGCGGATATACCATCGTACTTAAAAGATGCCCATTACAGCGGGGCAGAAGCGCTGGGCAGGGGGCTTACCTACCGCTATCCGCATAATTATCCTTCCGGCTATGTCTTGCAGAATTATCTGCCGGATGAAATAATGGGAAAGACCTTTTATCATCCTGTCGGTCGCGGTGCCGAGGCAAGACTCAAGGAATATCTTGCGCGTCTGCCGATGGATAAGACTTCGGCGGAGAAAAATGGTGATCAGTAAGGAGAACGTATGGAAATCAAAGCATGTTATCGCGATGCGGAAAAGCACGCAAATGAAAAAATAACGATTCAGGGATGGATCCGTCAGTCGCGCATTTCCAAAAATGTCGGCTTCTTTATGGTGAATGACGGCACTTTTTTTCGTCCTTTGCAGGTCGTTCTTTCGCCCGATCTGGAAAATTACAGCGACGTGTCGCACTTCGCCGTAGGGTGTGCCATTTCGGTGGAAGGAATATTGAAGATCACGCCGGATTCTCCGCAGCCCATTGAATTGGAAGCAAAGTCGGTCACGTTGCTGGGCGATAATGCAGAGGATTATCCTATTCAAAATAAACGCCAAAGTATGGAATTTTTACGCCGATATCCCTATCTTCGTTCGCGCACGAATACATTCAACGCTGTATTTCGTACACGAAGCGAGATTGCTTTCGCGATTCATGAATTTTTCCATGGACGTGGCTTCACGTATGTGCATACGCCGTTAATCACCTCTTCCGACGCGGAAGGTGCAGGAGAGATGTTCCAAGTAACGACATTCGATCTCAATGATGTGCCGAAGACGGAACAAGGCAAGGTGGAGTATCGTGAAGATTTCTTCGGTGTGCCGGCGCACCTTACGGTTTCCGGACAATTAGAGCTGGAAGCATTTGCTCTAAGTCACCGTAATGTGTACACTTTTGGTCCCACTTTTCGAGCGGAGCATTCCAATACCACGCGCCATGCGGCAGAATTTTGGATGATTGAGCCGGAAATTGCATTCGGCGATCTCTGCGACATGATGGATTTAGCCGAAGATATGATGAAGCATATTTTGAATCGCGTTATGGAGCGTCTTCCGGAAGAGATGGAGTTTTTCAATCGTTGGGTAGATAAAGGACTCATCGAACGGTTGAATTTGGTGCGCAATGCGGATTTTGCACGCATGAGTTACACCGAAGCAATCGCTCTTCTGGAAAAAGAAAATCATCGCTTTACGTTCCCCGTTCACTGGGGAAGTGATTTACAGTCAGAACATGAGCGCTTCCTGACGGAAGAAGTCATCAAAGGACCGCTTTTTGTGACGGATTATCCGAAAGAGATTAAGTCGTTCTATATGCGCTTAAACGATGACGGAAAAACCGTCGCCTGTGCCGATATGCTGGTTCCGGGTATCGGAGAACTCATCGGCGGTTCTCAGCGTGAAGAACGTGAAGAGGTTCTGCTTGCGCAAATGAAAGAAAAAGGCATTAAGGCAGAAGACTATCAGTGGTATACCGATCTACGTCGCTTCGGCGGATGCGTACACAGCGGTTACGGTCTCGGCTTTGAACGTTGTGTGATGTATATGACCGGCATGGCGAATATCCGTGACGTACTGCCGTATCCGCGCACGGTAAATACTTTGCGTTGATGCTACTTTTCCTTGCCGACCGCTATTTCAGCAAGAAAAGAATATTAGACGAATCGAATGATGAAACACGTGAATGAAGAGAAGAAGGGTGTTAATGGAAACCTATAATCCCGCCGTCCTTGAGAAAAAGTGGCAGGTCTTTTGGCAGGAGAAAGACGTCTTTCATGCCACAGTGGATCCCACAAAAAAGAAATATTACGCTTTGGTTGAATTTCCTTATCCGTCCGGACAGGGATTACATGTCGGGCATCCGCGCCCCTATACCGCATTGGACATCGTCGCGCGGAAGCGTCGGCTGCAGGGTTACAATGTCCTTTATCCGATGGGATTCGATGCGTTCGGTCTTCCCACCGAGAACTATGCCATTCAGCACCGGATTCATCCGGCGGAAGTCACGCGAAACAATATTCGCCATTTTAAGGAACAGTTGGACGCAATTGGTTTTTCCTTTGATTGGGATCGCGTAGTGAACACGACGGATCCGGACTATTATCGCTGGACGCAGTGGATTTTTATTCAACTTTACCGCCACGGTCTCGCCTATAAAAAAGAGGTGCCGATTAACTGGTGTCCGCATGATCTTGTTGGACTTTCCAATGAGGAAGTGGTGGACGGAAAATGTGAGCGTTGCGGCACTCCTGTAGAGCATCGTGTAAAGAATCAATGGATGCTCAAAATTACGGAATATGCCGACCGTCTGATTGATGACCTCGAGGAAGTGGATTATTCGGCACGTATCAAGCAGCAACAAATCAACTGGATTGGTAGATCCCACGGTGCAGAAGCGGACTTTACGGTTTTGGTTGACGGCGAAGAGACCGATGAAGCACTGACCGTTTATACGACACGTCCGGATACCATGTTTGGCGCAACCTATATGGTTGTAGCACCGGAACATCCTATACTGACCAAGTATTCGGATTCTATTGAAAACATCCAAGAAGTGAAAGCCTATCAAAAAAAGGCACTGTTAAAATCGGATTTTGAACGCGGCGAATTGGCGAAAGAAAAAACGGGTGTAGCCCTGCAGGGTGTTTGCGCTAAGAATCCGGCGACCGGAAAAGCCATCCCTATTTGGGTATCTGACTATGTTCTGATGAGTTACGGCACGGGCGCCATTATGGCTGTTCCGGCGCATGACGATCGTGACTGGGCATTTGCGAAGAAATTCTCGCTTCCCATCGTAGAGGTGGTTTCCGGAGCAGAAAAACCGGTTGAGGAAGAACCGTTTACGAATGTCCACGACGGGACGATGGTCAATTCCGGTTTTCTCAATGGTCTCCCTGTACAAGAAGCCATTTCCGCCATGATCGCTTATTTAGAGAAGCACCATTTGGGAAAGGCAAAAACAAATTACAAACTGCGCGATTGGGTGTTCAGCCGTCAGCGATATTGGGGAGAACCCATTCCCATGGTGTACTGTGAGGAACATGGCTGGGTGCCTCTGCCGGAAGAAGAATTGCCTTTGCTTTTACCGGATGTTCCAAACTATCAGCCTACGGCGACGGGAGAATCGCCCCTTTCCGAGATGAAAGATTTTGTCGAAACGACATGCCCCGTTTGTGGAAAACCGGCTCGGCGCGAGACCGATACGATGCCGCAATGGGCAGGATCCTCCTGGTACTATCTGCGTTATATGGATCCACATAATACAGAAGCGCCTGTTTCCGCAGAAGCCGAGCGGTATTTTGGTCCGGTAGACTGGTATAATGGAGGCATGGAGCACACCACGCTACATCTTCTGTACTCGCGCTTTTGGCATAAATTTTTATATGACATTGGTGTCGTTTCTACAAAGGAACCCTACAGCAAGCGTACTTCGCATGGCATGATTATGGGTGACAACGGGGAAAAGATGAGCAAGTCGCGCGGGAACGTCGTCAATCCCGATGAGATTGTTGCGGAATACGGTGCCGACACGTTGCGCACCTATGAGATGTTTATCGGTGATTTTGAGAAGAGCGCTAACTGGACAGAAAGCGGCGTGCAGGGATGCCGAAAGTTCTTGGACCGCGTTTGGAAGATGGCGGATTTAGTCACCGAGAAAAAAGGAATGGATGCGGAAACAGAAGTTTTACTGCATCAAACGATAAAAAAGGTAAGTGAAGATTTTGAAACGCTGAAATTCAATACGGCAATTGCGCGGTTGATGACGTTGTCTAACGCCTTGCGTGCGAAGGAACGCATTACGCGAGACGAATGGAAGGTGTATTTACTTCTACTCAATCCGGTCGCACCGCATCTCACCGAAGAGTTGTGGGAGAGAACCGGTTTTTCGGGTCATATTGCTACGGATGGACAATGGCCGGAGTATGCCGAAGACAAGTTGACCGAAGCGTTTTTTGAGATGCCCATTCAGATTAACGGAAAGGTACGCGGCAAAGTAAAGCTCACGCAAGGCGCGACAAAAGACGAAGCCCTTGATGCCGCAAATAAAGACGCTGTCGTTTCGCGTTATCTGGAAGGGAAAACAGTCGTTAAGGTCGTTTATGTGCCGGAGAAAATACTCAATCTGGTGATTCGGTAATTCGGCGTAACGGGCAAACAGTAAGGACAGGTTTATGAAACTAACTACCAGAAGTCGGTACGGCTTGCGTGCTATGACTTATATCGCTGCACATGCACAGGAGGGACAACCGGTTCCGCTTTCGGAAATTGCCGAAGCGCTTATCCTGAGTGAAGCGTATTTGGAACAGCTATTGCGTTTGCTGAAAAAAGTGCCGTTGGTGAAAGCCGTTCGCGGCGTAAAAGGCGGTTATGTTCCGGCGCGCGATCCGAAGGACATTACGGTGATGGAAATGCTCAATGTTTTGGAAGGTGAGTTTTGGCTTTCCGATTGCGCCATTGCCGGAGACTGTCCCGGTGGGTTTAGCAATTGTCCAACGCGCATTCTCATCACGCGCATGAATAATGCCATTTTTCAGTCCATTGAAAATCTTACGTTGGCGGACATGGTGGAACTGTCCCTTGCCGTTTAGTCCCATGGCTGCTTTTGCCATGGAAAGGTATGAAGGCGACTACGATTGAGGAAGAATAAACGAGGATGAACATGCAATATCTTGGAATGAATGAATGTCGATCGAAATATCTGGACTTTTTTGAAGCGCAAAATCACACGCGCCTGACCAGTTTTTCGCTGGTTCCGGAGGATGACGACAGTCTTCTGCTCATCAATGCGGGCATGGCTCCCTTAAAGCCCTATTTCATGGGAGAAAAGAAGATGCCCAATAACCGTGCAACGAGTTCACAGCGTTGCGTGCGTACAGCGGACATTGATAATGTCGGCAAGACAGCGCGTCATGCCACTTTCTTTGAAATGCTGGGCAATTTTTCTTTCGGCAATTATTTTAAGCCGGAAGCCATTCAGTGGGCATGGACATTCCTTACGCAGAAGATTGGTATGGATCCCGATCGTCTTTGGATTACCGTGTACGAGGACGATGAGCAAGCGTATACGATTTGGACGGAAACCATCGGTGTAGCGCCGGATCATATGCTGCGCCTTGGCAAAGAGGATAATTTCTGGGAACTGGAGCAGGGACCCTGCGGTCCGTGTTCCGAAATTCACTATGACCGCGGTCCGGAATACGGCGAAGGGAACAGTCCATTAGACAATTCCGATCGTTTCATGGAGATTTGGAATCTCGTCTTTACGCAATTTGACCGCCAAAAGGATGGCAGCTATGTTCCTTTAGCGCACCCGAATATTGATACCGGCATGGGGCTGGAACGTCTGGCGCTTGTTTGTGAAAACAAGGATAACATCTTTGAATTGGATGAATTCGCTCCGCTGAGAGAGACGATTAAGGCGCTTTGCGGAAAAGCGTATGGAGAAGACGCAAAAGCCGATGAATCCTTCCGTGTCATCATTGACCACTCCAAAGCCATTACCTTCCTCGTTTCGGATGGTGTGGTGCCTTCTAATGAAGGGCGAGGCTATGTATTGCGTCGCCTTCTGCGTCGTGCTGCACGATACGGCAAACTCTTGGGCATCAAAGGAAAATTCCTAACGAAAACCATCACCGAAGTGATGAAAGTGTATGGAAAAGAATATCCGGAAATTTGCGAAGGCAAAGAGCGTATCTTTACCGTAGTGGAACGGGAAGAAGAGAATTTCCAGCAGACGATTGATCAAGGGCTGGCACTCCTCGAAGAGCTCATGGAAGAAGCGAAAGCCACGGAAACGAGTGTTCTGGACGGTGCGCGCGTGTTCCGTCTTTATGACACATTCGGTTTTCCAATCGATTTGACGCGAGAGATTGCTTCAGAACAAGGGTTTACGGTAGATGAAGACGATTTTCGAGAGCGAATGGAAGCGCAGCGCCGCCAGTCCCGTGAACGACGGAAAGAGACTACGGGTTGGGATACCGCTGCCGCAATTACGGTTGACGGAATCGCAAAAACCGATTTCATTGGATACGATACACTGGAAGGCGAAGCCAATGTCCTTGCCCTGTATCATGATGGTGTGTGTGTGAAGACGCTGGAATCGGGTAAAGAGGGTATCCTCATTTTGGATCGTACGCCTTTCTATGCGGAAAGCGGCGGTCAGGTGAGTGATGAAGGAAGCATTCTTTCGGAAAATCTGTCTGTGTGCGTGAAAGCAGTGAAAAAAGATAAAAATGAAGTGTATCTGCACACGGTTGTTGTAGAACAGGGGACATTGAAACAGGGCGATACGGTTCAGGCGTGTGTCGATAAGGATCGCCGCGAGGATATTCGTCGCAATCATTCGGCGACGCATTTATTGCACCGCACTTTACGTCAAGTCCTGGGGGATCACGTACACCAGGCAGGCTCTTTGGTTGAGCCGGATCGTTTGCGTTTTGACTTTACGCATTATCAGGCAATGAGCGAAGAAGAAAAGCAGGAAGTGGAAAAAATCGTCAATCGCGCCATTTTTGATTCGTATCCGATAAAAACAAGGGTATTACCTTTACAGGAAGCGATGGCAGAAGGAGCGACGGGTCTTTTCGAGGATAAATACCATGATGTTGTACGCGTCGTATCCATGGGCGAATTTTCCAAGGAACTTTGCGGTGGAACGCACGCGCAGAACACAGCGCAGTTACAGGTGTTTACGCTTCTCAGCGAACAGGGAGTATCTTCTGGCGTTCGACGTATCGAGGCGGTTACGGGGCGAGGCGCTTTGCAAAAGATGAGAGAGAAGGAAGAAACCCTTCTTACCTTGGCAGGTTTGCTGAAATCGGCACCGGAACACGTGCTTCAGCGAAGCGCAGCTTTATTGGAGGAGAATCGCGAACTGAAACGCGAAATGCAGTCCTATGAAGCAAAGATGGCAGGAGAACTTTCTCGTCAACTGGATTCTTCCATACAGACAGTGGAGGGCGTATCGGTATTGGCTTCCCGTGTCGATGGCAAAACTATGGAGGAACTAAAAGACCTTGCCGATGCACTTAAGGCGAACCATGCGGATAGTGTGCTTGCACTTGCCGCGGCAACCGAGGGAAAAGTGTATTGGGTGGTTTCCATTGCGGATTCGTTCGTGAAAAAAGGACTGAAAGCCGGTGAGTTAGTCAAACTATTGGCGCAAAAGACCGGTGGAAATGGCGGTGGTCGTCCGCAATTTGCGACGGCAGGCGGAAAAGATACCGCTAAAATTGATGAGGCATTGCAAAGCGTGAACGCGTGGGTGAAAGAAAAACTGGCATAGTGTTGTCGCATATCCGATGCGTTGCGAACAAATGCGGTTAGGAGGCTATGATGTCGAAAGATTTCAGTGAAACGATGCTTTTTACGCCGATTGAAGAACGGCATAATATGGAAGAGATTTTAGCGAGCGTATATGCCTCTCTCAAAGAAAAGGGCTATGCGCCGGAAAGTCAAATTATAGGTTATATTCTCTCAGGAGATCCGACCTATATCACCAGCTATAATGGTGCGCGCAAACTCATTCGCCAGATTGATCGCGATGAGTTGCTTTCCACGCTGCTGGCATATTATCTTGAGGGACACAATATTCCTTCGTAGAAAGGCGGAATGGGTTGACACGCGCAATGGGACTGGATGTCGGTACAAAAACGATCGGGGTGGCACTAAGCGACCCCTTGTATCTCATTGCGCAAGCCCATACGACGATTAAGCGTACGACGCTGGCAGCGGATCTTGCTGCAGTGGAAGAGTTGATTGATGCGTTTAGCATCCAGGAAATGATTATCGGTTTGCCTAAGCACATGAATAATCAGATGAGTGATTCGGCGCGAAGAGCGAAGAGCTTTGGTGCCGAGTTGACAAAAAAAGGGTATGCCGTGTTTTATCAGGACGAGAGATTGAGTACGGTGCAGGCGAATACGGTGCTAAAAAAAACCGGCGTTCGCCGGGAGAAACGAAAAACAGTCGTTGACGCGATTGCGGCAACGTTTATTCTCCAGCAGTGGCTGGACAGACGGGAAAAATAATGAACAGAGAACAGATTATTGTACAGGACGGCGAGCGCGATGTAGTATTCGATCTCATTGCGTCTTTTTCCGTGGAGGATAAAGCGTATTGTCTGGTGGAAGACCATGAAGATGGTACTTCCTTCTTTTTACGTTATTTTGCCGAGGGAGACGATATGGTCTTTGCGGCATTGGAATCGGAACAGGAACTCGGCGAGGTGAGCGAAGCCTACGAGGAATTAAATAGAATCAAAGAGGATAAAGAAGAAAAGGAGGAGAATCGTTGAAAACAAAAGCGAATATAAAGCGATTACGTGTTATTCCACTCGGCGGTTTGCGAGAGATTGGAAAGAACATGGCGGTGGTGGAATATGGCAAGGACATGATTGTCATTGATGCCGGTTTGACTTTTCCGGACGAAGATATGCCGGGCGTAGATACGGTAATTCCGGATATTTCGTATTTGGAAAAAAACAAGGAGAAGTTACGCGGAATCCTGCTGACGCATGGACACGAGGACCATTATGGTGCCGTACCGTACGTGCTGAAAAAATTGCAGACCAATGTATACTGCACACGGCTTACCGGCGGTATGTTGGAGAACAAGTTCAAAGAGCATGGTATCAATCCGTCAGTGATCAAATATGTGAAAGCCGGAGATGTGCTGCGATTAGGGGAGTTGGATTGCGAATTTATTCGCGTGGCGCACAGTATTCCGGACGCGTGCGCTATTGCCGTGCATAATCCGGTAGGAACCATCCTCTTTACCGGAGACTTTAAGTTCGACTTTACCCCTATTGATCATGAGCCAACCGATATTCACCGTCTGGCAGAGCTGGGCGAGGAAGGCGTTTTGGCACTCTACAGCGATTCAACTAATGTCGAGAGACCCGGATATACGCTGAGCGAGCGAAGTGTTGGCGAAACCTTTAAACAGATATTCAGCAATACAAAGGGGCGTTTGATCGTCGCTACGTTTGCTTCAAACTTGCATCGCGTACAGCAGATTATCGAAGCAGCAGAAGCCAATCATCGCAAGGTGGCGCTTTCCGGCCGTTCCATGCTCAGCAATGTGGCGGTAGCGAGCGAATTAGGCTATCTTCGGGTAAAGAGCAAGACGTTAATTGAGATAAAAGAGGTTGATAAATATAAACCGGATGAAGTATGTTTGCTGATTACCGGTTCACAGGGGGAACCCATGAGCGCGCTCTCCCGTATGGCGAATGGCTCTCATCGACAGATTACGGTTGGAAAAGACGACACCATTATTCTTTCTGCCTCCATGATTCCGGGAAATGAAAAAAGCATTGGCGATATGATTAATGCCTTAATGCTGCGGGAATGTCGTGTGGTGTATTCATCTCTGCAGAACGTGCACGTTTCCGGTCACGCCTGTCAGGAAGAAATAAAACTCATGCATTCTTTGGTGAATGCCGAGTATTTTATTCCGGCGCACGGTGAGCCGCGAATGCTCATTACGCACAAAAAGCTGGCGATGGATCTCGGTATGCCCGAAGATCACATTCTGATGGCGGAAAACGGAAGCGTCATCGAGTTTAATCGTGTCGGAAAAACGGTCGTGGCAAATTTGGAAGAAAAAGTGCAGGCAGGGCAGATTCTCATCGATGGTTTAGGCATCGGCGATGTCGGATCGGTGGTGTTAAATGATCGTAAACGCCTTGCGGACGATGGCATGATTTCTGTGGTGGTTACGGTGGATCGCAAAACGCGCGATGTGGTTGCCGGACCCGAAATCCTTTCGCGTGGCTTCATCTATATGAAAGACAACGTGGATATCATTGAGGAGCTTAAGAAAATCGTAATGCAGATTTTTGACGATGCAAAACGTCGTAAAATCACGGACTGGGCTTTTCTCAAATCGCGCATTCGTGAAGAAGTGAAAAGTTATGTCTATAAAGAAATTCAGCGTAATCCGATGATTCTGACCATCATCATGGAGACGGACGGTCATGACGAAGGCTAAGCGGAAAGTGGAATTGCTGGCGCCGGCGGGAGATGAGGAAAAACTACGTGCGGCGCTGCATTTTGGTGCAGATGCCGTATATCTTGCACTCGATCGGTATGGCCTTCGCACCGCCTCTCGTAACTTTTCTTTTGATTCCCTTGCGGAAGCCCTTGCTTATGCGCATGAGCGTAACGCCAAAGTCTACGTGACGATGAATATCCTTGCGCATGAAGAAGACTTTGACGGGCTGTCGGAAACGGTCAAAAGGCTGGAAAAGATGGGCGTGGATGCGGTTATCGTTTCGGATCCTGGCGTGTTTCAGGTCGTTCGTAATGAAACCGCGCTACCCATCCACATCTCCACCCAAGCGAGTCTGATGAATGCGAAAGCCATCCAGTTCTGGGGCGATCAAGGGGCGGAACGCGTCGTCTTGGCGCGGGAACTTAGCCTTTCTGAAATGCGTACCATTCGCAATACGATTGATTCGGAATTGGCGTTGGAATGCTTTGTACATGGAGCCATGTGTATTTCTATCTCCGGACGCTGTTTACTTTCGAATTATATGACCGGACGGGACGCAAACCGCGGCGATTGTGCACAGGCGTGTCGCTGGAAATATGCGCTTATGGAAGAAAAACGCCCTGGGGAATACTTTCCGGTCGTGGAAGAGGAACGGGGAACATTCATCATGAACTCCAAAGATTTGTGCCTTTTGCCCTATCTACCGGAGCTCATCGAAAGTGGCGTAGACAGTCTCAAGATTGAAGGGCGCGTTAAGAGCGCATACTATGTCGCTACGGTGGTTCATGCGTATCGTATGGCACTAAATGCAATAGAGAACGGTACTTGGGACGCAAAAGTGATAGATACTTGTCTCAAGGAGCTGCAAAAAACAAGTCATCGTGCGTTTACGACGGGATTTTTCTTCGGGAATCCCGCAGAAGAGGGGCAGAATTATGCTTCTACCTCGTATATTCAAGAGTATGATTTTATCGGTGTCGTTACGGCAGTTGACGAGGAAAAGAATACGATTTCGGTGGAAGTGCGCAATGCCTTCTCTGTAGGTGACCATCTGGAGATGATGACTAAAGATGAGTCCTTCGCATGGAAAGTCTCCGCCATGTATACGGCGGACGGCGTTTCCCTTGAACGAGCAAAAACCCCAAAGACCATCGTCTATTTGCCAAAACCGGGCGTCTGCTCGGTGGGCGATATGCTTCGCCGCGCCAAGTAGCCAATAATACACTTTATCTTTTTATTTATCGAGAAGGTTTTGCTTCTCCACAAACAGGTGTTCTGCGCTTGCTTGCGGATTCATCACGAGAGTATGAAACTCCTTATAGTAGACCATGCCCGGTTTAGCGCCTTTCGCCTTGTAGACATGCTTTTTTTGTGTGTAGTCTATTTCCACCGCATTCTCGTGGTTACGTGAGGAGTAGCGCGCCGCCAAATACGCGGCGGCTTCGATGTCCTCTTGAACCACCGGTTGTCCGGCTGCGCGAAGAATTACATGCGCGCCGGGAACGGTTTTGGAATGAAAAAAGAGATCTTCTTTATCCGCTACCTTTAATGTTAATTGATCGTTTTGTGCATTGTTACGCCCAACGAGAATAGTAAAACCGTTTTTGGTCAAGAACTCGCGTGGCGGAAGTGAAGAGGTTGCTGCCTTCTTTGCTTTTTTCTTTCGTTTGGGCAGGATTCCTTCCCGTTCAAACTCTTGCTCAACAGCCTCCAATTCCTCGATAGACTGCGTCTGTTCCAACATCTCGCCCAATTGTTCGAGATAGCGAATTTCTTCCTCAATCTGTGGAATACTTTCTGATAGAAGTTTATGCGCCGTATTGAGCTTGGAGAACAGTCGATATTTGGCTTCCATATTTTCGTGACCGGATTTTTTGGGGTCAAGGGGAATGGTACGGAGACGGTTTTCGTGAAAAAAGTCGTTTACGATGAGGCTGTCCTTTCCTTTTTTCACCGTATGCGCATAGGCAGCCAATAAGTCGGCTTCTTCTTTATAGTCCTGTCGATTTTCGGTTTCTGCTTTATCCTCACGAAGATGGTCGCGTTTACGCATCTTCTTATCGAGAAAGAGCGCTAACCGATGGCGAAGGGATTCTTTGCGTTGCCCGAAGCCATCGTCGCGCGCCGTTTCCGTCGTTTGTTGATCGATGAGGGCACTGATGGATTCATTCTCCGCTGCCGGCGTGCCGTACTGTGTCAACGCGAAAGGATAGGCTTGATTTTTGGGCGAACGATAAAGGGTAGGATGGTAGCAATCGTTGCGCAAGGCAGTAACAAGCAGAGAAAGCTCGCGATCCATCGCGTTTTGTTCATCGGGAGTAAGCGCTCCGATGGGTGTATCGGGTTTTACATCGGCACGCACGCAAAGTTCAATGGCAACGAGAGGAGAAAAACCCGTAAGCTGCCCATAAAAAAGCTGTTTTATCGTAACGCCGCCGCGCTGTTCTTTTTGTGCCTCATCAAGAAGAAGGGCAAGACAAACGTCCTGTGTCAGCACATCACGTTTATTTGCCGGAAAAACGGTATACGTCTTTCCGGGATAAATTTGACGCACGCGGCTCATATCATAGGATACACGATGAATGGCTTCCAAAATGCGATCTTTTTCATCTAACAGAATGAGGTTAGAGTGACGTCCCATTACTTCCAAAACGAGTTGTTTTTCAACGGAATCGCCCAATTCATTGCGCGTTTGAAAACGAAGACGAACGGTGCGATCCATGGCAACCTGTTCCAGTCCGATTAACTTGCCTTGTCCAAGATGCTTTCTGAGGAGCATCACGAAATTGGGCGGCGTAGTCGGGTTGGCATATTTTTTAGTCGTCAGATGCAGCCGTCCGTTCGAGGCGTCGCAGGAAAGATAGAGCAGAAAATGTTCGCCATTCGCATAGAATGCTATCGTCAGTTGGGAAGGTCCAATCTGATTTATTTTTTTAATATGTCCGCCGAGCAATTTCTGTTTCAGCTCGGCGACCACTGCATGCATGGTAATACCGTCAAAAGTCATGAGTAGTTCCTTTCTTATTCCATTATAGCATTGCGCATAATCCGAACGAAATGCGGCAGAAGAAAGATGAGAATGACAGCAAACGCAGTAGAAATGGGGGATGCACTTTTCAAATATTACTCAATTGTCTTATTTTATCGCTTTTTTCTTGCCGCCCTGCTACACTGTTTTCATAGAGAAAAGGAGGTATCATGCGACGTCAGGGAAAGTTAATTATCTTATCCGGTCCCTCCGGTGTTGGCAAGGGGACGGTATGCGAAGCACTCAAAGCAAAGCGAAACGATATTAAAGTGAGCATTTCCGCGACTACCCGTGCAAAGCGACCGCAGGAAAAAGAGGGCGAAAACTATTTTTTCTATTCCCCTACAGAGTTTAATGCTCTTATTGACCGCGGCGAATTGATTGAATTTGCTAAAGTACATGGGAATTATTATGGTACGCCGAAATCGTATGTTTTAGAACAGCTTGCCGCCGGGGAAAATGTCTTATTGGAAATTGATGTCCAGGGGGCGATGCAAGTAAAACAAAACATGCCCGGCGGTGTCTATATCTTTCTTCTTCCTCCGCATCGCAGCGATTTGGAATCGCGCATCCGTAAACGCGGAAGTGAAGATGAAGAGAGTATTCATCTGCGCTTAAACAATGCCAAAGAGGAGATTTCCATGCTGCACGATTACGATTATGCTGTCGTCAACGATGAGGTGGATCGCTGTGCAGAGATGGTATCGCATATTATTGATGCGGAAACAAAACGCATTGATGCAGAACTCATTCATACGTATTGGGAGGAATTTCATGATTAATCCATCATTTCGAGAACTGGGCGAAATCAGCCCGAGCCGTTACGACGTGTGCGTGATGGTGATGAAGCGTGCCCGCCTGTTGACAGACGGTTCCCAGCCCTTAGTGGAGAGCAAAGGAGAGAAGCCGGTTACGGTTGCTTTGGATGAAATCATGCAGCGTAAAGTAACCAAGGTGGATCATGTAGCGCAAATGGAGGAGTAAATGAGTCTTTCAGGAAAGCGAATCCTGCTCGGCGTGTCCGGAGGTATTGCGGTATACAAAATTCCGGAATTGTTATCACGGCTGCGAAAAGCAGGCGCGGAAACAAAGGTGGTCATGACAGAAGGGGCGACGCGTTTTGTCACGCCACTTACCTTTCAAACAATGTCTGCGCATCCCGTTTATACGGATTTGTTTGCGGAAAACGAGGGAATGATTGCCCATATTGATCTCACTCGCGATGCTGATCTTTTTCTTATTGCACCGGCGACAGCCAATATTCTGGCAAAAATGGCATGTGGCATTGCCGATGATTTGCTCTCAGCGACCGCTTTGGCGGCACATTGTCCGGTCATGGTTGCGCCGGCGATGAACGTAGTGATGTACCATAACGTCGCGACCCAGAAGAACATAGAAATGCTTCGAGAACGTGGTATTCAGGTCTTGCAGCCGGATGCAGGATGGCTCGCCTGTCAGGAGGACGGAGAAGGGCGGATGCCGGAAGCCGTTTCGCTATTTCTATCGATTGAAAGTGCGTTAACCGAGAAAGATTTGCGGGGAAAGCAAATATTGGTTTCGGCAGGTCCAACGAGAGAGCGTCTTGATCCGGTGCGCTTTTTGACGAATGATTCCTCCGGCAAACAGGGCGTTGCCATCGCGAAACGCGCTATGATGCGCGGAGCAGAGGTCACGCTTGTCCATGGGGAAATGAAGGTTCCGGTACCGCAAGGGGTGCGCGCGATTGCTGTAGAATCGACGGAAGATATGCTTTTGGCGTTGGAAAAAGAATTTCCGAAAGCGGATGCGTTATTCATGGCGGCGGCTCCGGCGGATTTTCGACCGGTAGATCAAAAGACCCAAAAAATTAAGGGGCTGGATGACGGCAAGATTCGCACTTTAGATATGGTGGATACGCCCGATATCTTGCAACACCTCGCTCAAAAGAAAACGCATCAGACGGTGATTGGTTTCGCTACCGAGTCCGAAAAAGTATTGACCCATGCGAGGGAAAAACGGGAGAAGAAAAAATTAGATTATATCGTTGCCAATGACGTCACCAAGGAAGGTGCGGCATTTGATTACGATACGAATATTGTGACCATTCTTGGCGAGGAAATGGAAGAAGCACTGCCCCTTCTGTCGAAGGAAGACGTCGCGGATCGCCTTTTGGATTTGTTGCGATGAGCTGTTATGTCGAAGTTTTTCTGTTAACCAATACGAGAAAGACACAGCGCCTTTTTACTTACGAAGTGCCGGAAGCGCTTCGTGATGGAGCCCTTCGCGGTGCGCTTTGCCGCGTGCCTTTCGGCAAAGGAAATAGGCGATGGGAAGCGGTTGTTTGGCGCGTTTTGGAACAAGAACGTCCTGCGTTTCCGACGAAAGCTGTTCTTTCTTGGATTTCCGGCGTAGCGCCCGTATCGGAAGAAGCGCTGGCTTTAGCGGAAAGGATGGTGAAACAGGATCTATCCGATGTTTCGGCAGCTCTTCAAGCGGTTCTTCCGCCGGGAAAACCGGGAGAGTATCGTCCAAAACTACGTTTTTCGTATAGATTAACCGATGAGGGGAAACAGGCAAAGCCACGTTCAGGCGCGCTTCGTCAACAGAAGGTGTTATCGGCTTTATCACAAGGTTCGCTTTCGCGTGAGGCGTTGCTGGCGGCGACTAAAGCCGACTCGGCAACCCTTATGCGCCTCGAAGAACGCGGTTGGATTCTTCGGGAAGAGGAACGTATTCACCGTCGTTCCTCGTCTCGAGCCGAAAACTATGCTGCCATGCCGTTAACACCTGATCAGCAAAAGGTCTTTACGCAAATTACGGCGAAAACGGGGCAATATCTTCTTTGCGGCGTGACCGGTTCGGGAAAGACCGAGATCTATCTGCAATTGGTGCAAAAAGTGCTGGAAAAGGGAAAACAGGCGATTATTCTCGTGCCGGAAATTGCGTTGACTCCACAAACCATTGCTCGATTTGAAGGGCGATTTGGACCGCGCGTGGCCATATTGCATTCTCGTCTTTCGTCCGCCGAACGCTATGAAGAATGGGAAAAGATACAGCGCGGCGAGGTGACGATTGCCATTGGCGCCCGAAGCGCGATATTTGCTCCATTTTCCAATCTTGGCATCATCATTATGGACGAAGAACACGAAACAAGTTATGTCAGCGAGCAAAATCCGAAGTACCATACCGACCGTATTGCCGCATTTCGTGCCCGTTGGCATAAGTGTTCCCTGGTGTTAGGGTCTGCCACACCTTCTATAGAGTCGCTTTATCGTGTGGAATTGGGTGAGCTTATCCGACTGGATTTGCCTTCGCGTGTGAATAATCAGCCCCTGCCGAAAGCGCATCTGATTGATATGCGCGAAGAGCTTAAGCATAATAACCGGAGCATGTTTTCGCGGTCACTTTACCATGCGACAAAGAACGCCTTGGACAGGGGAGAGCAGGTGATTCTGTTTCTCAACAAAAGAGGGCATACGTCATTTGTCTTTTGCCGCGCCTGTGGTTATGTTTATCGCTGCGATGCCTGCGATGTGGCAATGACCTATCATAAACATCGGGACAAGCTTATCTGTCATTATTGCGGTAGAGAAAAAGTGTATCGCAAAAAATGTCCGCAATGCGGAAGCCAAGCTATACGCGAATTTGGTGCGGGCACAGAACAACTGGAAGAAGAGGTAAAGAGATTATTTCCAACGGCGCGTATTCGTCGAGCAGATGCCGATACTATGCAGCGCAAAGGAGCGTATGAAGCCATCTATCGTGAAATGCTTGAGGGGAAAATCGACATTCTTCTTGGCACACAGATGATTGCGAAAGGCTTTGACTTTCCCAAGGTTACGGTTGTGGGGATTCTTTCTGCCGACGTCAATCTGAATCTTCCGGATGTACGTTCACCGGAACGCACCTTTCAGTTGCTGACGCAGGTTGCCGGAAGAGCGGGTCGTGCGGATCGACCGGGAGAAGTCTTTATTCAGACGTATGTTCCGACGAACTATGCTTTAGTTTCTGCGGCAAATTACGACCATGACGCTTTTTATCGTCAGGAAATCGCCTATCGTCGAGAAAAGCATTATCCGCCCGTCTGGCATGATCTGCACATTCAATTCAGCGGCTTTCGACGGGATGAAACACTCCATAAAGCCCATCAGGTGCATGACTTTCTTGTGGGGCGGTATTCGGGGTTGGTGATTGATGGACCGAGTCCGAGCGTCATTGAGCGTATGAATCGTCGGTACCGTTTTTCGCTCCTACTCCGTTCTCCCGAACGTTTATTGTTGGAAGAGGCAGGAAGAAGCGTAATGCAGGAATTTCCGACGACAGAAGATTTGTGGATTACGGTTACGCCGGATCCGATCAGCGTCTATTGATGCGAAAATCGCTTAACAAGAAGAATGTCGCTTATACTTTGAGGCGGTCAAATAGAAAGGAAAAAGATGGCGTTATTAACCTTGCGCGTAGAAGGGGATCCCATTCTTCGCAAAAAAGCAAAACCGGTAAACGAGATAAACGATGCCACTCGTGACCTATTGGATGCCATGGTGGAAACGATGAAAGAAAAGGAAGGCGTAGGGCTTGCCGCGCCTCAGGTAGGCAGATTACGCCGTATGATCACTATAGATGTTGGTGAAGGCATCTATAAAATGATCAATCCGGAAATCATTGAACGTTCTGAAGAACAGCAATTGGATGTTGAAGGCTGTCTTTCCGTTCCGCAATTTAACGGCACGGTGTATCGTCCGAAGCGTGTGGTGGTTTCGTATCAGGATGAGGAAGGCGCGGCGAAAATCGTTCAAGCGGAGGGGCTTTTTGCTCGTTGTCTATGCCATGAAATCGATCATTTGAATGGTGTTCTTTTTCGCGATTTAGTGGAAAAGGAAATAGATCTTGCGCATCCCACAGAAGAGCAGGTGGAATACCTCCATGAACACCATTTGTTGGAAGGAAACGACGGGAACGGCGAAAACGAAAACGAAGAGAAGCAAAACGAGGAGCAGACGAATCCATTGCCGTCTGCGAAAGGAGAAGCGTAATGCGCGTTGCTTTTTTTGGCACGCCGGACTTCGCCCTGCCTTCGCTTCGGGCGCTTTACGAAGCGGAAGATATGGAAATTGCACTGGTTGTTTCGCAGCCGGATCGGCGGAGATCTCGTGGGAAATGGAGCCCGACACCGATCAAAGAGGAGGCGATTTCGCTTTCTCTTCCTGTGGAAACGCCGGATTCGGTAAATGAGCCTTCCTTCTTATCGCTTTTGGAAAAAGCAGAGCCGGATATACTGGTAGTCATCGCTTTTGGACAACTTCTTGATGATGCCCTCCTTTACCGCTATGATGGTCGGATTCTCAACATTCATGCCAGTCTTCTGCCGCAGTATCGTGGAGCAGCACCCATCCAACGGGCGATGCTTGCCGGTGAATGCGAGATTGGTGTGACCGCCATGCTTGTCGAAAAGCAATTAGATGCGGGAGATATGCTTCGACAGGCATCGATACCGTTAACGGAGGACGATCTAAAGACCGTTACGGATAAATTGGGCGATTTAGGCGCAGAAGTGCTGTTGGATACGCTTCGTCATTTTGAACAATATTATGAAAAACGCGTGCCCCAGGAAGATGAAAAGGCGACCTACGCCCGAAAAATAGAACGTGAGGACGGCCTACTCCATATGCAAAAACCGGCAAAGATGCTGGTTCGTCAGGTAGCAACCGTTAGCGATTGGCCCGGCGCGCGCATCCGATTGAATGAGGAAGAATACAAGGTACACGCCGCTCACGCGCAAGAAGATTTTTCAAAGGGCGAGGTGGGAGAAGTTCTTCGTGCCGATAAGAAAGGGATCGCTATTCAGACCGGAGATGGAGTATTTGTTATCGATGTGTTGCAGCCGCCAAATAAAAAAGCAATGTCCGTAGCATCGTTTCTGAACGGGCACTCTATAGAACCGGGAACGAAAGTAACTCCGTGGGAGACGCAATAATGGGAAGGGTAAACGAAGCAAGAGAGACCGCTCTTGCCGTGCTTGTCCAATGCGAACGTTCGGGGGAAGCCGTCGAAAGAGCCATCAATCATCGTGCAAGAGATATGAAAGAGTTGCGAGATCATGCGACCATGAGGCGGTTGGTCTATGGTGTTTTGGAAAATCGGCGTTATCTGGATACTGTGCTGGACACCTTTTCCGCTCGTCCCATGGAAAAGCAAAAGAGCAGGGCGCGCAATACGCTGCGTCTTGCCCTTTATGAGCTTCTCTTTTTAGGAACACCTCCTCATGCCGCGGTGGATCAGGCGGTATCGCTTTTGCCCAGAAAAGAACAGGCAACGAAACGATATGTCAATGCTGTCTTGCGTTCTGTTTTGCGCGCAGGGGAAGAAGCCACGCAAATACCGATTACCGACCGCGAAAAATGGCTTGCTGTGCGCTATTCGCTTCCCGACTGGATGGCAGATTACCTTGCGACGTATTTTTCCGAAAGCGAGTGGGAAGAACTACTTGCCAAGCAGAATGAACCTGCGCCCATCAGCCTTTTCGTTGCTCCCCAATACTCTCGTGAAGCGTTTTTTGAAACGTTATCTTCATCCCTTTCCGCTTTGCGGCTTGGACAGATTTCTTCGCATTGTCTTCTTTGCGACAGCGGAAGAATTACCGAAAGTTCGGCATTCCAAGAAGGGAAGATGACGATTCAATCGCAAGCGGGTGTACGGGTCGCGGAAATAGCCGTGGAAGGCATCGAAGAAGGCGAGATTCTGGATCTTTGTGCGGCACCAGGCGGAAAAGCGGTCGCCATGAAGCTCCTTTCGCCGACTTGCCGAGTCGTCGCAAATGATGTGATCGAGGAAAAACGGCAATATTTAGAGGAGAATGCGCGTCGCATGAAGGCTCCGTTGGATATTCATATTGGGGATGCACGCATCGTTCGGTCAGAATGGAGGAACCGTTTTGATGTGGTGTTAGTAGACGCGCCCTGTTCAGGGCTGGGGCTTTTGGGACGAAAACCGGACATCCGTTGGAATCGAAAAAGGGAAGACATTGCTGCTTTAGCGACATTGCAAAAAGAGATTCTTCAAACGGCATTGCAGTATGTGAAACCGAATGGGCGACTGGTGTACAGTACCTGTACTTATGGTAAGAAGGAAAATGAAGAAGTGGTTGCGACGATTCCCGAAGGATGGGTTCCCGAACCGGTTGAAGGACAATCGGTACTACGGTATTCTCCTCTCGTGGATTGGTCGGACGGTTTCTTTATCGCACGCTTTCGCCGAGAGGACGCTGACGAATAAAGCATAGGGATGATATAATAACCGATAGCAGGAGGAGTTATGCAGCGGGCAGTAAACGCTTTTACGCTTGCAGAATGTCGTGAATGGGCAATGCAACAGGGCTTTCCCGCGTTTCGAGGGAACCAGCTTTTTCACTATTTCCATGTCGAGCGAAAACGGGATATTTTTCAAGCCGCGGTTCTGCCCAAGACGGTTCGGGAGAGGGCAGCTAACCTTCCCTTGCGAACGGTGCAGAAAGTAAAGCGTTTGTCTTCTCGCGACGGAAGCGCGAAGTACTTGCTGGCGCTGGAAGATGAGGCAATCATCGAAACGGTGTTCATGCCCTATGCGGACCGCACTACACTCTGCGTGTCTACGCAAGTGGGTTGCCGTATGGGCTGCCGTTTCTGTGCCTCAACAAAAGCGGATTTTGTCCGCAATTTGCAAGCGGAAGAAATCTTAGCGCAGGTCTATCGCGTAGAAGAGTGGGAAAATACGACCATCACGCGCATCGTCTTGATGGGCATCGGCGAACCGATGGATAATTGGGAAGAAGTACTTCGTTTTATTCATCTTGTCACTGCTCCGGAAGGAAAGAATCTCAGCGAAAGGCATATTACGCTTTCGACCTGTGGGATTGTTCCGGGTATCCGACGATTGAGAGAAGAAAATTTGGCAATCAATTTGGCCATTTCTTTACATGCTACATCGGATGAACGGCGAAAACGAACCATGCCCATTGCCCGGCGTTATGCCATTGCCGAAGTGTTAGCGGCGTGCGATGCCTATTTTGCGCAAACAGGACGGCGTATCAGCTTTGAATATGCCTTGATTCAAGGGGAAAACGACCGGGATGAGGACCTCCGATGGATGAGCAAACATCTTGTCGGACCGCAATATCATGTGAATCTAATTCCTTTGAATACGATCGATGAATTTCGAGGACAATCAGCGGATGAACGTGCTCTAATCCGCTTTGCTGAGCGATTACAAAAAAATGGCGTGCATGTCAGTATTCGGCAGAAACGCGGTCAAGACATTGATGCGGCTTGCGGTCAGCTGCGCGTCTTGTACGAGAAAGAAGAGAGGAATTGATGAATACCTATTCCATAACCGATGTGGGACGCGTGCGTTCCATGAATCAGGATCGCTATTCCAATTATTTTCATCCGCGCTTTTCCCTTCTTTTGCTGGCGGACGGCATGGGTGGACACAACGCCGGAGAAGTTGCGGCATCCATAGCGATTGAAGCTTGCCGGACGTATTTCATGAATGACAAGGGAAGAGACGATTATGAGACACTCTTGACGGAAGCCGTTCAGGCAGCCAATCTTGCCGTTTATGAAAAAGGAGAAGAGGTTGCAGAATATGCGCGCATGGGAACGACAATTTGCGCTGCCGTTATTTGCCAGCACCAACTGAGCATTGCGCATGTGGGAGATAGTCGTATTTATCTTTTCCGTGAAGGGAAACTTCTTCAGCTAACCCAGGATCACTCCTTGGTTGCCGACATGGTTCGCCAAGGTTTACTTACTCCGGAAGAAGCTCTTGTGCATCCGGATCGAAACACCTTAACACGTGCTGTCGGAACGGATGAAACAATAGCGGTGGATACGCGGACGATTTCACTTTATGCAGGCGATCGTATTCTTCTTTGCAGTGATGGTTTAACCAAGATGATGGATACCGAGTCGATGGAAGCCATCCTTGCCGAAGAAGGCACTGTGCGCGAAGCGGCGGAAAAACTCGTAAATACCGCAAACGATAACGGCGGTGCCGACAATATTACCCTTACGCTGTACGATATAGGAGGCGATCATGAAGCCGATTCTGCTCAATAATCGTTACCGACTGGCGCAACGCATCGGACAGGGCGGAATGGCCTATGTCTATGAGGCGGAAGACCTCGTTCTCAAGCGTAAGGTAGCGGTCAAAATCTTAAAAGAGCAATATCTCGAAGATGAAGAATTTGTTCAGAAATTTGAAAACGAAGCCTTAGCCGCTGCCTCTCTCAATCATCCGAATGTCGTGAACGTCTATGATGTTGGGCGCGAACCGTTTGATGATCGCGTGCTGCACTATATCGTTATGGAGCTGATTGAGGGCACGACGCTCAAAGAAGCGATTCGCACGCATGGAATTATGAGTTCTGCGGTTGTCGCTAAAACAGGGCAGCAAATCGCTTTGGCACTTGCGCGTGCGCATGAGGTACATCTCGTCCATCGGGATATTAAACCGGCAAACATCCTCATTACGAAGAGTGGAGATATCAAAGTAGCTGATTTTGGCATTGCTCGTATTACTTCCTCTTCCACCGTAACGTTTACCAATAATATTCTGGGAACCGTCCATTACATTTCGCCGGAGCAGGCAAAGGGACAGCCGGTGGATGCACAATCGGATATTTATTCCTTGGGCATCGTTATGTATGAGATGGCGACAGGGAAAGTGCCCTTTGATGCGGAAACGTCGGTGGGCATTGCGATGAAACAAATTCAGGAGCAACCCGTTGCTCCTATTGAGCAGAACCCTTCTCTTCATCCGGGGCTAAACCGCATTATTTTACGCTGTCTAGAAAAGAATCCAGAGGATCGGTATGCCTCTGCCGAGGAATTGGCTGAAGCGCTGGACAATTATCACGATTTCGATGATACGGTTTTCTTACCCTCTGCTTCTTCACAGGAAGAAACCGGAAATGTGCCGGTTGTCCCCGTACAGGAAGCGGTTTATCAAAGCCGCGGTGTTCGCACGCCCATAGAAAAGAAAGCGAAAAAGGTGAATATACGTACCATTTCCTTGGTTGCCGTAGCGATCGTTGTTGTTCTTTTGACGGTGTTTTTCTTCTATCAGAAACAGCAAAGAGAAAAAGATCGTTATGCTATGGTGCCTGCCGTGATTAATTTGGAAGAAAAGAACGCATTGGATCAGCTGGCGAAAAATGACTTAAAAGGTGCCGTAACGGAGCGTCGTCCGGATGAGGAAGTGGAAGAAGGTATCGTGATTGATCAAAGCATCATGAGCGGTACGCCGGTGGAAAAGGGAACGACGATCAATTTGGTGGTCAGTTCCGGAAAGAAACAGAAACCAGTGCCCGATGTTTCAGGAAAGAGTATAGAAGAAGCGACAAAAATCTTACAGGAAGCCGGTTTTCGTATCGGGCAGACCAAAATGGTTTTTGATGAACATGCGGCGAAAAATCAGGTCGTTGGTACCGAACCTTCTGCCGGAGCGGAAGCAGAAAATGGAAGCCGCATTGTGCTCATCGTGAGCAAGGGAAAAGAAGCGGTCATGACAGTTGTTCCTGTGTTGCTCAATAAGACTCAAAATCAGGCTCTCGCCGAAATCAACGCAGCTGGCTTGAAGTTGGAAAAAGTAAACACAGCTTTTAGCTCCTATCCTTCAGGCACGGTAATTTCGCAATCCATTGCCGCCGGTACGCAAGTGGAACAAAATAGTGCCATCACGATTACGGTCTCCATGGGAGAAGAAACATCCTCTTCCGAAGATAACACGACCAAAAAGATGATCTATAAGACCCGTATTTATCCACCGGCAGGAAAAGAAACCTTTGAAGTCACCATCTACGATTTGAACGAATCACGTGATGAACCCGTTTTCAAGAAAATATTCAATGCTTCAGATGCTAACGGTGAAGGCTATATCTCCGCTGATGTGGAAGCCATGGAAGGCGCGCAGTTTTCCATTTATATTGACGGCGTGTTGGCGGAAGCAAACAGACAGAATAAAGCGCCGCAGCAATAAGACTGAGCAAGAAAAAGAGGAGCAAGCGTGCCGAGAGGACATATTATATCCGCCGAAAAAGATCGCTATGAATTGGCACCCACGCAGGATTCAGACTGGACAGGAAGGGTTTTTGCCAGAGGACGCGGCGTGTTGCGGGAACGAGATTTGCGTCCCATGATCGGGGATTACGTTTTGTGGACAAAAGCGGAACAGGATGAAGAAGCGACCATTATGGAGGTGCTTCCCCGTAAAAATCAACTTCTTCGTCCTCCCGTAGCCAACGTAGATCAGGTGTTGGTGGTCGAAACGTTGGTGGAACCCGTGGTCAATGCGCTGCAGTTGGATAAATTGTTGGCGGTACTGGAAAAACGACATTTTCCAATTTTGCTTTGTTTTACCAAGATGGACTGCACAGCGAAAGCACTTCGTGAAACATGGGAAGCGCGTTATCGTCCGACCGGTTATCCTCTTTTTTTCATCGATTCGCTTCACGGCACCGGTCTAACCGAGTTGGAAAATGTTTTAGAAGGTCGCATGACAGCCATTGCAGGACCTTCCGGAGCCGGAAAGTCCACCTTAATTCAACGTCTGAGCGGTGAACAATCCATTGTAATTGGGGAACTCAGCGAAAAAACGGCGCGCGGAAAACAAACGACACGCACCAGTCGCCTTTTTTCTTTGGGGGAAAAGACGTTTATCTTTGATACGCCGGGTTTTTCTACTCTGGATTTGCGCGACTTTTCGAATCCTGCGGAGCTTGCCGCGGTATTTCCGGAGATGGCGCGCATCAAGGAAAAATGTCAGTTTCGTAATTGCTCGCATCGCCGAGAACCGCACTGCGCGATCAAAGAAGCGATCGCGCGAGGAGAAATAGCGCAGGAGCGATACGCATCGTATTTGCGTTTATATGACGAAATGGAGAAGAACACGTTCCGCTGATTCAGCTTTTAACGCATTGTATTTCGAACAGAAAAAAGAAAGGGTAAAAAATGGATCGTCAATTGGCTCCGTCGCTGTTATCGGCAGATTTTTATCATGTCGATCAAGAAATTACCGCCTTAGAGAAGGCAGGTATAACGCATCTTCATCTTGACGTTATGGATGGACAATTTGTCGGCAATCTTACCTTTGGTCCGGGCTATATCGCTAAACTGCGAAAGCATACTTCTCTTTTTTTTGACACGCATCTTATGGTTCGAGAACCGGTTTCTCTGTTTCCTGCCTTTCAAAAAGCAGGTTGCGATTTGCTCACGATTCACTGGGAAGCGGTCACACACAGTTATCGCACCATACAGGAAATTCACAACTTGGGCATGAAGGCAGGGATAGCCGTTAATCCTGGGACACCTGTTTCGGCTGTGGAAGAGCTTTTGTCGGAAGTGGACTTGTTGCTCATTATGAGCGTAAATCCGGGATATGGCGGACAATCTTTTATTCCCTCGATGGTGGAAAAGATACGAAAAGCAAAACGTATGATCGCTGCTTCTGGAAGAGAAATAGTGCTTGAGGTGGATGGGGGAATCCGCTTAGATAATGTAGATGCGGTGTTTGATGCCGGCTGTGATTGGGTGGTAGCCGGATCCGCTGTTTTTGGTGACGAAACGTATTCTGCGGCAAAAGCTTTTCAGGAGCATTTGAAAAAATGAACTATGTTGCCATTGTGGCGGCAGGAGAAAGCCTTCCGTCGGATGCGTTGCTTTGCAAAAAACTAAAAGAAGTCGATACCGTCCTTGCTGTGGATGGTGGATTGGATGTATTGGTTCGCTTGAAAGTCAAGGCAGATCTTCTTCTTGGCGACTTTGACTCCTCTGCGTTTTCTGTTTCGCATCCGCTTGTTCAGGACTATGTGCGCAATAAAAAGGTCTTGCGTTTTCCCGTTCGCAAGGATCAAACCGATACGGAATTGGCACTTTGTTATTGTGCACAACATCTTGCTAAAAAGGTGTTACTCTTTGGCGGAGTAGGGTCAAGACTTGACCATACCCTGATCAATCTTTCGATGATCAAGCGTTTTACGGAAGGTGGCATGTCCATCGTAGAGTATTCGAAATATAATGTCGTTCGCTATCTTGTGCCGGGCGTATACTGCTTGTCGAAGCCAAAGGAAGATTTTTGGTATACCTCTTTTTTGCTGTTTTCTGGAGAAGCAACGATGACGTTACGCGGCTTTGATTATCCGTTAGAAAGCGTTACCTTGGTTGCCGGTTCATCGCTGGCCATTTCTAACCATGTTTTGACGGTGGACAATGAAGTGCGAATTGAAAGTGAAAAAGGATGCGGGGTATTCTGTGTTCAATCCCGCGACGCAAACGGCAGCATCCTATCTGCGCAGTAATAGACGAAAAACGAGGGAAGGCTCGATTTAGTATAAAGACAATAATAAAAATCCCCCTTTGAAGCATCGCTTCTAAGGGGGATTTTTCTTCGCAATACGGTCTCAGGCAAATCCGTCTAATGGACGAGTTACGCTTCCACCGCCTCTTCAACGACTTCTTCTGCAACAGCCGTCTCTTCCGCCATAACGTCTTCCATATAAGCGGCATTCGGGCGGTTTCGATTCGCTAAACCGGAACGCAGGCAACGGGAGCAGACATACATCCGCTTCGGTGTGCCGTTTTCATCGTAGATCGGAAGAGCACACGTCT
>NZ_CABTXF010000007.1 GCF_902488755.1 uncultured Murdochiella sp. | reverse complement strand
GGCAAATTCACTTTTTCGCCGTTTGCCAGGGGTGGTTGGGGTGTGACTGACCCTGGCAAATGCTCTTTTTCGCCGTTTGCCAGGGGTGGTTGGGGTGTGACTGACCCTGGCAAATGCTCTTTTTCGCCGTTTGCCAGGGGTGGTTGGGGTCTACCCGACCCTATCAAACGACAATTTCAACATCTATCTAAAATGCCTACATAATGCAAAGCAAACTGCGCCGCCAACGCCAAATCATGCGGCGCTCCGCCTGCAAACCGCGCCGCCAGCTTCACACCAAGCGGCGCTCCACCTCAATAGATAGCCAACAGAATGATAAACGGTGCTGCACCTATAAGGAACAAAAAGAGCCCGCCAACGGCGTGTGCCGTTGGCGGTCTCTTTTCTCTGGCTTTGCAAGCCTCGTTTTGTTAGTCGATGTTGTATTTCTTCTTAAAGCGTTCGACACGACCGCCACGTTCTGCTGTCTTCTGTTTGCCCGTGTAAAACGGATGGCACGCCGAACAAACGTCTACACGCAGCTCTTTCTTGGTTGAACCGGTCGTAAACGCGTTACCGCAAGCGCAGGTAACCGTCGCGTTGTCGTAATACTCCGGGTGAATGCCTTGTTTCATATAATCACCTCTCTTTGTACAAATTCCAGTGCATAGCTTTATGAGTATAGCATACGGGAAATGGTCAAGCAACACCTTGATTTACTTTGCTTCCTTTTTTCTTCTCTTCAGCAGGAAGAACAAGAACCCTGCTGTGCAGAGAAGAACAATCCGAACAAGGAGATTTACGACATCTCCTGTTTTGCTCTCCGCACTCTGCCCGTTGCGTGCCGCATTGTCCTTTGACGACGTTGCCCCGTTCGGATTGCCGGCATCAGAGGAATGAGCAGATCCAGACGGCGTGCTTTCCTCCGGCGGATTCTCTGTCCCGTTGGCATCCGTACCTGCTCCGGCGTTCTTGGAGTCTCCGGCTGAAGAAGGGAGCAAGGTTCTCCCCTTCCTTATGTCATAGTCTGAACGAATACGCCCGTAAGCTTTTTCGGCGATTTTTGGATGGAGAATGTCCTACCGAGCTGACCGAAGTAGTTCGCAATTCCTTCGACGGTAACAAGCACCCGTGTTTCCGGCGAAGGCGGTACATCGGTATCCAGCATAATCTCGAATACGGAGCGTGCACTGTGATCCTCGGCTTCCAAAATCAGCCGAACCACACCGTTGTACGGTGGAAGAATCGTCACGGCAGCATTGCCTTTTCCCTGGACATTTTCCAATTCCGCAACCAAAGCCGGCGTTTTATATTGCTTGCTGTTCAACACCGCTTCGCTTAGCGCTTCGCCATTTACGGTCAACGATTCGAGACCATCCGTCGAGAAAAGATCAATGAAACGCGCAAAGGATGGTGTCAAACAAAACTTTTGCTTCTCGTACGAGGGAAAAATGACGCATCTCACGCAAATTGATACGCATTTTATCCGGCAGAATTTCTTCTATATAGACCTTTTCGGGGTCCTCAACGCCTTCTAACTTGTCGTTTTCGTTGCGATAGGCAATGCTGCAGCGCGAGGTGAGCCCAGCTGGCAACAGCAAAGTCGCCCACATTTCAGGCGTATATCGAGCAACAAATTTCGGTACTTCCGGACGAACGCCAACAAAGGTCATGTCGCCCCGAAGGACATTAAAGAGTTGTGAAAATTCATCAAAATGCAGCCGGCGAAGCACCTTGCCGACACGGGTAATGCGCACATCGTCACTTTTGGTGACGGCGGCTCCGATTTTATCCGCATTGGCAACCATGGTGCGAAATTTATAGATATAAAAATGGCGACCGTACTGTGTCACGCGCTCCTGTCGGTACAGCACAGGTCCCGGCGAATCCAGTTTGATTGCTAAAGCGGTAACCAGCAGGAATGGCGAAAGCAGCAAGCAAAGAACCAGCGCCATCAGCACATCCAAAATGCGCTTCAGCACCAGCTGGAATTGTTTTTTCGCTAAAAGGTCATAATAGGGGCGCACTTCTTCCTGTTGAAATACCGGAGGAAGCGCCGCAAAAGGTTTTACTCTCATGGTCTCGTTTCTTACTGTTATTTACGCATGGTGTCGTTTACCCGACGAAACACATCGATCACGTATTCCACATCCGCATCTGTCAGCACGGTGTTCAGTGGAATAGTAATCTCATTCTGATAAAGGGTGTCTGCATGAGGGAAATCCGCGATGGAAAAACCGAGATTGCGGTAGGCGCTCATGCGCGGAAGCGGCTTAAAGTGGACATTGGTTGCCACGCCATATTCCGCCATTTTCTGGATAAAGGTGTTGCGCTCCTCTACGCCAAAGCCGGGCAAGCGCAACAGATAAAGATGTGCGCTGGAGCGATGATTCGCACCGGTATGTGCCAAATCAAGACAGCCCATTTCCGTGACAAAGGCTTCGTGATAACGGGAAACCAACTCGTGACGACGAGCCATCAATTCTTCATAACGAGCTAACTGAGAAACGCCTAACGCCGCTAAGGTATCCGGCATATTGCATTTATAGCCGGGCATAACAATGTCATATTCCCATGCGCCCAATTTTTCTTTTGCCAGCGCATCCTTGTTTTGCCCGTGAAGGCTCCACAGCTGAAGGTCGTGATACAGTTCTTCCGTGGCAAAGGGCAGACCTTTTCGCCAAACGAGCGCACCGCCTTCCGCCGTCGTTAAATTCTTGACCGCATGAAACGAAAAACACGTAAAATCCGCAATGGCTCCGGCACGTTTATCCCCCTGACGTGCGCCTAACGAATGCGCTGCGTCGGCGATGACCGCAATGCGTCCCAGCGCTTCCTGTCTCGGTGAAGAAGGCACAAACAACGCTTTCTTGTCTTCGACAATGCGATAGACCGCATCATAGTCTGCAATAATGCCTGCTAAATCGACGCTGATAATGGCTTTCGTGCGCGAAGTGACAGCAGCGGCAATGCCTTCCGGGTTCATAAAAATGGAATCCGGCAAACAATCCACCATCTTGATCGTTGCGCCGACATGCGCTACAACCGATGCCGTCGCCGTATAGGTGTAGGCAGGAACAATCACCTCGTCGCCGGAACCAATGCCTAACACGCGAAGCGTTAACTCTAAAGCCGCCGTCGCAGAATTTAACGCCACCGCACGCTCTGCACCGGTATAGGCTTCCAGCTTATGTTCAAAGTCTTTCGTCACCGGACCGGTGGTAATCCATCCCGATCGAAGCGCCTTGATGACCTCTTCGATGTCCTCTTCCCGAATATCCGGCGGAGAGAAAGGTATTTTCTTTGTTTGCTCCATATATTCCTCTTTTCTGCCCCTTACGTGGACAACGGTGAAATGTTGCCTCCCGGTGTTAAGAATGCTCGTTTCTTTCCCTATGTGGACAACAAACTACTCCTGTTCCGGCAGGTGATCGTACTTGTGTGTTTCTTCCCGCACTCGCTTTTCCAGCGCTTCTTTCCCCTCTTCTTGGTACTCCTTGTAGTCGATGGGGATGCCTTCGACGGGAACCTTAAACGTATCCACCATCTCTGCGACGGGATCGTAGACATTCGTTCGTTCATCCGCCATAAGCGCTTCGAGACCGTCCAATTGCTCCTCAAAACGGTCGCGGTCAAAACGCAACGGCTCTGCCACGCGGATGCGACGATTCTTGGTTTCGTGCAGTCCCTCTTCACTCATCAGCACTTCTTCATAGAGCTTCTCGCCCGGACGCAATCCGGTAAAGACAATTTCGATGTCTTCTCCGACTTTGTATCCCGATAAACGAATCAGTTTTTTCGCCATATCCAAAATGCGCACCGGTTCGCCCATATCCAATACAAAAATCTCACCGCCCTTTGCAAAACAGCTCGCCTGCAGAACCAGTGAAACCGCCTCCGGAATGGTCATAAAGAAACGGACAATGTCGGGATGCGTGACCGTAACCGGCCCGCCCTCCTGAATTTCTTTTTTGAACAACGGAATGACAGAGCCACTGGAGCCCAGAACGTTTCCGAAGCGAACGGCAACAAAATCTGTCTTCGAGCGATCCGCATAGGCTTGAATAATCATCTCGCAAATGCGCTTGCCTGCGCCGTAAATACTCGTCGGATTCACCGCCTTATCGGTAGAAATCAACACAAAACGCTTTACGCCGTATCGATCCGCCGCCCAAGCAACATTGCGCGTGCCGATAACATTGTTCTTGATGGATTCATGGGGCGAGGCTTCCATCAAATGTACGTGCTTATGCGCCGCCGCATGGAACACCATCTCCGGACGATACGTAGCGAAAATATCTTCCAGTCGTTTTTTGTCCCGAATAGAGCCAATCAGAATGCGTACATCGACTTCCGGATGATGGCGTTTAATCTCCATTTGCACATCATAGGAGCCGTTCTCGTTCACATCGAGAATAATAATCTGTTTCGGCTGAAAACGGGCAATCTGACGACAAAGCTCGCTGCCAATCGTTCCGCCACCGCCGGTAACCAAAACGCATTTTCCCTGGAGGTAGTTTGCCACTTCATACGTATTGATCTGAATGGCTTCTCGTCCCAACAAGTCATCCAAAGATACGTCTCGCACCTTGCTGACCGATACTTCACCAGTAATAATCTGGTAGATGCCCGGAACAATCTTCATTTTGGCTTCTGTACGCTGACATATTTCGAGAATCTCACGCTGCTGCTGGCGCGAAGCGGATGGCAGCGCCACAATAATTTCTTGAATACCGAACTGGTGAACGACCTCTTCAATCTGCTCCCGACCGCCATAAATTTTGACTCCCTCAATCGTGCGACCATGCTTTGTCGCATCATCGTCGATGAGCGCAACCACATTGTTTCGTACCTTCTCGGAGACATTCATTTCATGAATCAGCGTGCGTCCGGCTTCTCCGGCACCCACGATAAGCGTCGGTATGCTGTTGTCGTCATTGACTGTTTTTTGCAAGGTACGCTCCATGAGCTGCTGGAAACGGTACAAAAAGCGATGCGCGGTTACCCCGGTAAACAGCAGGAAAAACTCAATCAGATAGAAACCTTTCGGAATCCAAATCCCGTCGAGGGTGAGACGCATGGTGGCGAATTGCACGAAAACAAAAAGGAGATTCGCCAAAAAGCTGCGCACGATTTCCGGAAAGCCGACATACGCTGCCAACGATTGATACAGCTTGAACACCCAGTACAGAGCAAGCGCCAATACCGTAAAGAGCGGCGCCAACTTGATCAGCTCGGTACTCAGTTGATACGGAATGAGACTGTAGCGAAAATCAAAGCGTATCCACATCGAGCCAAAATAAGCGATATTAATAAACAAAATATCCAATACGATGGCTGCCAGCCGCCGCCAGGAAAAAGTACTTATCGGTTTCACTTTCATGCGTTCTCCTTGTTACGCGCGCTTGGCACGAATTTCCTTCGTCAGGCGAAGCAACGTAGAGGTAATCTGTTCAAATTCTTCGTCCGTCATATAGGCATGCATGGGAAGACTTAACACGCGCTGGCTTTGTGAATGGCACACCGGCAAATCTTCCGGCGCATATCCTAACTCCGTAAATGCGCGCTGTTCGTGCATGGGAATCTGGTAATACACCATCACCGGCACACCATTCTTCGGCATTTCCTGCAGCAAGAATTCCCGTTCTTCTGCACTTTCGGTCAGGATGGTATATTGGGCAAGCGAGGTGGTGCGTCCCTTGGGGATAATCGGCGTAGAGAAGGTATCTTTTAATACCTCGTCGTACCGTTCGCGCAGCTCGTTCTTCTTTTTGACTTCCTCGTCGAAAAGATCCAATTTGACCAGCAATATCGCCGCTTGCAGGGTATCTAAACGCGCATTGATTCCAATACGCACATTGTCGTATTTGGAAGCGCCATGTCCATGGACACGCAGCGAGTGCATCAGTGTATAGAGCTCTTCATCGTCGGTAAAGATGGCGCCGCCGTCGCCGTAGCATCCCAGCGGTTTTGCCGGAAAAAAGGATGTCGCCGACACGTCGCCGAACGCACAACTCTGTTTGCCATCCAACGTGCCGCCAAACGCCTGCGCATCGTCCGTTAACAAAAACAAGTCGTATTTTTGAGCAATCGCCTCGATGCGAGGGTAATCGCACGGCAAACCGAAGAGATCCACCGTCATGATACCGCGCGGACGCAATTTTCCCTCCGCGATTGTTTTTTGAATGGCTTCTTCCAGTTTATCCGGATCCATCAAATAGGTTTCATCCGAATCGATAAAGACGGGCGTAGCTCCGGCGAGACGAATGGTTTCCGCGGAAGCGAAATACGTAAAGCTCGAAACAAATACCGCATCCTCCGGTTGTACGTCATACGCAAGAAGGGGAATATAAAGGGCACTGGTTCCGCTGGAACACGTCAGACAGTACTTGCGTCCGACATAGGCGGCAAGACGTTTTTCCAGCTCTTCCACCTGCGGTCCCATAATAAAATGGCGTTCATTCACCACGTCGTGAATCGCCTTATCAATGCGTTCTTTTGCGGATTCGTATTGCCGCCCTAAATCAATGAATTGCATGGATTCCTCCTCATGCCTGTATTTCTTTTAATCCTTCGCCATCCTGCTCCAGAAGCCTTTCGCATTCCGGGCAACGGTACCTGGCCTGTTCATCCAAATCGGTATCGTAGAAAATATGTCCGCAGGTACACGCCCAGCCGATGCGTTTTGCCGGAACGCCTGCCACCAGCGCATGAGCAGGCACATCTTTGGTTACCACCGCACCTGCCGCAACCATGGCTTGGGTGTGCAAGGTATGACCGCAAACCACGGTACAATTCGCTCCCAACGTAACGCCCTTTTCGAGATGCGTCGGATGATAACCGGCGCTCCCCTTTGGATATGCCGCACGCGGATTCAAATCATTCGTAAACACGCAGGATGGGCCGCAAAATACATCGTCATCCAGCTGAAGTCCTTCGTAAAGCGAGACATTGTTTTGCACTTTTACACGATTTCCCACCTGCACGCGGTTTCCGACGTTGACATTCTGTCCGAAACTGCATTTTTCACCGATGCGCGCGCCGGACTGAATATGACAAAAGTGCCAAATTTTCGTCCCTTCGCCAATCTCGACGTCTTCGTCGATATAACTCGATTCGTGAACAAAATAGTCGGGCATACGCTCTCCTTAATTCGCTTCGACCACCGGCGCATTCGGATCGTATTGCAAAGAGCCTTCCCCGAACATGCCTTTCATGTCCGTGGAGGCAAAATCGGTAAGGGGCAGCTTGACCGCCTCTCCCGTTTTTTGGCTCTTATAGATTGCTAAGACCAATTCAAGCGCACGTCGTCCGGCATAAGCATCGACATAGGGCGCGCGATCTTCGCGAATGGCTTCGATAACATCCCGGAAGAGCATCGTATGCCCGTTTCCGTAAATATTGGACGTGGGCTCTTTCATACCGACCAGCCCGTCGTCCTCTTGACGGTGGTCAGCAAAATTCCACACCTCGATATCGGTAGTGGATTTACCACCCACCTTCACCGTACCGGTTTCGCCGAATAAAAAGAGGGATTCCTCTAAGTTCTGGGGATAAACATTGGTTGTTCCCTCAATCACGCCAATAGCGCCATTTTTGAAGGAGACGATTGCCGTTCCCAAATCTTCCGCTTCAAGGTAGTCGTGGAACTGTTGACGGGTGCGTCCGACGACTTCTACCACTTCGTCGCCCAGCATCCAGCGCAACAGGTCGATGCCATGAATGCACTGGTTCATCAATGCGCCGCCGTCTTCTTCCCATGTGCCGCGCCAAGGAGCTTGTTCATAATACCCGCGATTGCGATTCCAGCGCACATGAATAGTTCCATGGGAGAGACGTCCGAAGCGCCCTTCCTCCACCGCTTTTCGCACATGCTGAATGGCGACATTGAACCGGTTCTGGTGGCACGCTGCCACTTTAACGTGTTTTTCCTCTGCCAACGCAATGATGCGGTCGGCATCGGCAAGCGACATCGCCATAGGCTTTTCAATGATGACGTGGATACCCCGACGGATACATTCCAACGCAATTTCCGCATGATAGCCGCTTTCCGTCGCAATGGAAACCAGCTCAATTTCCGGATGTTCCTCCAGCATTTTCTTGTAGTCCGTATAATGCGCCACCGAGGCAGGATCCAATTCTCCGCGCGTTAAGAGCGCATCCATCTTCTCTTCGCGCACATCGCAAAGCGCAACAAAATGCAGACCATTATTCTTCACCGCGTACACGTGATTGATGGCAATCCGTCCGCAGCCGATTAAGGCGTAATTCATTTGATCCTTCCTCCGTTCGATACAATTTCTACAATACGATCGCCGGCATCTCCATTTCCGTAATAAGAGCGATATGCCTCCTCATTAACTTGCGTTTCTACTGTTTTTTGCACAATATCGGCAGCAATCGGTCGTGAAAGAATATTCAGGTTTCCGCCCAGCGTCTCCACCCATTCGGTCTGTTCTCGTACGGTCACGCAGGGCGTACGCAAGATGTACGCTTCTTTCTGTAAACCACCGGAATCCGTAACCACCTTGTCCGCATATTTTGTGAAAAATAGCATTTCCAAATACCCGACCGGCTCCACCAGCACAGTATTGCGAAAGCCTTCCTCTTCACTCAGTTTCACGGCAACTTCTCGCACCCGCGGATGTGCCGGAAATAGGACCGGAACCGGAAACGCCTCAAACGCTTTTAAAATCTCTCGCAGTTTTTCTGGCGTATCGGTATTTTCTGCGCGATGAATGGTGGCAAGAATCCAATGTCGCATTCCTGAAACGGAACCCCGAATCACGCGTAGGGAAGAAAAGATATCCTGTGCATTTTTCTTTTCCATGGAAGAGGTATAAAACAAGACCGCATCACACATCACATCTCCAACAGAAAAGACGCCCTCTGTCCGTCCTTCCCGAGCCAGATTATCTACAGCTGTTTGCGTTGGAGCAAATAAGAGTGTTGAGAGATGATCGGTTACTACACGATTTTGCTCTTCCGGCATGGAACGATTGAAGGAGCGTAAACCGGCCTCCACGTGATATACCGGCACCAATTGCTTCGAAGCGGCTAACGCTGCAGCGAGAGTGGAGTTAGTGTCTCCATAAACCAACATGGCATCCGGCTTTTCTTTCAAAATAAGATCTTCAATTCCTGTCAGCATAGCGGCAGTTTGGCGCGCATGGCTTCCGCTGCCTACGCCGAGATTGTAATCCGGCTTTGGAATTGAAAGCTCCGTAAAAAAAACATCCGACATATTGGCATCATAATGCTGCCCCGTATGCACCAGAATCTCTTGCTGTTGTTGGCGAATTTTACGGGACACGACGGCCGCTTTGATAAACTGCGGACGAGCTCCCACTACGGTCATGATCTTCATATTTCTCCTCCATCTGACCACCATTGCTGTCTTATTATACCTTATTCCACCTCATTCGTTCTGCAGCGACGTCGATAGATATAATACGCAACGTATGCTGTGCTCAATAAGCCGGATATAATGTAGATCGCTGTTGTGGCATAGGCGGCACCAATCGATCCATATTGTTTTATCCAAAAATAATCCAATATCACATTAAGCACGCCGGAAATAACTGCGACAACACTATTCACTTTAAGCCTATGCAACATTACAAGAACATTACCGGATAAAATGCGAAACGTTCCGGAAAAGAAAAATCCAATGGATAAAACCCTGAAAATCGGAATCGCATCGGTATAGCCCGAAAATAGAATGGCAAAAATCCAAGGCGCAAAAAAATAGAGACCGAGACTGATTACGCCATTGACCACTGCCATAATGCCATACAATTTGGTCACATTCTTCTTAAGCCATGGAATATCTTCGTGATGGCTTGCTACGTAGGGATACACATAGGTAATAATAGCGGAAGGAACAAAGGTCATCGCAAAAGGAATGAGCGTTGCCGTATGATAATCCGCTAATACCGTGGAGTCCGCAATAATGGAACCGATGAGCCAGCCGTCAATGATGTAAAGCAGGCTGGACACGCTGTTATTGAAAAGCGCGACAAAGCCAATAGAGAAAAAGTCTTTTTTCTCTGCCTTTGTCAGTAAGAGTTCTCCTCTTTCTTCCTGTTCTTTTCGTTTTTCCTTTCCACAAGAAAACGAATTATCAGGGAAAAGAAACGGTGGACGTGTCAACGCGACGGTAGCAAAAATCACCAAAAAATAGCCTACGTAACGAAGTCCCACCAAAACGGTCAATTGATTCGATAAAGCCCCAAGGATCAACATTACAGAATTGGCGAATGCAATTCCCGTGCTCAAATAAGAAAACCACTTGTTATAGAGATGGATGCGAAAATAGATTTGAATGGTTTCCACCGTAAAATAGACAAGCGGCATACACGATAAAAGAAGCAACACCTTTTTCGCTTCGGGGATGGGAAACGAAAAGAACTGGCAAAAAAGAAGGATGGCGAAAAACATCCCGAAATTAACGATCATGCCGAAACGATAACTGAATTTCGCGAATTTCTCCTTCTTTTCAATATCATTTAAATTTTCGCTGCCCAGCTGAATCAAAGCAGAAGAAGCACCAAAACCACTGAAAATTAAAAATGTACTCAAAATATTCATTGCATAGGAATACACGCCATACAATTCTTTCGAAAGAAAATTAACGACAATAATCCCACTGCAGGATACGATGATTTTGTTTAATACTTCCGAGGAAAAAATATGTAAAAAGCCCGTCGAGGCGAGCTTTTTAATGGCTTTGCGCATGTAATTTTCTCCTTTCGATCACATTTTCGTTTTCAAAAGGGGGTGCCATCGAAGCGAAAAAGGCAATCCATGTAAGCGGCGAAGCGAACGGATGATAGGAGGAAAAGAAAAGTAGGTAAACCGCGTAACACCCCAAAAAAGAGAGTACAACGATATTCTCAACTGATAAAGCGGAAAACCGTCTGATTCCTCGTAAAGATTTTTTTGCTATATTCCCCATTAACAATAAATAACCGACCATGCCAAAAACACCGGTAGAATACCATATCTGAAGAACCGCATTATGCAATAACATACGACGATGCTCATATGTCCTTACGTATACACGTTCATCCAAATGCCCAAAAACAGACATTTTTTTTATTCCCGCTTGCCAAATCCGTATTCTTCCGGAACTCACGTCCATATTATCCCCTGCGCCCTTCATACTCTTTTGCAGCAACAAAGATAAAGACTCCTCAAAAGTAATCTCTTTTCCGTCTTGCTTTTCCAATTGTTCTTTATACGCAGGATTGATCAACGGATAGATGGCGTGTGCGGAAATAGGCGTCCCATAGGAAAGAACGAGATATAAAATCAAATAGCATAGAACATTACCAGCGATGAATTTGGATATTCTTCTTACCACCACTTCTTTATGAACCAATAGATAAGCAATATACATCACATAGACCCAAAACATCATCACCATGCCCGTCCGAGAACGTGAAAATAAGATCAATGTTGTGGCGATAATAGAAAAAATCACATGTCGTTCTTTTTTCTTTGTTTTTTCTACATGATATAAAAACAAGTTACTAATGATGGCCATCACGCAAATCATTGCCAGATCGTTCGGATCACTGTAGATTCCTACATACTGACTTTCCGTTAAGGGAGACAACACTAGTGAAATAGCCAAAACGGCTATAAAAAAACGGCATAAAGTAATGCAAAATCGTTTCAGCCACAAGTAAAACACGTCACGCTTTAGCACACTTCGCGCAAAGGGAAAAAGAATCAACCAAACCAACGACAATAGTAGATACGCCTTCCCCCGAACCACGATGCAGGTGGCTAAACTTCCTATCCCCATAAGATAATAGGCAAAAGTCCAAAAGAGATCTGGTGAAGCCGGTTCAGGATTCGGTTCACAAAAGAGAGACAAGGCGAGAAGAAGCGTGATGCTATGCAACAGCAATCGTAAACCAAGAGAAAAACCATAAAAATTGGCGCCAACCGTGTAGAAGAGAAACAGAAAATAGAATGTGAGATCCAATATGGATTCGCGTTTTTCTCTCCATTTTGCCGGAATATATCTTGCGCAGAAAACCTGCAGTTTTCGATTTTGTCCTTCGTGAAACTGAATGATACGATTCACACATATCTCCTTACTACTTGTCCGTCCAACGGATTGTCGAGCACCATGGGGTTATTTTTACCGATTTTGAACCATGGCATAAAAGTCGCGATAGTTTTTCTCTGCGCTACAGTTCTTTTCCCAACTTTCACGGGCTTTTCTACACATTGTATTGCGCTCTTCGTCCGATCGCACCATCATATCTCGAATGGCATTCGAAAGCGCAGAGGGAGCAACATCCTTAGGCAAAAGGGTTCCATTCAAACCCGAAGTAACAATTTCTCCTGTTCCTCCCACTTTTGTTGCTATGACCGGAATGCCGAACGAAAGTGCCTCCATGATGGAAAGCGGTACGCCTTCCGTCTCGCTGACGTTAAGGAAAACATCAACATGATTTTCTTTGTAATATTGCAAAACCTCCTCGTTTGGCACATGTCCCTTAAATATATACTGCACGGACGTTTGCGACAAAGTGTCTTTGGCCTGATTTTGCAACGTCGACATCAACGGACCATCGCCAAAATGAACCCATTCCACCGGTTGTCCGATTTTCGATAAAGCGGCAATAAGAAGATGAATCCGCTTTAGAGGGATCATGCTCGAGCAGGAGACGAGGCGAAACGGCTCGCCTTTTCTTTTAGGGGGCGTAGCGCCCTTCTCCAACGTACCCAGACGATGCAAGGATATCTTTTGCTTCTCAAGGCTTTCCGCATAGGTTTGCTCGAGGTAGTGTACCCCATCTGCGCTGATGGGGCAAATCGCATCCATCGAACGGAAAATAAAGTCGCGAAAGGGAAGATATTCTCCCGGATAGCGATATTCGTAAATATCATAGCCATGGCATCGCGTTAAAATACGCATGTTTGGCACTTTTCGCTTAACCAGCGCACAGACCATCGCATGGGTGACCATCCAATAGGAGTACATGATGGTATCCTTGCGCAACAGATTTTCGCTCTTCATCCATCGATATATTTCACGATAGCATCGTTTGGCATAGGCGTAGTAGCCGAGCATCACCCCTATATTATGAAGAGAAAGCTTGCGATTTTTTCTCATCCAGCCCATTTCGTGCCATACCAAAGGATCTCCCAGACCACGCAATGCCCATATCGCCATAACAAAGACATTTCTTTTTTCTGCGATACGAATGCCGCGATGGCGACTTTGATTCTCCTCTTTTGATGGATGCAATGCCAAATAGATCAGTTCTTCCGGAGCATAAAGATCCTCGGAAATCAAAAATGGTTCCCCTCCAAACGGGTACCCTGCCGTTAACGTTAAAATCATATCCGCCCTCTTGTATTATTTCTCAATCCAAATAATTCTTATAGTAGGAAATAATGGAAAGAGCTAATCCGCGATCCACAAAGTGTGCGCCCTGCTCGAATAATTCACGCACAATGCCTTGCATCTCTTCCTCCTGTATCGCCGAAACAGAGTCTCGATAATATCGGATGAGTTCTTCTCGAATCTTGTCTTCTGTATTCCACCAATAATCCAACGGATTCATATCATTCGTTATCGGCTTTCCCTTCCTCTTCGCGCGTAGCAAAGATAACGCCGTATGGATTTTTCGTTCTATGACGTGCCATGGATAAAATTCACGGGATAACGGTAAACCCGTTCCGGAATGGGGATACCTTACGCTCATCGGGAATTCCCGTTTCAGCCAACGCATCTGTATTTTATCATAAACGCGCTGTTTCCACGGAATGTCGAACAAGACCTGTAAAAAAGCGGAATCCGCCAAAGGCATTAAAGGCTCGGTATAGTACTGCCGAATAAAATTAGTAGAGGCTGCCGCCAAAAAACCGCGCGTGAAAAACCAAAACCGGTCATTGGTAGAAAAGCGACCGATCTCTTCATTTTCCTTTGTCGGAAAAAGCGGAAAATGTCGGGATAAGCGGTATCGTTCCATGTCTTCCTGCGGAGCCTGCTCTGCATTTTCTGTCAACATGGCGCCTTCATGAATATCGCCTGCAATGCCCGTCCATTCCACGCCGTAATGGGATAACGCCAAATTTTGCAACATCTGTTTTCCGCCAGTTATTCCAAAATAATAACTGACGCCATTATTCATCAGCATCAGCGTGTCCACTTCGGTCAGAAACTGAGGCGAATCTAACGGCATAAAATGCCAAGGCGTGTTCGCATCCTGCGCAATTTGTTTGGCAATCGTATGATCTCGGCTCCCCTTTTGCGCATAGGTCAACGTCTCAAACGACTTCGGAGCGAGGTGTTGTAAAGCGAAAAAGATGATCCTCGTATCCGCTCCACCACTTAAATCAACCAAGCCCGTATACCCATGCCGTTGATTCCAAAATACACTATCCTCTAAGCTCGATAGGAATACTTCATGAAGAGAAGTGATCGCCTCATCGATATTTTTATCCGGAAGATTTTTTTCCGCAAACGTGATATACGACTTTGTTTCGACAAAGTCAGCACGTAAGCACAAATAGTCGCCGGGGTAAAGACGGCGAACGCCTTGCACACCCGTATGCGTATCGGTGAAAAAGCCGAAGTTAAGGAAGTTTTTAAGTCCCTGTTCATCGGGAACACGAGGAATTCCAAGACGTTTCATGGTGTCGGTGACAAAGTTCATTTGCGAGCCGACAATGACACGTTGCTTTTCGGGATCCAGCCAATAAAATACCGCACGATCCCCTGTGGGAGACGTATAAATCGTCCATTCTTTCGCTTTTCGATCCCATATAGCACCGGAAAAAGAACCGCAGAAGCGCTTAAAGAACAGAGGATCTGTCTCTCGTTGATCACGAATCCATCCACCCAACCCTTCCGGATGTTCCAAGACGCCTAAATGATGCGCGTTCGTTATGATGCCATCTGTCATCACAAGGATATCGGCGTCTTCAAAAAACACTTTGTGTTCGCCAAAACGATCCAACACATCGCGAGAAACAACCCAACCATCTACCATGGAATCATCATGAAGAAGGGGCATCGTCCCTAATTGGCGAAACACAGTGGATGCATTTTTTTCATTTGTTATAAAAAAGCCCGGCATTCGTTTCTTTCTCCCATTTACCTTGCTGTGTGTAGTAGTACAATTCTACAGGATGTTGTTTAATCTTCTCGGATTGCAGTACCTGCAGATGGAAATTCGCTTCTCCTTCCTGCTTTTCCATGTCATATACTTCGTTTCCCGAAACGAGATACGCATACCGAACGTTCTTGGTGTTCAGGGCAATGGAAAAGGAAGTAGAATGTTCTTGTTCCATCATACTATCGGAGACCACACGATTCTGCAGATCCGTTTTTTGATTGCGCAACGCCTGCGCCGTCATCGCCGGCGGAAAATCTACTTTCGTCATTTTTTCTTCCGGAAAATAATAATCCTCTACGGTGTATTCCGCCAGTTCAAAAACGACTGCTTCCGGTTGAAACAACATCATATAATAGGGAAGCCGAAAGACATTTTGATAATCGTGTATGCCCATACATTCTCGCGTATTGGCAATGATAAACTGATTCCAGCTATTCAGATAACTCCCCTGAAAAATCAGCGTTTTCGGTAACACCGCTGCGCGCTTGTTATCATTGATAAAATAATGGAAATAGGGAAAACGCGAATCCACTTCCACCTCAGGCTGATACGATTCTGTTAAATTGACAAAAGGTTCTTTTAAGTCGATGTCCGGAATCTCCTCCTGAATGGGAAAGTGCATCCCCTGAAGAGATGTCTCCTCATGTGACCCCAATAAAAAGAAATCTTTTGGCAAGGGTTTGACCGCCGGAAAGGCAGCGTTCATCTGTTCAAAAAGATGGTTCATCCCATAATAAGCGCCTAAGTCGTTCCAATGACCGGCGTTAAATTTCACATTAAATACGCGCTGCGTTTTTGCTTCCTGTTCCAGTACTTTTTTATTATCAACGACACAGATGCCTTTTTGCTTCATCTTTGATAATAATGTATCCACCCACTCATCTTGATAGTTCACACCGATGGGCAAATCTTCACAATAGGTAGAAATCTTCTCCGGATCAAACTGGAAATAAAAGGGAATACCTCTCTCTTCGCAATATCTTCGCATTTGATCGACAAAGGAAACGAAGTGGTCATGATACGCAGTATATTGGATATTGGGGTGCATTTTGAAAAACACCTCTCCCTTTTTTCCATACGTATACAAGGGATGCGTTAATTCATGGAACAGCCTATCATTCAACCACATATATCCCATGATCATTTGCTCACGCCCGCCGATGCGATCGTTGATATATTTGTACTTTGTCAGCCAATCCGCTCGATCGCCTATGCCGTTTGTCCAATTTGTCAATTTCCGATTATCGATCTCGGAAACATAATCCTTTTTGTGATTCATTGTCATCGCTGGCAGACACAATAACAGAAAGAAACAAAAGAGGAAGACAATTTTATGCCGTCTCATTCCACTTCCCTCCTTCTAAAATTGAAAATACAAAAACGGACGATAACTGGCGTTAATCATAAATAGTACGGAAACCACAAAAAGTGCCAGCAATACTATCGCCTCTGTCCAATAGCGTAAAGCCGATCCGTCCGCTCTCTTCCATCGCCGACAAATTTGTTCTCGCCACTGCATAGGCATAAACGATCCGATCATCGCGATGATAAGGAAAAACATTGTACGACCGGTGAGGAAAAACGACCATTGAAAGTTGATGTTCTCAGCAGAATAAGGAGAATGAAAGAGCAGGCGAAAATATTCCATCGCATTCCCAAAACTCGGTGCCATGAACAACATCCAGGAAAAGTACACAAAAATCATGGTCATCAGCCATGCGAAAAAGCGGGGTAGTTTCTCCCGTTGCTTTTTCCATTTCCGTTCTACGATAACAGCAAGACCGTTCAAAATCCCCCACGCCACCATATTCCAGTGCGCTCCATGCCAAATTCCCGTAGCGAAAAACACAACAAAGAGATGAAAATACACATTCCCTTTACGGCTTCCGCCAAGAGGGATATAGAGATACTCTCGAAACCAACTTCCTAAGGAAATATGCCATCTTCTCCAAAACTCTGTCACCGAAGTGGATAAATACGGATAAGAAAAATTCTCTTCCCATTGAACGCCCAACAAGTTGGAAATGCCCAAGGCGAAATCCGAATAGCCGGAAAAATCAAGATAAATCTGAAACATCATACAAAAGCCAAGCAATAGCATGGTCTGTGAATCTACGCCTTGCGGAATATTGCTGGTAATAAGAGCAATAGTAGCACCTAAGCTATCCGCTATGATGACTTTTTTCGCCATGCCGATAATCATGCGACGAATTCCTTGTTCGGCTAAATCAACCGACTCTTGACGGGCATTCCATTTTGCGTGAAATTCCTTCCATGTGATGATCGGACCGGATAAGATTTTTGGAAAAAAAAGCAGGTAAAGTCCAACGGATCGAAATGAGCCGGGGTCTTCACCACGATAGACATCCACCAAATAGGACACCACCGAAAAAGTGATAAAAGAAATTCCCAGTGGGGCAATAAGGGTTCCGGCAGAAAGTGAGCTATGAAACACTGTATTGATTGTCGCCAAAATAAAATTAAGGTATTTGAAAATAAAGAGCGGTAAGAAGGCTACGGCAACGAAGAATAATAGTTTGCTCTTCGTTTTATTTTTTAATCTCGCCAGAATTTTACCAACGAGCGCTGTCATTACGCATACGACACCTAAAGCGACTCCTGTTTTCCACCCTGCGCCCACCGCATATAAATTGAGCACATAAAAGAGAAAACTCATGGACAGCACAAAATAGTCCGAAAGAAGCGTGTTTTTTTTCGGAAAACAGCGCAATAAAAAGTATACGCCACAAAAAAGAGGAAAAAAGAAAAATAGAAAGACAACCGTTGTAAACGACATGAAAACTCCTATCTGTTTTTCCCGTTTAGATTTCCAAGTGTGAAAAGCACTTCTTGGGCACGCGCTTCCCATGTGTTCTCGGGCAAAAATCGTTTGATGTTCTCTTTTTTCTCGATAATAGACGGACGATCCACAATAATACTCTCTAATACTCTTGCCATATCTTCCGCGTTATCTTTGCAGACCCAGCCTAAACCATTCTCTTGAACGATTTGTGACATGGCTTCCAAGTCCGTACAAAGTACGGGTTTCCCGTATCCAGCATATTCAAACAGTTTGACGGAGATGGCAAAGTCCGTATAGGCGTTTTTTCGCAAAGGCAATACGGAAAAATCCACTTGTTGATACAGCTCTTCTAATCCGTCACCAAAAGACACATGGCGAATGGTCAGCCAATCCCATTTCTCAATCGCATAGTGTTGTTGAAAATCAAGCCATTCTTGCGCACGACAGGCAACCGTCAATCGTAGACGAAGTTGTTGTTGGTTAATGGTTTTGACGGCATCCAGCAAGATATCAAAACCATACCGCGGTGAAAGTCCGCCAACAAAAAACAGAGTGAGCACTTCCGCATTATGAATTCGATCCATTTCCGAAAAGTCCGAAGACCCCAATTCGCTCGCATCCGCACCGGGTGGCAGAATGGCAAATGGCACCTGAAAATCGGCAATGTTTACCATCTGCATCGTCGGAAAATAAAATAGCGATACCGTTTTTTTGAAAACGGCAAGATCCCGCCGTTGTAGGCACTGAATGAGAAAGAATTTCAGCGGATTGATTTTCGTATATTGGCTCTTAAATCGCCAGTAAATATCACGATAAAAAAGACCGATGGGTACGCCCATTTTATGAAGCTTTTTAAGCAGCATCAAATCTTCACGAACAAAAAAAGGTCCCGACGGTGGCTCGACATAACAATAACGAACTTGATGGGTATCCAACCATCGCATCACTTCTTTTACATGCGCACGACGTTCTTTTCGCTTATTATGCCAACCGTCCAATACCTTCATGCTACAGCCAATCTTCTGAAAAGCATGAAGCATTTGCTGCGGACGAACGCTGGAACCCGAATTCGCTGGTTCGTTCAGATCTACAAAAGCGATATATAGTAAATCCACCGTATCCATCCGCAACCTCTCTTATTTGCTCCCCGTAATGCCTTCTAAAAATTGCTTTGCTAAATGCGGATACAAAAAAAACTCCTGCATAGCATTTTTCCCGTTCGTTCCCATTTGTGCCCGCCGTTCCTTGGGCAACTGAATCAACTCGCAAAATCCTTTGGAAAGCGCCTTAGCATTTTCCGCCTCCACACTGATGCCACAATCATACTCTTCAATCCAGTTATTGGGTGCATCCACCGCATATAATACCGGCTTCTCCCCCATCATGGCATCCATGAGCTTATTCATGCCAATACCAAAGCGAAACATTTCATTGCGAATCGCTGCAACATAAGAAGCGTCCGAATGCTCTAACAACGTCGGAATGGATCGCTTCCCAATACGGGGTAAAAAACAATATGCATTGGAGTCCAAGCCCATTTCTTTTGCCTTTTGAATGAGCGTCTCTTTGTATCCACCTTCTCCTACAAAAGCCAAGAAAAATGTGGAAGGATCCAGCATCTTGGCCGAATCCAGCAGCGTGTCCAATCCGTAAGACGGTGTATGACTTCCAAAAAAAGAAAGAATAAATCTATTCTCCTCTTTGGCTCGCTTTAATGCGTGAGCATGTTCCTCCGGCAGCGGTTCAGGATGCTCCCAGTCCGATGAGGCGATTCCATTCGGAACATAGAGAAAATGATCCGCCGCCATGCCATGTTCCACAAAATAATCTTTAGCATTCGGTAATACGGATACGACAAAGTCTGCATTTCTACAGAACGAATCTTCTGCTCTTTGCAAATAGCGAATGACCGGATTACGATCCGAAAGGTGATAAAGCTGCTTCGGTGTAATCGGCCACATATCATGTACTTCATGCACCAAACAAGCATCGATCCCCATTTCCTGTGCTATTTTTTTCATTTTCTGCGCGGGATACGTGTCCAACGGATAGGTGGAGGAAGCGATGATGATGTCCGGCGAAAAGTCCCGAACGATTTCCGCGGCATGACGTCGCAACTGGAATAGAAATTGTGCAACATTCCACAAGCGTTTTATCCCGTTTTTCGGATACGGCGTTGTCTTGATCCATTGAAACTCCACCCCATCAATAGCTTGGCATTCCAAGGCGCCAGATACGGTAGGATTCGCTTTTCGCAGATGTGAATAATCTGCGGCAAGAATTCGAACGCGATGTCCCCACTTTTGCCATTCTTTAGCAAAATAATAAGGGCGAAACTCCATTCCCATGGAACTGGAGCCGGCATAATGATCGATATATAAAATATTCATCGGGCTGTTCCTTTTTCTTTTTCGAATTCGCCCCATAGTCAACGACCGGTCTTTCCGGATGCTATATCCTTAGAGCGTCTCGACGTTTTCGTACTTCTCCGGCTGCGGAATCGCGTTGCGGGCGTCGAAAATCGCCTTGGCATTCTGCAAAATCATTGGATAATCGTATGCTTGATGCGCCGTAGTAATGACCACCAAATCGGCTGCCGTCACATTGTCTGCGGTGAGAGAGGTCATTCCGGTATATGTTTTACCCTGATGGCGGAAGGAAGGAATATAGGGATCAAAAAACTGTACATCCGCACCACGTGCTTTGAGAATATCCAGCACATGGATTGCCGGACTTTCCCGATAATCATCAATATCATTTTTATACGCCACGCCAAGCACCAGGACTTTGGAACCGTTCAGCGGTTTCTTATGCCGATTGAGCACCTGCGCCGCGCGATCCACCGTGTACTCCGGCATCTTGTCGTTGACCATCATAGACGACTCGATCATGGAGGTATGGAAACCGTACTCACGCGCTTTCCACGACAGATAATACGGATCTAAAGGAATGCAGTGGCCGCCTAAGCCTGGTCCGGGATAAAACGCCTGGAAACCATAGGGTTTGGTTTTCGCCGCATCAATCACTTCCCAAATAGAAATACCCATGCGATGGCAGAGAATGGCAAGTTCATTCACCAAGCCAATGTTCACATTGCGATAGGTATTTTCCAAAATCTTTTCCATTTCGGCTACCGCCGGCGAAGAAACGGGATACACTTCCCCTTCCAGAACGGCGGAATACATTTTGGCAATCACCTCGGTCGCGTCTTTGCCGATCGCGCCGACAACCTTCGGCGTATTCTTTGTCTTAAACTGTTTATTGCCCGGATCTACCCGTTCCGGCGAAAAGCCGAGGTAAAAATCTTCACCGCAGCGAAGCCCGGATCCCTTCTCTAAAATCGGTTTGACCAGTTCTTCGGTGGTTCCCGGATACGTGGTGGACTCTAAAACAACCATCGTGCCTGCTTTTAGATGTTTGGCAATGTTTTCGGCAGAAGTTTGTACGTAGCTGATGTCCGGCTGCTGATGCGCATCCAGCGGTGTCGGTACGCAAATCGCGATAAAATCCACATCACGAATAAAGCTGAAATCCGTCGTCGCACGCAGCTTTTTCGCTTCGACTAACGCCTTCAGGTCATCATCGACAATATCACCAATGTAGTTGTGACCGGCGTTAACGAGGTTGACTTTTTCATCCTGCACATCAAAGCCGATGGTTTCGAATCCGGCGCGCGCTTTTTCTACTGCCAGCGGCAGACCGACATACCCCAAGCCGACCACGCCGACACGGATGCTGCGCGTCTCAATTTTTTGCAACAAATCTTCTTTTAATCCCATGATGGTTCTATGCTCCTTTTTCTCGACTTTCGGCGGTATTCGTCGTTATACATACTCTCTTACTTTGCAGTCTATTTTAACATAGGAAAAGGGCGAATGCCCGTCGCCTTCGCCCCAATCCGGTTTTTATTCTCTTTTCTTTTCGATGCCGATTAATAGCCGTTGAGTCCTGCATTGCGAATAATCGACGGATAGTCTACAAACATCCAGTTGGCATCAAGGTGATACGGAAAACCGTCCTTTTTATACTGAGACGTGAACTGCCACATGCCGTACTTTCCCGAATAGGATGGCTTGTTGACACCGTAGTGCGCCACCCAAACGTCATAATTCTTCAGGCGAGACATATCCAGTTTCTCATTCAACCAAGAAGAGGAAGCATAAATGCCTGTATAATAGCCCGCTTTTTCCATCTCCTTTAAGAATGCCAATGCCGTATCGGTCATTGTCTTTTTGTCTGTTTTGCGCTGATGATATTCATCCTCGGTATCCCAGTAAACCGGAAGCGAGAATTTCTTGCCGGCAATCGCCTTTTGGAAGGCCTTGGCTTCCGCTACGCCCTCCTTGACTTCGTTCGCGCAGGAATACCAGTACGCACCGATGGGAATTCCTCTGGCGTTGAACTCACGATAAAAACGCTCGAACTCCGCATCTTTATCATAATAGTCGCCTGTACCGTAACCGGTGTACCCGGCACGCAGGATGACGCCGGATACGCCCTTCGCAAACGTATCAAAGTCAAAGTTGTACGGCTTCTGGTGTGTGGAAAGGTCAATCACCAAAAGACGCGACGTTTTGTGCAGAATGCCCTTGCTGTCTGCATCGTATCCTTGGTCATCGACCAGCACGAATTGGTTGGTCAAAATAGCCGACTGCGAACCAATGTAATAGGAATTACCCTGCCAATGGAAAACACCCTCCACATTGCGCCGCTCGTTGTTCCGCGCCGGGTCGTAGAAATAATAGTTGTTCCCGACCTGATGAATGCCGGAAGTCGTCGCACCATCGCCGTCCATATAGTAGTAGACGTTGCCGAAACTAATCTGCTGATTCTTAAAATACGTGCCGTCCACTTTTTCGTAGTAGCGCCGACCATTCTTTTCCACCCAGTGCCCACTGTCCGAAATGGTACCGTCCGGACGAACATAATACCGTCTTCCATTAATGACATGGTAGCCCGGCGTATATTTCATCAATTTTCCCGACAGCGGATCCAGCGGATACAGTGCGCCTTTGAAGCGCGTCAAGCCCGTTTTTTTGATTCCGTCTTCGCCCATTAAATACGCCGTGTCACGCCCAAACGTAATGAAGCGGTTGCGATAGAGAATGCCTTGGGCATTGGGGAAAATCCATCCACGTTGGGTCTCCACCCATTTATTGTCGTTGGTACGAACCCCGTTTTTATGGAAATACATCAAGTTTCCATCCACTTCCTGAAAACCCGTAGCAAACGTACCGTCGTCCTTCATGTAATAGGCGACCTTCGTTCCAAATGTGATAATGCGATTGCGATAGAGAATGCCCTGCGCATTCGGGAAAATCCATCCGCGCTCAGTCTCCACCCATTTATTGTCGTTGGCGCGAACCCCGTTCTCGCGAAAATACATCAGGTTGCCGTCCACTTCCTGAAAGCCCGTGGCGTAGGTGCCATCACTCTTCATGTAATAGGCGACCTTCGATCCAAACGTGATGATGCGGTCATGATACAGCTTGCCTTCGGCATTCGGAAATACCCAGCCGCGTTCGGTCTTTACCCATGTATTATCGTTCGCGCGGATACCATCTTCCCGAAAATACATCAGCCATCCGCCAACCGTTTGGAACCCCGTGGCATACGTGCCTTCATGATTCATGTAGTAAGCTACCTTCGGACCGAACGTAATAATTTGATCTCGATATAATACGCCTTGGGCATTGGGAAAATAGTATTTTCCTTGATACTCCACCCACTTGTTATCTTTGCGCAGATTTCCCTGCTCGTCATACAGGTAGAGCTTGCCATTGATTTCCCGAATACCGCCCAAACTTCTGCGCGGTGCGCGCTGTGCTTTTGCCGGCGCAGGAGCTTCGCTCTTCTGCTCGGCGGAACTTTCCGGAGCATTTTCCGGAAGAATCGGCTTTTCTTCCAAACTATCGGAAGGATTCTGTTTCGATGCTTCCCCTGGCTGCGAGGTTTCCCCCTGCGAAGTCTGCCCTTTTTCCTCTTTAGAGGAGCCATCTTCTGCAGCGGCTTCACCGGACGAGGCCGATGGGCTTTCTTTCGTTTCTGCTGCACCTTGGCTATTTTCCACGGGAGCCGTTGTTTCTTCCGTCGCGCTTTCGGGCGCACTTTCCGGCTTCTGTTCCACAATCTGTTCGCCGGAGGTCTCCTGCGCGTACACCGTATTCGTAACCGGTTGTAACGTTAACGCCATCAGCAGGGCAGCCGAAAGAACGCCGAATTGCGTTTTTCTCTTCTTGTTCATGGCACTTCCTTTCTCTATTCCTTGAGGTCTCTTTATGGGGGCTTCTTGGCATCTTCTTTAATACACCGTAACCGCACTTCCTGTATAAAGGGCATCATACACACGAGGCATCACGGATGGCAGTACGTTCACACAGCCATGGCTGCCCACCCACGTATACGATTCACTGTCTTTGTAGAAATTATCTCGGTATTGCCACGGGGCATCATGAATGCCGTAGTCGCCATAAAACGGAACCCAGTAGTCTACCCATGAACGCCATGTCGGACCGGTTAAATAGGTTCCCTTCGTCATTCCTTGCACGTAAAAATTGCCGCGAACAGTCGGTGTGGATGGCTTGCCGGAAATAATCGGCGTGGCAACCGCCAGCTCTCCGCCACTGAAAACCCACATATATTGATGACGTAAACTGACGACGGCAAAATTCTCGCCCACAAAGCGATCGGAAACCGCCGGGCCAGTCAGATAGCCACCAGTATAACTCCATTCACCGGCAACTGAATAGGTCGCCTCTTGCGTTGCGCGCCCATAGGCATCGAACCGATATCCGCGTCCGTCAATCGTTCGTACCATATTTTTCAATGCGCTGGGATACTTCGCTTGCGTATCGAAATAGAATAAATCGCCGTTCACCTTCTTCCATCCTCTGGTCAGGGCGAACGTTGTTCCGCTGTGATATACTTCGTTGTTTATCTGGAATAAGCCGTAATTGCGCAAAAGATTGCCAGTATTGGTATCTGCGTAATAAGCGTTGTTCTTGCCTGCGCACAAGCCGTACTGCTTTGCGCCATCCTCGCCCATGTACATGGCATAGGAGGGACCAAAGGTCAGCACCTGGTCGCGATACGGCATTCCATCCGGTTTAGCGAAATAGGTTTTGCCATTGTAATCGTAGGATGAGGATTCTCGTACCAACTCGCCGCTTGCGTCTAAGCGGTACACCGTTCCCTGGAAAGGAACCATGCCGGTCTGACGACTGCCATCCTCGCCCATCAAATAGCGAACCTTCCCAAAAGAGATGAAGCGATTGCGGTACGGTTCACCCTTTTCATTCGCAAAGTACCATTTTCCCTGGTACACATAGCTGTGCGGATACATCTTAAGCAGGCCATTGGACTCCACATCATAGACCGTCCCATTGGCTTCGACCATGCCCGTCTGCAAGATGCCGTTCGGATTCAAATAATATTTTTTGTCTGCTCCGAAGGAAATGAACCGGTTGCGATACAAAACGCCCTGCGCGTTAGGAAATACCCAACCGTTCTTGGTGTTGACCCATTGATTGTCTTTCGCCAAAACACCGTTCTCGCGGAAATACATCAAATTGCCATTGATTTCCTGAAAATCCGTGACATATGTGCCGTCATGCTTCAGGTAATACGCAACCTTCGAACCAAAAGTAATAAACTGGTCGCGATAGACAACGCCCTGCGCATTCGGGAAAACCCATCCCCGATTGGTGTTCACCCATTGATTGTCTTTCACCAACAAACCGTTCTCGCGGAAATACATCAATTTTCCGTTGATTTCCTGAAAACCGGTTACATACGTACCGTCATGCTTCAGGTAATACGCAACCTTCGAACCAAAAGTAATAAACTGGTCGCGATAGACAACACCTTGCGCATTTGGGAAAACCCATCCTCGATCGGTACTAATCCATTTGTTGTCTTTCGCCAATACACCGTTCTCGCGGAAATATATCAATTTTCCGTTGATTTCCTGAAAACCGGTGCGCATTCGACCATTATGATCCAGGTAATACGCGACATGCGAACCAAAGGTAATCAGCTGGTCACGATACAGAACGCCTTCGGCATTCGGGAAATAATAGTTTCCTTCAAACGAAACCCAAGCGTTGTCCTGACGAAGCGTTCCGGTCTCGTCGTACAGATAGAGTTTCCCGTCCTTTTCCTGCACGCCGCGCGTATACGACGATTGCGCAGCCGGACTCCGATTGGGGGCTTTACGGTAAGAGGTGCCTTCTTCTTCGACCGAGGATTCTTCTGCCGAGGATGCTTTCTTTTCCGAAGAGCTTTCCTCTTTGTCCGTCTCCTCATTTGAGGAGGAAGTTGCTTCATTGCCCGTGTTTTCCGTAGAGTTCACCGTGCTTTGTGTCTCTACTTGCTCTTTTGATGGCTCTGCTGCACGTGCTGCTTCTGTTTGCAAAAAAAGCGCTAATACCAAGCTCGCTGAAAGCACGGTCAGGCGTGCCGTCAATCCCTTTCGTTTCATGGAACCGCCTTCCTCTCATCCTGCTCATACGTTGGACAATCCTTTTCACAGCCTGTCCAACACACTTGCTTTTCGGAACTCTCGTTCCTCTATGCCGATTTTCTCTATCTCGTATCAATGTAACAAGCCGGTTTGCATCTGTCAACGCTATGTCAAGTGATAAAAAAGCGGCGCAAGTCGCGTCGCTTTTCGCTTTCTCCTTACTGCAGAGGAAAATCAATAACTAAAGGTATAGGTCAACGGGTCGTGCGCTTCTTCCATGCTGCCGCCCGTGCGCACTTCAAAATGTAAGTGCGGACCGGTGGAATCGCCCGTCGATCCCATTAAAGCAATACGTTCTCCTTCGGCAACGTGCTGTCCTTCGGCGACGAGAATTTCACTGAGATGAAAGTAATTGGTGAAATAGCCGTCATCCCCACGCATCTTTACATAATTGCCGAGCGCGTCATTGTAGCCGGTTTCGACAACAACCGCATCATGTGCCGCCTGAATCGGCGTTCCCCAATCGCCCGGAATGTCAATTCCTTTGTGCATACATCCCCAGCGCCAACCGAACGGAGAAGAAATTTCGGTTTCTCCCTTTACAGGCCAAAGAAAATCGTAGTTTCGTACTTTTTCCACCGTACCCGCCTTCACATCGGCGATGTATTCTGCGCCGCCGACGGTTACGTGACCGTCCTGGCGGCTGCCGTCCTCACCCATCAGGTACTTCGTATCGCCAAACGAAATGACTTGACTGCGATACGGTTCTCCCTGCGAATTGGCGAAATACCACTTCCCTTTATACGTATACGATCCGCTTTTTTGAAGAAGCGCGCCGTTTTCTCCCGTCATGCGATACACCGTTCCCTGCGCCGGCACGATTCCCTTCTGAATCGTCCCGTCGGTGCCCAGGTAATACCGCACTTTTGTGCCGAAAGAAATGAACTGATCGTGATAGACTTCCCGCTGTTCATTCACAAAGAGCCAGCCTTTGCTGCTGGAAACCCAGCCGCTGTCGATGGCCATCTGATCCTTCTTTTCTCCGGATTCATAAAAATAGCGCAATGCGCCGTTCATCCGGACTAAACCATTTTGACGCTCGCCGTTTTCGTTAACATAGTACGAAGTCTGATCGTCAAAATGCAGAATCACATGTCGATAGGCTTTCCCCTCAAAATTGGCGAAATAGAACTTTTCCTGATAACGCACCCAAGAATTGTTGTGCATACGGCGACCCGAATTATCGTAGAGAATAATATCGTCTCCTTCTCGCTCGATACGCGTGGCAACCGGAATGGTCTGCTCTATTTTTTGAGGTCCTACCTCGACTGCATGGGCTTTCCCCGGAAGGGCGCACAACAGCAGTCCAATCAGTATGTATGCCGCCGCCAACAGGCGGCGACGGTGTATTCCGTCTTGCTTCATTCTTCTTCCTTTGCTCTTATTCGTTACGTACTCTACTTTGCCGGCTACTTGGTGTACACATCAAAATGATTGCCGGTGGTTCCACGGTCATAAACTTTTCCAAAATAGCCAAACGGCGTCGGAATGATGGTTCCCTTCGGTGCATCATTCGCCAGGACAATAAAGCCATCGCCGTCCGCAACATAACCGTCTTTATTGACATGACGACCCGGTATGCGAAGTCCCGGCCCGGGCAGAACGCTTTGCGAATAATACGTGAAGAGATAACCATTCCAGCGGATAACGCCCTGGAACTGCAAATCACGCAGCAGATAGAGCTTTGGCGCACCGTCGCCGACGGATTTCACCGTATTGGTCTCTTTCTTCTGAATCGCTCCTGTCGCCGGATCGACCGTATATTTATCTTGTCCGAGTGTAAAATTTTTATAGTAACGCGCACCATCTGCGCCATGATAATACTGTTTACCATTTATGGTAATCAGGCGATTGCGCACCGGTTCGCCGTAGCTGTCCGCATAAAATACTTTGCCTTCCGCAGAATATTCGCCTTCCTGCACCAGGCGCGCGCCATTCTTGCCGGTCATGCGGTACACCGTGCCATTCACGTTCACCATACCGGATACCGCAACACCATCATTTCCCATATAATATGCCACGCTCTTGCCGAAGGTAATGAATTGGTTTCGATAAACCTGTCCTTTTGCATTGGGGAAGATCCAGCCTCGTTCGGTCTTTACCCAGGCATTGCTGTTGTCGCGCAATCCGTTTTCTTTGAAATACATTAACATGCCGGAAACTTCGCGGAATCCGCTTCCCTTTGTACCGTCGTGATCCATGTAATATGCCACTTGCGAACCAAAGGTGATTACCTGATCGCGATATACAAGACCATTCGCATTTGGAAACACCCATCCGCGATCGGTCTTTACCCACGCATTGCTGTTGTTGCGAACGCCATTGTCGTTAAAATACATGAGCGCATCGCCGACTTCCCGAAAACCGGTGCCCCTGGTGCCATCATGATCCATATAGTACGCCACCTTTGAACCAAAGGTAATGACACGGTCGCGGTATACAAGACCATTCGCATTCGGGAAAACCCATCCGCGTTCGGTCTCTACCCACGCATTGCTGTTGTTGCGAACGCCATTGTCGTTAAAATACATGAGCGCATCGCCGACTTCCCGAAAACCCGTGCCCATCGAACCGTCATGATCCATGTAATACGCCACCTTTGAACCAAAGGTAATGACACGATTGCGATACAAAACACCTTCTGCGTTCGGAAAATAATACTTGCCTTGAAATTCCACCCAAGCATTGTCACGGCGCATCACGCCTTGCGCATCATAAAGATACAGTTTTCCGTCAATTTCCTGCACTCCGCTTTTCACCGGTGTGCGGCGTGGCGCACGCAGCGGTTGTCTTTTCTGTGCCGGTTGCTCTTCCGGTTGTTCTTCCGATTGGTCTTCGACAGAGGATTCTTCTGCGGACGATGCTTCTTCCGATTGAATTTCTTCCGCCGATTTCTCTACGGATTGCGCCTCTACGGCTTGCGCTTCTGCCGATTGTTCCTCTACCGCCCATGCAGGCTGTGTATAAAGGACGAACGCAAGCAGCACACTTAAGGAAAGCCATAACCAGCTTGTTCTCTTATTGCCCATTCTTTAAGCCGCCTTTCTTTGTCCCTTTGGTTCGCGCAAAGTTTCCTTAATTTGTTAGGAAGTCTTTTCGGAACAACAAAATGGACACCAAAAGATAGTTTTCATCATTTTGTAACGATTGACGGTCTAAATGTAACAAAGCGGTTACAAACTGTCAACTCTTTTCTTGTCTTTTTCTGTCCTTTGTATATCTATTTCGGTTTCTTTTTTGTTTTCCGAAGGTTTTATCCCGTCTTTAGACGCTTCGCACCCCTTCGTATTGTTTCGCGTCTCTCCGACACGGCGGCTTTATTCGCGCTTGAAAAATTGACCGGAGGCTTCCCCAATGCATTGCTCACCTATATAGATTGCGCCCTTGGTGACAACAATAGTTTTTCCGTTTTTCAACACTTCTCCGCGCGCATAAATTGTTTCGCCCAACCGCGCAGGATGGAAGAAACGATACTGCAAATCCATCGTAACGACCGCAGAACCATAGGAAGATGCTGCCGCGCCCATTGCCAAATCCATCATGGACAACAACACGCCACCATGTGCAATGGCCTGTGAATTAAGATGGTGTTTCTCCACCGTAAGCGATACCTCTGCCTTGCCTTCTTTTTGTTTAACGAGCTGCATTCCGATATATTGCCCAAATTCGGACGTATTGTTTTCCATCTTTCTGTTTCCTCTTTCCTCGCTTGCGCAAACCGTGATGTATTGTTCCTCTCCTGCGGCAACTGCTATAATCGAAAGACCGGAAAGGAGTACACATGAACCCCTATAAATTAAACCCAAGCGAAACGTTCGTTCTTTTTATTGATCTTCAGGAGCGGATGCTGCCCAGTATGGCAGATGCAGAGCGTATAGTCAAAAATGCCAAGGTGCTGTTGGAAGCCGCAAAGGCTTTCACCCTGCCTATGATCGTTACGGAACAATACCCTAAAGGTTTAGGTGCGACCGTTTCGGCGCTGCAATCTGCCCGTGAACAAGTGGATACCCAATACGCCGAAAAAACCGTATTTAACGCCATTACGCCAACTATTCACGAAGCGATGAAGAAAGCGCCCTTTGCAGGAAGAAAACAAGTCGTGGTAACGGGAATTGAAGCGCATATCTGCGTATTCCAAACCGTACGCACGCTTCTTGCCGAGGGGTATCAGGTATTTGTTCCTGCCGATGCCGTCAGCTCCCGTGATACGCAGAATAAAGAAATCGCTTTGGCGCTTTTCGCTCAAATGGGCGCAGTGGTCACATCTACGGAGTCCTTGCTGTTTGATCTTCTGGAAGATGCGAAAACCCCCCATTTTAAGGCTCTGCAGGCATTGATTAAGTAATAAGGATAAAAGAGAAGGCGCATTGGTTGCGGAAAACGTAATGCTTGCGCTATAGTGATGAGCAGAGGTAACGGCATTCGCCGAACAAAATAAATTTTGCCTTGTGCAATAGAAAGAGCATGTTATGTCCACAAAAACCAGATTTTCTCGTGAAGAGATGGGTCCGTCCCTTTCTGCGATGAGCGCTCTGCGCACGATCGTGGAAACCCCGTTTTACGGCAACAACGTTATCGAGGTGAAGACGCTTGCAGAGGCCTACGAGATGGCTAAAAATTCCATCGGTACGGTCGTTACGGATCTTCCCATTGAGCAGCCGGAAAAATTAGGTCTTCCTGCCGATGCAAAAGTGTTGCTGTTTAACGACGGCTCGGTGACCGGCAGAACTGCCGCTGCTCGCCGCATTGTCGGCGATGAAGGGGTTGACAGTGCCGACTTGAACCGCAAGGTGATGAGCGCCGTGTACGATACGCGTTGGAACACCATGTATCACGCACAAGTATTTGTCGGTCTGGATGAAGATTTTATGGTTCGCGCACACTTGCTCATCCCCGAAGGCGAGGAAAACATTCTGTATGATTGGATGTTAAACTTCCAGCCCTGCACGCCGGAATATGAAGCGTTGTATGCGAAATCTAAAGCCATCGACGGCGAAGGCGATATTTACGTCTTCTCTGATCCGCAATGGGCGCATGAGGAACATCCGCTGGGATTGACCTATTTTGATTCCGCACACAATTGTGCTGCCTTACTGGGCATGAAATACTTCGGTGAACATAAAAAGGGCACGCTGACTTTGGCATGGTCCATTGCCAACCGTCATGACTACGCCTGCTGCCACGGCGGATGCAAAACATTCAATCCGGACAGTGCATCACCATACACGCTGGCGGTATTTGGTCTTTCCGGTTCGGGAAAATCCACGTTGACCCATGCGAAACACGAAGGAAAATACGATATTCGCGTATTGCATGATGATGCGTTCATCATCTCGACAAAAGACTTCAGCTCGGTCGCTCTGGAACCGTCCTACTTCGATAAAACCGCGGATTACCCTGCCTCGTCTCCGGATAATAAATATCTGCTGACTGTGCAAAACTGTGGCGTCACGCTGGACGAAGACGGAAAAAAGATTATTGTTTCCGAAGATATTCGTAACGGCAATGGCCGCGCGGTGAAATCCCGCCTATGGTCGCCGAACCGCGTAGACGTGCTGCATCAGCCGATGACGGCGGTCGCTTGGATTATGAAGGATCCGGTTCTTCCACCGCTGGTTCGCGTACATGATCCGCAGGTTGCGGCACTCATGGGAGCAACCCTGTCTACAAAGCGCAGCAACGCTGAACGTTTGGCAAAGGGTGTTGACCCGAACAAGCTCGTCATTGAACCCTACGCCAACCCGTTCCGCACCTATCCGCTGAACGATGACTTCCGCAAATTCTTAGCGCTTTTTGAGCAGGGTGTGGACTGCTACATTCTGAACACCGGATTCTTCCTCGATAAAAAAGTGCCGAAAGAAGCCACCATCGCCGCTATCGAGAGCCTCGTAGACGGCACAACTGCCTGGAAACCGCTAAAAGCGATGAAGGGCTTGGAATATGCCGACATCGAAGGCTTTGATGTTCCGGATGATGAAGACTACCGCGCCAAAGTGCATCACAGCCTGGAAAACCGCACGACATTCCTCCGAGAACAAAAAGGATTAAATCGCCTTCCGGATGAAGCCATTGCTATGCTTTTAGACTTAGAAAAGTAAGAAATGTTCGGGTCGGCAAACCGCCGACCCGATTTTTCTCTTTTGCGTTTTCTATCGCCAGTGGAAAAGGCACGCTCGTTGCCGTTTGCCATTCGGTGCGCTTTATCGTACTGCGCACCGGTCTTACCAGATGATTTGAAAAGACGGATTCTTCTAAAGAAAGGAGGACAATGTGGATAAAAACACGTCAGAACATACGCCATCCCCATCGGTGTGCACTCAAAAAGAGTCTCTCCCCTTAAAAAAACGCGGGCGAAAGCGTACCAAAATCAAACGTGTCTTCATCGGACTCCTTCTGAACTTGCATAATCAGGATCTTCTTTATCGCGCGTCTTCGCTTTCCTATGACCTGTTGATGGCAAGTATTCCCTTGCTGCTGCTATTCATCGTCGTCGGATCGTTGTTTTTTGCCCAACCGACCGCTTCACTCTATGCGATTGTGCGCCTTTTGCCGCAGGTGGTAGCGGATATTCTTTCGGATGTCCTCAACGTTCTTTCCCAAAACGTCAATGCCGGCACCGTCGGATTCGGTTTGGTCAGTGCCGTTTGGCTCGGCTCGAACGGCTTTAATAAGCTCATCTTGGACGTGAACACCTCTTTAGGATTTCGTCTGCGGGGAAAAAGCATTGTGCGCCGTACCTTTGCTATTATCTATACCGTGCTGTTTTTAACCGCCATCGTCCTTCTGTTGGTTCTGGTCGTCTTTTCCCGCAGTCTGATTTTGGTAGCGGAGCGCGCCATACACGATTTCGGCGTTCGGGAGTTAGAAGCGCTTGTTCGCCTTCTTAATTCCTTCCTCGGACGCTATTTGCCCCTCTTCTTTTTTCTGTTCACTCTGGTGCTTTTCTATCGCACAGTACCATTGGTCAGTCACGGGCATATAAGCTGGCGAGAAGCCGCCTTCGGCGGAATTATTGCCGGTATTGGCATCTTTTTGCTGACGGTTATTTACGGTTACGTACTCGACCACGTTTCTCGTCTATCGCTTTACTTCGGCTCTCTTGCCGGTTTTCTCGGTATGTTCTTCTGGCTGAAATATACTTGCCTTATTCTCATCATCGGCGCAGAGGTCATTGCCGAAATTCGCAAAGTACCCATGAAAGAAGCCGCCCTCTCTCGTTAGCGTGGGCGGCTTTTCTTATTCTTTCCTTTCCCTATCTCACGTTATTCCGCGCGAAGGGACGGCGGTGTGAAGTTCGTAAAGGTCATTTTTTCCGTTTTCTTTTCTTTCCCATGGTAGTACGTCACATCCACCGTGTCGCCTTCTTTATACTTGAGAAGAAGGGTTTTTAAGGTGTTCATGGACTCTACCGGCTCGTTATTGATGGCGACAATAATGTCATACGCTTGAATGCCCATGGCAGCGGCAGGCGAACCGGCTACCACGTCGCGCACAACGACGCCACTTTCTGTCGGCAGTCCTTCCACGCCACTTGCCGCGACTAATTTGGTATTCGTGCCGTTGATGCCCATATAAAGCGGAGTGTATGTGCCGTCGGAAAGAATCTTCTCTACGATGGGTTTGACCGTCGAAACTGGAATGGCAAAACCGATGCCGTCCGCCGAGGCAGGCTTAGCCGTGTTAATGCCAATCAGCTCCCCTTTCGCATTCAAAAGAGCGCCGCCGGAGTTACCACCATTGATTGCCGCATCGGTCTGAATCAGTCCGTCCATGATGTTCCCGTCCTGGAGGGTGATCGAACGATTCAGACCGGAGATATAGCCGGATGTTAACGTAGACTGCAAATCCAAACCGAGCGGATTGCCGATAGCGACAGCTTTATCGCCTACCTGCACCTTGTCGGCATCCCCAAAAGTAATGGCGGGCAGGTTCTTCTTTTCCACTTTGATGACCGCTAAATCCAGCGTGGGGTCTGCCCAAAGGACATTGGCTTCTGCCTCTTCGCCATTCGACAAGCGAACTTTCACCGTTTTAGCATTCCCCCCGTTCACGACGTGAGCGTTGGTTAAAATATAGCCGTCGGGAGAGACAATAACGCCCGATCCCACCGATTCACTATATTTCGGTGTCCCATAAAGGAACGGATTTTCGCTGAAGCTCTTGGAAACGGTGGTTATGCCGACAATGGACGGAATAGTCTTCGCCGCGATGGCATTTTCCACCGTTGTACTTCCTTCTTTTAAGGAGATGTTGACGTTGCTCGTCGTTGTGGTACTCGCCTTCGGCTCTTCCTGTTTGGGCAGGGATACATTTCCGGAAGATACCAGCGCCGCACCGCCGCCAGCGCCAAGCAGCGCACTGCAAAGCACCAGCGCAAACGCTCTAGCAACGCTTCCTTTCGGACGATAATTGCGAGCAATTTCTTCGCGCACGATACGGCGCGTAGTCGCTTCTTCCCGTTCCGCATTTCGATTTCCTTCTCCGGTTTGTTCAAAACGATCTTGTTCGATCATGGTGTCCTCCTTCTATTGCGGTGGGCAGCGGAAGGCTTTGCCTTTCCTCTTCCTTCCCTTCGCTTTTCCTGTTTGTTTGGTAGCGTAACGGAGGGCTTTGAAGAAAATATGTTCCATAATCACTACATAACTTCGTCGTTTTGTCCGGTGCACCAGGCGGAATGAGGGTGGTAAAGACTCGTGCGGTCCTTCAGTCGTCTTGCCCGGTGCGTGCGAGGCGAAGCAATTCGCGACTCATGCGACGACGCAGACGATACAAACCGTCCAAAAGGCGATTGGTCTGTTCCAGCAATGGCATCATCGTGCGCGATACGGTATAGGCGTTATCCTCTTCGTCGGGAAGCGTCGCTTCCGGAATTTCCCACTCGCCCATGTCGGAAACGAGGTCACGAAAGACGGGATGCCGATGGATTTCCCCTAACACGGCTTCCAGCTTTGCCGAATGACGGAGCATCCGCTTGTGCAATAAACGTTGCCTTCCGGCATGGGTCAGAGGGGACAAATGCGAAAGATCTCCCCGACGCGGACGATCCAGACTTTCCTGTAGACTCTCTACCTCGCGACGCAATGCCGCGATAAGCGCGTCCACTTCATCCAGACGGTCGGCAAGCCAGACCTTCTCATCGCGCACTTCCGCATGAAAACGCATCAGATCCTGATGCCGTTCCTCTTCCTTAGCACGATTCGGGATACTGCGGACAATTTGTTGCCAACGCCGGTTCGGGCGATTCGTTGTTCGATTCATCGGTTCCTCCTTCTTCTTTTCCGCCTGGCAAATTTCTCTCGCAGACGGGTTTCTCTCCTCTCCCTGTCAAAATCAGCAGCCTGCGGCGGCTTCATCGACAATAAGCGTCACGTGTGGATGCATAAGGGCAAAGGTGACCGGACAGTCGGTCGTTAGGGTATGCCCATCCAGCAGACGGGAAACGGCGTCGCGCTTATCTTCACCATTCGCCAAAATCAAAAGATGACGCGCCTGTAAAATAGTTCCCATACCACTGGAAACCGCGTGCGTCGGCACTTCCTCTACCGAAGAGAAGAATCGCGCATTCGCTTCGCGCGTGGACGGTGTCAGCGTCACCCTCGACGTGAAAAAGGCAAGCTCTTCTGCCGGTTCATTGAAGGCAATATGTCCATTGCGTCCAATGCCCAAGACCTGCAAATCGATACCGCCAGCACGATGAATGCGTGCATCGTAGGCTTCGGCATTTTCCTCTATTGCGTCATAGTCCTCGTCGGGAAAATGAATGTGTTCCGGAGAAATATTGACATGCTGAAAGAGGTTCTCTTCCATGAACGTATGGTAGCTTTGCGGATGCTCTTTCGGCAGATCCAAATATTCGTCCAAATTAAAAGTCGTCACGTGCCGGAAATCCAGACCATGCTGCTGATGAGCTTTCACAAGATGCGCGTATAAACCAAGTGGCGTAGAGCCCGTCGCCAGTCCTAACACCGCATTCGGCTTTTGGCGAATCAGCCCTTCTGCAATGACACCGGCAACATGACTCATTTCGGCATACTCTTTGGTTTTAATGACCTGCATAGCATCCTCCTTATCCTGTCGTTTCTGCTTCGTTTACTCCATGCAATGCGTCAAAGGGGAAAGAACCTTGACAATGGTTCCTCCGCCCAGTACCGTATCCCCTTGATATGCCACCGCTGCCTGTCCGGGTGCAATGGCACGCTGCGGTTCATCGAAAAGAACCTCTACGACACGTTCCGCCGTTTCCTCACAAGCTATCTCCTTCGTGCGCAATACGGCAAGGTCATCCAAAGAGACATCGCTTTTCGCCGCCTCGTCCATAGAAAGCACACGCAAGGTCGCCGGCTGGTCTTTTGCGTTATAGCGAATTTTTACCGTAGCGCGAATCGGTTCTTTCGGCACTTCGCCAATCCAGTTCCAATCCATCGCAAGAAGCCCTTTCGCCAGCAAATGCTCCTTTGTGCCAACGCGCACAAGATTCTTGCTCATCTCCTTATCGACCACGTATAGCGGTTCTTTTGCTGCAATGCCCAAACCGCGTCGCTGACCGATGGTATACCCAATCGCACCGTGATGTTTGCCGATGACCTTTCCCTCGGTATTCACTAAATTGCCTTCGGCATACGTCTCGCCAGTATAACGGGAAAGAAAAGAGACATAATCTCCGTCCGGCACGAAACAAATATCCTGGGAGTCGTGTTTGCGTGCATTGATTAAGCCATGCGATTCGGCAATCTCCCGTACACGTTGCTTTTCATATACCCCCACCGGCAGCAACGTATGCGCCAACGTATCCGAATCGAAGGAATATAGCGCATAACTTTGATCTTTATGGGTATCCACGCCGCGTTTCAGGCGATAAACGCCGTTGTCTTTCACCACGCGCGCATAATGGCCTGTTGCCACCGCTTCACAATCGAGCTCACGGGCGCGTTTGAGAAGATGATCAAATTTGAGATAGCGGTTGCAGTCGATGCAGGGATTCGGCGTCCATCCCCGTTCATAATACCGAACGAATTTCTGAATGACCTTCTCCTCAAATTCCGGAGAAAAATCAAAAACGTAGTATTCCATCCCCAAGGTATGCGCGACATGGCGGGCGTCTTCTACGTCGTCCAGACTACAACAGGTATGACCGGAATACGCTACCAGCTCATTTTCATAGAGGCGCATGGTTACGCCCACGCATTCGTAGCCTGCTTCCTGCAACAGTACCGCCGCCACGCTGGAATCGACTCCACCGCTCATCGCGACCAAAACACGCTTTTTCATGCCTCTCTCCTTGTACAGCACGCACGAAGCGCTTCTACTACGTATTCGACTTCTTCCCTCGTGGTTTTTGCGCCAAGGGAAAACCGTAAGGCGCTGCGGCGAAGCGCAGGCGCTACGTCCAGAGCGGGAAGCACATGGCTTTCGACGTTCGCCCCTGCCTGACAAGCTGAGCCGGAAGAAACCGAGATGCCACGTCTCCCCAATTGAGCAAGCAAAACATCCTGTGAAAAACCCGAAACGGTCACATGGACAATGCTCGGCAGACAGTTTTCTGAAGGAACCGTCCGCGTCACGCCGGCAATGGACGTGAGCCCTTCTGCCAGAGCACTACCCAGCGTGTGAAGGCGCGCTTCTTCTTCACGACGATGAAGGCGGCTGATTTCCAAGGCTTTTGCCATACCAATGAGACCGGCAACATTCGTCGTACCTGCACGCAATCCGCGCTCCTGTGCTCCCCCACGCAAAATGGGCGTCGGAAGAACTGGTTGACGGACAATCAACAAGCCTACGCCTTTCGGACCGCCGAATTTATGCGCCGAAATCGACAGCATATCCACATCCCATTGTTTCGCATCGATGGCAAGATGCCCTGCCGCTTGAACGGCATCGGTGTGAAAAAGAATGCGCCTTTTTCCCGACCAATTGCGGAGGGTCTCGGCTAATTCGGCAATGGGCTGAATCGTACCCACTTCATTGTTCACCGCCATGATGGAAACCAAAACCGTTTCGGGATGCAGTGCTTCTTCTAACGCAGCAGGCGTAATCACCCCAGAGGAACCCGGATGCAAAAGCGTAACCTTCGCCAGTTTCTGTTTCTCCAGAAAACGGAGAGGCGCAAGAATCGCTTCGTGTTCCATTTCCGTAGCAATAATATGCGGTGTTTGGGTAGGCGAAAGAACGGTTTTGGCGTAACCCAGTCCCGTCCAAATTGCCTGATTGTTTGCCTCGGTTGCGCCGGAAGTCAGTATCAATTCCCTCGGTTCTACGTTAAAGAGAAATGCCAGTTGTTCCCGTGCTTTGACCGTATCCCATTGGATCGCGCCTCCCATGGGGTGCGTACTGCTGGGGTTGGCGAAACGCTCTCCAAAATAGGGGAACATCGCCTGCACCACCTCTTCTGCCATGGGAGTAGTCGCTGCGTAATCCATATATATGGAAGGTCTGCTCTGTTCTCGGCTCATGATTATCCTTTCGCGCCCATAGAAAAACGGAGGCGATTGCCCGCCTCCGTCCGCTTCCTGTCCATCGGTTCTGCTTATTCTTTATCAACCAATTGCTCTTGGTTGACCGATTCATCGTAATGCACCGATTATTCTTCTTCGGCTTCTTTCTCTTCTTCACCGACAACCGGAACATCCGCCGCATCGGTGGATTCTTCCTCTTCTTCCGCTGCTGTTTCTTCCTGCGGCTCGCTGAGGGAGGCTACCGGCTCGCTCTCGTCGATAAGTACGTTTACTTTGTCGTTCTTTGCCACATCCAAATCTGCTACAGTAATCACGTCGCCAATTTGCATGTTCTCGACATCGACTTCGGCCTGTGCCGGAATATCGCCCGGCAAGCACTCGATTTCAATTTCATCGATCATCTGCAGCAAGATAGAAGGCTGGACGCGAATTTCATCGCGGTGAAGCAATACGACCGGTACCATCAGGCGAACCGCTTCATCCATGCGAACCCCCTGAAAGTCCACATGCAGCACTTCGTTGCGATACGGATGTCTTTGTACTTCTTTAATCAGCACTTTTTTGGTCGCGCCATTGAGCGCCAAATCGACCAAACTGGACGTACCCGCTTTGCTATAAACATGAGCAAATTCCAGGTCTTTCACCTGAACCAGCTCATTTTCTTCCCCTTTTTGGTAAATGACCGCCGGGATTTCCCCCGCCGCGCGTAATTTATCCACCCGGTTTTTACCGGATCCTTCACGCTTCGTCGCGTTTAATTTATATTCCGTCATGCTTCCTCCTTAAAATACTACACATATAGCGTCATTATAATGCGAAAAACGGGATAGTTCAACATTTCTTCCTTTTCCCCGACAGATTGACTATCCGTATCGGCAAAAATCCTGCTGTATACGCTGTCCAACTCTTTGCTCACCTACCGGTCATTCCTGCGCACTGGTTTGGCTTGTTTCTTTCGCTGAGGGTTGTGAGGCATCGTCCTGTTTTATGGATTCTTCTCCTGTGGCTTGGGCAAGCGCCGCGCGCAGCGCATCGCGAAATCCTTCACTGGTTCGCGTCGCACCGGAGATGGTGTCCACCTCCGCCGTATTTTCTTTCGTCGCCTGCTCTACGAGTTTATCCAGCGCTTTTCCGCCAATTTGCGGCGTCTCCTGATGCTCCAGAATCTTCATCTCATAGATTTTGCCACTTTCATCAATAGTGACTGATAACCGAATGGGCGTTTCTTTTGCATTTCCCTGTCCGGTCGCTTCATACGTGCCTGCTTTACGTGTTTTTTCTGTACCGCAGGAGGAAAGAAGTACCGTAAGTGCCAGTAAAGTGAGACCAATGAACCGTTTTTTCATTCTTCTCCCCTTTCTGAGGACGTTATCGAGCGTGAAAAGGTATTTGCTTCCCGTGAAGCTGTATCACGCGGATTGCCTTCCCGACTTCCATCACGACTGAAGCCTTCCCGCGCCGGTCGTCTTGTTGCCGGTGTTATGCGTCTGCGCGTAGCGGATGCCGCTGCCGAGTTGCCAAGGATAACACGGCAAAATTCTTCATTGGTTTCCGTGTTTTTCATCAGGCGTACAAACTGTTCCATTACAGCGGTCTCGTCCGCATTGCGTCCTTGTTTTCGCACTTCCACCATGGCATTTTGCTCTTCTTTAGTAAGCAGCAAATCTTCTCGACGTGTGCCGGAAGAGAAAATATCAATGGCAGGGAAAATGCGCATTTCGGAGAGATTGCGGGAAAGATGCACTTCCATGTTGCCCGTTCCCTTAAATTCCTCATAAATCATGTCGTCCATCCGTGAACCGGTGTCTTTCAAACAAGTCGCCAGTATGGTCAGGCTTCCAGCATCCCGAATATTACGCGCTGCGCCGAAAAACTTTTTTGGTGGATACAGCGCCACCGGATCCAATCCGCCGGAAAGTGTGCGTCCGGAGGGCGTCGTCGTAATATTGTATGCACGCGAGAGGCGCGTCAAGGAGTCGAGCAGAATCATAACGTCCTGACCGCTCTCCACCAGGCGCTTTGCGCGATCCAGCAGTTCTTCTGCGGTACGGGTGTGATTCTGCGCTTGTTTATCAAAGGTGGAGGCGACCACTTCTGTACGGATGGCATCGTCCGCTTTACGCATTCGATTGACACTCTGCTCAAAATCCGTGACTTCTTCGGGACGCTCGTCAATGAGCAAAATGAACAAGTACACTTCGGGATAGGTGAGTTCTATCGCTTGCGCAATCGACTTGAGCAGCGTCGTTTTACCGGCTTTTGGCGGCGATACAATCAATCCACGCTGTCCGCGTCCCACCGGAGCAACTAAATCGACAATGCGATTGGAGATGCCTTCCGGCACGGTTTCCAGACGCAGTCTTTCGTTAGGATAAATCGGCGTAAGGTCGTCAAATTCCATGCGACGAACATAGCTCGTCGGGCTGGTTCCATTCACCGCATTGATGTAAATGATGGGCGCATATTTATCTTTATCATGGGCATCGCCAACGATGCCTTCAATAATATCTCCGCTTTTCAAGTTGAAGCGCTTGATTTGTACCGCCGGCACATAGTAGTCCGCACGGGTGCCATCCTCTTTTTCTCCGCGCAAAAAACCGTACCCGTCCGACATGACTTCCAACACGCCGGTATCCGCAGGAAGCTCACGACGTGGCTTCTTGCCGTTTCCTTCCGCCATGTACTGCGTAGTCTCTGTCGCCTCGTCCGCACAGGTACTTTCTGGCGACATCGTTTCGATGGTCGGTTCTTCTGTTTCCGTCGGTTCTTCTGTTTCCGTCGGTTTTTCTGTTTCCATCGTTTCGGCAGATGCCGTTTCGAACGGCGCTTCTACTATGAATGCCGTCTTGGGCATTATCTCTTCCCCATCCGAAGTCCTCGCAGAGATCTTTTTCGTCAATCGCTCTTGTGCCGTGCGCTTCTTCGATGAGGCTGTTTTCGTCGTTTCTTCTTCCTCTACGCCCGAAAACAGGGACGTTTCCGACGTTGTCTTCTTCGTGGGTTTTTCTAACGTGCGCTTTTCCCTTGTCGACTTTTTCTGCGGAGACTCTTCTTTCGTCGGCTTTTCCTTTGTCAGCTTTTCCTTCGTGCGCTTTTCCCTCGTAGGCTTTTCTTTCTTGGGCTTTTCTTTCGTTGCCGTCGCATCGGCTGACTTTCTCGTGCGTTTTTTCACAACGGTTGACTTCTGTTGGCTCGTTTTTGTCTCTGTGTTGTGCTCATCCTGTTCTTGAAGCCAGGAAATCAAATCAATCTTGCGAAAAGTATACACCCTTTTTAAGCCACGCGCTTCCGCCAGCTCCTTCAACTCTGTTCTCTTCATCGAATAATAGTGATCCAAAGGTTCCTCCGAAAAAAATGAATGAAATCAAAGCGTGCTGCATCCTCTGCACGCGAAATCTACCGTCCTAAGTATAGCACGAAAACCGCGCAGACAAGTGTTCGTTGTCGTTTTTTATTGCTATACTCCTATTCTTTTCTGTAGAAAGGCGCGTCGTTTTTTTTGTAGATGGCGCAGTCGTCCTTTTCTGGAGATGCCTGTACCGTAAGGTTTTTCTATGGATGGCAATGTCATAATCCTCTTTTGGAGATGAATGTGCCGTAATTCTTTTCTATGGATGTCGGTGTCGTAAGGAAGAGCGTTATTGGAAATGCGATGCGCTTTGGGGTAAGCGAGGTGCGGTGCTGAAAATGTGATGCGCTTGGGGCAAGCGAGGTGCGGTAAGCTATCGGATCGCACTAATATAGCAGAGAGAAAAAAGTGGTGCGGCGCCCAAAAAACTGTTGGCGGGGGGGATTTTTTTTGTTAGGTATTAAAGACCTTTCAATAAAAAAAGAAAGT
>NZ_CABTXF010000006.1 GCF_902488755.1 uncultured Murdochiella sp. | reverse complement strand
TCGAGCATGCCAGCTGTTCAATCGTATGCAGCATGAAGCTCTTTCCGGAACCAAAATCCCCCACCCATAAACGAAACTCGGAGGCACCTTCGCCAAGACGGGAAAGAATAGAAACGACTTCTTCGACTTCCTGACGCCTGCCAACCAGAAGATGCTGAATGCCAACAGAAGGTACTACACCCCCTTCGAGAGCCTGCAGAATCTGTTGTGCGTCATCACACGATAAGAAAAGTGTTTGTTCATTCGTCATCGACTTCCTCCTTTTTTCCGGTGGTCAACAGATGATCCACCATGGCGACCGTCCGGGTTAACTCTATTTTTGCCTCACGAATACGCCGTCGGTTCAGGCGAAGCGTGCGTACTTTTGGGCTTTGCCAGGCGGTAAGCTGTTTTGATAACTCGCTCACCCAATGGGGATTTTCCGGCGAAAGGCTGTGAAGAACCTGTCGAAGGTCTTCTTCATGCGAGGAATCCACGATCTCCTGCATGGCAGAAGATGTCCTCGCGGCATTCGGCTTTCGACGCAAAGCAAAGAAGCGCTGTAACCGCATAAATGCAGGGCTTAGCTCTTCGCCGTTATCTCGTCGCCCAAGAATGGCGCAGACTTCCTTTTCGTTCATGGTATCGAGAACCGTTAGCCGTTTTTCTTCCTTTGGAAGAAGAAACAGCCATTTCTGGCGCATGCGATTAGCTCGTTTCTCTTCTACAGGAAGCAAGAAGAAATCTTCTTCGGTAATGGGCGGAAGAGGCGTTGTTTCTATCGCCTTCACTACTTCCTCTTCCACGCCTTTGGGCAATCGACGGGCGACTTCCCGTCGGTCGCGCGCCGTTTGAATGGGCGAAATGCCTGCGATTTCAATGCGCACGCGCGCTTCCGCCAGCCGAAGAAGATTACGAAGTATCGTATACGCGTATGGATTGATTGTCTCTCTTCCGCACGCAGTGTCATACAAGTATTCTCGCATCATGCGGTTGTTCCAACGCACATTTTGTTTTCGTGCGGCTTCTTCCAGCACATCCATGGCGGCATCATAAAGAAAAACGACGCGCCTGACCAGCGGTGGAATCGTCCAAAGCGCGCTTAACGATGCCTGTCGTTCCTGCAAACGACGAATTGTTTTGGTTTGCACCTCGTAATGGTCTTGAATAATCCCTTTTGGATCCCACCAGAGAATGGGTCTTCCCTTTTGATCAAACCCAAAATAACGCAGCGTTTCCTCGTCGGCAGGCGGTAAGGTTTCCGCCTCTCGACGCAAAAAGGATTCCAAAGTTGCTTTGCCTTCCGCACCAAGCGCAAAAGACAGATAGGCATCATCGCTATACCCCTTCTCTTCGCGACCACGGTAATGTGCACAGACAATATGCTCCGTAAGCACACGAAGTTTGCTCAGCAAGTAGGAAGGGAGTTTTTCCGGTGGCAGAGCATCGCTTCGATGATGACGGTCAAGGCGTTCCAGACGAAGCGCATACGCCTGTTCCGCTGCGCGCTCAAAAAGAATATCCACCTGTCGTTTCAGCTGTTCGGAACCGGAAAACGCCGCCTGATAGGGGACTTCGCGAAGAAGCTGCTCTTTCCAAAAACCGTCTTTATGCGGTTTTGCCACGTGAATAAATCGTGGCGGCGATGGTTGCTCTTCTGCTGGTGGGCGCTTCGACGGCATTTTTAACGGAGAGGTCATCATCTTTGGCGCATTTGCCATACGCGCTTTTGCCTTTGCTTTCAACTTCGGATCCTGCAGTTGTGCAAGAATCCAGGTAGAAAAGTCCTCTCTCATGTCGCCTCCTCCCTTCTAAGATGAACATCCATTCTTTCCATTTTACCGCATAATAAAATGCCTTGCGGAACGATTCCGCACGGTTCTTTTTGCAGTGTCCAATAAGTGGACTATAATAAGACGACCGGAACCAAAAGGAGTGACTGTTGAAAACTATATTGATTCTCTGTGGCGGAAGATCGACGGAACATGAAATTGCGCTGCGCAGCGCAAAATCCGTAATCAATGCCTTAGATCGTAAAAAATACCGTGTCGAAGTATGCTATATCGATAAGCAAGGCCGTTTCCTGCCTTTGGGAGAGGTTGGTCCTATCGAAGAGGAGCGCGAGTTGATACGCACAACCCGTCAGCCACGTCTTTCGACGATCAGCACCTTTTGCCATCTTGTCGAGCGGCTTTCTGCGGAAAGCGAAACGCTCATCGTTTTTCCCGTCCTGCACGGGCAGACAGGCGAAGACGGCGAAATTCAAGGCTTTTTGCAAACGCTGGGTGTACCCTATGTTGGCAATCGGCTGACAACCAGTGCGCTTTGCATGGACAAGGGATTTGCCAATGACGTATTCCGCGCCTGCGGTATTCCCGAAGCGGATTACCTCACGTATACACGAACCCAGTGGGAAGCGGAGGGAAAGAAAAGCGATACGCTCGCAAAACGCATTTCGCATTCCTTCGGTTTCCCCTGCTTTGTAAAACCGGCGAACAACGGGTCTTCTGTCGGCGTGAATCGCGCCACCGAAGAAACGCTTGCTAAAGCAATCGAAGAAGCCTTCCGCTTTGACCGGCGCATTGTCATTGAAGAGGAAATCCACGGACATGAGTTGGAGGTATCTGTCCTCGGCAATACGCACCCGAAAGCGTCTCTTCCCGGAAGCTATACGTCCACGCATGACGTCTTAGACTACGAGGCGAAATACAACGATACGTCCACCAAAGAGAACGTGCCGCATCCTCTTTCCACAGAAACCACAAAAGCGGTACAGGCGTTAGCCCTGAAAGCCTATGAAGCGCTTGGCTGTGAAGGCTTTGCCCGTGTGGATCTCTTTTTGGGGGACGACGGTAAGCTATATCTCAATGAAATCAACACTTTCCCCGGCATGACGCCTTCCTCCTTAGCGCCTAAGCTGTGGACGGCACTGACCGAGATGACCTTCGCCGAGTATCTGGATGAATTGATTGGCTATGCGCTGGAATCCGAAGCAGCGCAAGAAACCGTAGAAACTTCGTGGAGACAAGCATGAAACGACAAACGCTAAAACAAATCGCAGACTACGCCAATGCGCGCCTCTCCTCCGCCGCCAATCCGGATGCGCCGGTTCGTGCTGTTTCCATTGATACACGAACGCTTGATGCAGGAGACCTTTACGTACCGATTATCGGTGGGCGTTTAGACGGACACCGCTTTATTGACACCGCATTCGCAAAAGGCGCCATCGCCTGTTTTCACGACAGCGAACATATTCCCTCCGACGAGGAGAATCGCGCCTATCTTTCCGTAGAAAATACGACGGAAGCGTTTACGCAGATGGCAGCCAACTACCGCGCTTCACTCGATCTCACTGTCATCGGCATCACCGGTTCCAATGGCAAAACCACAACGAAAGACATTGTCCATTCCGTCTTACAGAAAGCCTTTCGCACGCTGAAAACGACCGGCAATCTCAACAATGAGATCGGTGTCCCCCGAACCTTGCTGCAGATTGATGAGGATACCGAAGTTGCCGTCGTGGAAATGGGAATGAGCGGATTGGGAGAAATTTCCCACTTAACCAAAATTGTGCGCCCGCATATTGCCGTTATCACCAATGTCGGAGATGTTCATCTGGAACAGCTTGGCTCCCGTGAAAATATAGCCCAAGCCAAATTAGAGATTTTAGAAGGCATGCATGCGGACGATATTTTCCTCTATAACTATGACAATGAAGTCCTGCGTAAAGCGGTTGCCGAACGCACCATTGTTCCACGCATGATTTCTTTTGGAACCGACCCAAAAGCCGATATCGTGCTTTCTTTAGAGCGTACCACGCCGGTAAGCACCACCTTCTCCCTCGACGGCACCTCATTTACCGTCGATCTTTTGGGTGCGTATCAGATGTATAATGCCGCCGTCGCCGTGATTATCGGTCATCTTCTCGGACTGGACGATAGCACTATTCAGGAGGGACTCCACGTCACGGATCAAACCAAGTGGCGCACCGACTTAGAGCATTTCTCCGGTTTTGATATTCTCGTAGATGTCTATAAATCCAATCCGCCTTCGTTGGAAGAAGCCCTGCACACAGCGGCGCTGTTGCACGGATATAAAAAGAAAATCGCCATTTTAGGCGATATGCTGGAACTGGGAGAACAGGAAGAAGCTCTGCATCGGGAAATCGGCAGAAAGATTGACCCGAACGTCTTTGATGCGGTTCTCTTTTATGGGCCGCTCTCCAAAGCCATGATGGAAGGTGCCGCCGAACACTTCGACGCTTCACGTCTTTTCCATTTTTCCTCCAAACCCGATCTGGTGGACAAAGCTAAATATCTCATTTCGCGCAATTCTCTTGTGTTGATCAAGGGCTCACGCGCCATGCGCCTCGAAGAGGTCGTGGAAAGTCTTTCCGGTGTAACGGTATAAAAAGAGGTCGTTGACAAACGGTAAGCGCCGTTTGCCAACGACCTCTTTTTTCTTAGTGACCACTCTCCTGAATGCGTCCATCCTGAATATGCAACAATCTTCCGCAGGAGGAGGCAACGTCTTGATCGTGCGTGACCATGACTATCGTCTTCCCCTGTCGATTGAGTTCTTGCAATAAAGCAATAATTTCGCTGGATGTTGCTGAATCAAGTGCGCCGGTCGGTTCATCCGCGATAATGAGTTCCGGCTGCGTAATTAAAGCACGCGCAATTGCCACGCGCTGCATTTCGCCGCCGGAAAGTTCCGCTACTTTACGCTTTTCAAAGCCGGAAATACGGCATAAATCCAACGCTCTTTTTACGCTTAGTGTATCTTTTTTTCGCTTATTACTGAAATAGAGGGGAAGCGACACATTCACCGCCACAGTCTCATTGAGCAATAACGCAAAATTCTGCAAAACGATGCCTACGTGATTAGCGCGAAACGCCGCCATTTCCTTTTCTTTGAACTTCGTAAGATCCGCACCCTTAAACAGAATTTTACCTTCGGTAGCCTGATCCACAGCACCAATTAGATTAATCAGCGTCGTTTTTCCGGCACCCGATTTTCCCATAATAGCGGTCATTTCGCCTTCCCGGATGGTCAAATTGATGCGATCCAGAACCGTTTTTTGGTTTCGCTTGCCCGGATTATAGATTTTACTGACCTCAAATAGCTCAATCATGTTCGCGATCCTTTCTCAACACCCAAACCATCGGCAAGCTACAAAGTCCTGATAATAGAACACTTCCGCCGATAAGTCCCCACTTTAATGCCGGGCGAATATGGTATACATATTGTCTTCCGGAATGATCCAGAAAATAGAGTCCTTTCATCACGATGAAAAAGAGTAGTAATGCTGCGGCAAACAGCAGCACAAAACTCAAAAAATAGATACGTTCGCAATCCCGTCTGGATGCTCCTACCAGGCGAAATACTTGAAATTGCCGCACACTCTTAAAAAGGTTTAGCACGGTCATACTGAAGATACCGGATAACAGTAAAAGACCAAGCGTCATATTCATCGGCATATCATTCTTTAACCGCTCGGACAGGATCTTCTCCGACTGTGTAGCGAGCGTCTTGACGGAGTAGGCAGGAAACTGATCGTTTAACTCTTCGACTCGTTTCGCAATCACCTCTTCCGGTGTTTCCGGCGAAAAATAGAAAAGGTGAAAAGCATTTGAATTTCCCTTCAAATTATCTTGAACACCTAAAAAGTGAAGATCAACGTTATGCCGATAGGTGAACATGATGGTTAAATCCAATCCTTCGCCGGAATAAAAAGACGTCCCTTTATTCAGCAAAACCGCCTCTGCCAGCGAAGCCGTCCCTACCACACGTAGTTTTTTATACGCTCCCTTTTTCGGCATAATTTCACTGCCGATGGTTGGGGAAGCGCTTCCTCCGCGCCCGTCATCCAAGAACAAGACTTCGATCGTATCATTCTCAATGGTTGACTTCGGATAACGTCCCGCTTTCAACGCAGGAAAACAAATCTTTGCGGTGAATGGATCATAAAGGAGCAATTGAGCCGCTTTTCCCTGTTCATCCCATCCACTGTAAAAAATATCCGCTTGCCCGATATAGCCCTCTGTATCCATCAGAGAACGAAATGGAGCGTCGGACATTGCCTCATCCTTGTCCATCGAGGAACTTCGTACAAAGGCGATGATGCTACGGCCTAACTCCGGATGAGAAGTAACAAAATCCAAGGGGTCTTTTTTTTCGGTATACCGATTGTACGAGGCAAAAATAAGCATAAACGCTAATAGTATCTCGATCAGAAAGAGAAGAACAAACAGTACATTCTGTCGAAATAAACGAAGCGTCAATCGCAAATCACGCAGCATGAATATTCTCCTTCACCGTCGAGAGAGGCATCCTCGCCAAAACAAGTGACGCCAAGCCAAAAGACAGAACGAGGACGACCAACGTTGCCAGCACGAAAAACAGAGCGATGTCGTGCCATGAAAAATATATACTTCTTTTTACCACAAGAGTGTATGCGGCGACCGTCGCCAGAGCGAATCCCATCACGTGGTAAAACACGAGCTCACCGGTGATAAGCAATGCCGATCGGGTGCGAGAAAGCCCTAAAATGCGAAAAATACTCAGCGTTCGTTTTCTGGTCTGCAAAATGTAGTGAAAAACAAAAAGCACATTTAATATCAAAAACAGAAAAACAAGTAATTGATAAAACAGCAACACATTTTTGTTTTCCTGAAGGATTTTTTCAAAATCCGGAATTTGCAAATCAGTAATTGGAAGTCCCTTCCTTTTCCAAGTTTCTGCTGCTTCTTCCATCGCTTTCGCTGTAGGAATGCCTTTCCAGGAAACACGGACTTGCACATCGCTAATAGCAAGCTGCACGAACGTTTCCGGCAAAATAAGCATGTAGTTTTTTCCATGTTCCTGGTAAAAGTCCCTGCCGGTTTCGCCCACTACTGCTATGGTATGTCCATCAAAAACAAATTCCGCTTTTCCGGTATTCTTCTTATAGCCAAATGGGGCTAACGCCCCCATTGGTTCTTTTTCCAGCAATTGTTTTTCTTTTGCGCGAAGGTTCGCTGGTGGCGAAGAAATCATGATTTCTTTGTCCCTGTCTTCCTTCATCATTCGAAAATACGCTACATGGGGATCACTCTGTATTTTCTGCATATCGCCCTGACGTAAAGCGGAAAGCGTAAACGTCATCTCCTGCTGATACACTTTATCTTCCGATAAGACACCTTGAACATAAATCGAGATTTCCTGATTACTCGTCACCAGTAAAACAAACGCCGGTACGAAAAAACTCAGCAGTACGAAAAGCGGAATAAATGGAGGATGGCTAAAAATAGATAAATATCTCAAAAACGTTTTCATTGTTAATTCGGGAGGGAAGCTTTTCTTCCCCTCCGCCTCCAGTTAATGCATAAGATGCGTTATTCTACTTCTAAATATAGCGTTCCATTATTATTCTTCGTCTGTGAGTAGGAACCGGCATCAAAATAATCGACACCAGAAAACTCAACAATAGCATATTTCCCTTCATCATATCCGGTGGTTTGTCCATCGTTAGCTGTCGCCCAGCACTGTGAATAGTCGTACCCATCGCCATAGATCTCTGCCTTTAGAAAAGCGTCATCGTTTGGTCTCCAAGTGCCGAAATCATACTCAACATACATATTACCACGACTTAGCCAGCCTTTTCGATCTTTCTGTACTCGCGTAGATTGTGAGAAAGCCATTGAAGCACCTTGATCGATAAGCAGCACACCTGTAATGATCAACGCCAAAAAAGTAAACGTTTTCATTACCTTTTTCATATTTTTCTCCTTTCTTGTCTACACCGTTCATTTATCCATCCTGTTGACAACACTCTAAAGGGATTCTCTCTCCTCATTCCGTGATTACCCCATAATGTGGATATTAATCAATCATTGGTATAAGAAACAAATTCTGATTCCATCGGACAATACTCGCCTCTTGATAACCTGACGACCTAACGGTAATAACACTAAACTATGCCAAAAATTCAAGAATCGCGGTAACTATGTCAAGCAATAATAGCCATACTACAGCCATTGAGTATAACATGACCCCCGTCATCGCAGAAACCAGAACAATGCCGATAACGCCAAGACGTTTCTTGCGATATAGCAAAAAGCCTATCGCAAACCCAATGACACCGCCGATTCGCAGGGCAGAGATTTGCCCGCCCTCGCCGATAAAAAGCGAGACACGCATCATGTCTATTGTGGCAATGCCTACTAACGAAACAATGGCAGGCTTGAGACCTTTAAGAATGCGCCCAAGCCAGGGCATCTCTTGGTGACGAGTAAATAAAAAGTAACCCAGTACCATCATGAGTACAAATTGTGGGGTGACATTGCCGAGTGTCGCCACAATGGCTCCCGGAAGACCGGCAACCTTTGTACCAATAAAGGTTGCTGCGTTAATAGCGATGGGACCGGGCGTCATCTGAGAAAGCGAAACGAGATCGGTCAAGCCGGCGGTAGTAAGCCAACCTCGGTCATGTACGACATACTGGGAAATGAGCGGTAAAACCGCATAGCCGCCGCCAAAAGCAAAAGCACCAATTTGTAAAAAAACGAGATACAGTGTCCACAGGGTCATCGGATCCTCGATTCTTCCACAAAAGAAAACAGCAACAGACTGAATGTCCCCGAAACGGCGATAATTAATGCGGCATTCAGATGAAGAAAAAAGCCGGAAATAAAAGCACCCAACAGGATTCCGCTTCCAAAAGCGGGATGTTTCCTTAATGCGACTTTTCCCATATTCCAAGTGGTGAGCAAGAGAATTGCGGAAATAGCACCTCCCATGACGGAAAAAGCGGCATTTACCCAAGGATTGGTGCGCAGCGATTGATACACATAAAATAGCAACGTAATGACCAGAAGACACGGTAGTGTTGCTGCCAATAACGCGACCGCTGCACCAAGGGGACCGCATAAGCGATAGCCGGTAAGAATCGAGGTATTTACCGCCATCGGTCCCGGTCCGGACTGCGCCAAGGCGGTGAGATCCAACATCTCTTCTTCTTCGATGAGCCCTCTTTTTTGTACAAATTCATCGCGAATGACCGGCACAATCGTATAACCGCCGCCAAAGGTAAAAAGGTTGATTTTGAAAAAGGTCGAAAACAACGCCCACAGAGAGAGCGTTTCGGTGGGCGTGCTTGTGTTGTGTTCTGTTTGCTTGTTTTGTTTCCCTTGCTTGAGCGGGAATGGCTTCTGTTTGGTCATGCCTTCTCCTTTGATGCTTTACGATAACAGGCGATGTGCATCTAAGAGCGAAAGAATTGTTTCAACGCTATCCGAAAAAACAAAGCTTCGTTGCCTGCGCTGTAGTTCTTCGCGATGATTCATCACCCCATTGACGGCCGCTAAAAAAGTTTCGGGGGTAGCCTTGCGTTCATCCAATACTTCGGCATAACCGGCGCGCGCAAACTCCCGCGCATTTTCAACCTGGTCGCCACGGCTTCCTTTTACATAGGGAATCAGCAGCATAGGCTTATGATAGTAAAGATATTCAAAAATCGCATTTGAACCGGCACGCGAAACCACGACGTCTGCCATCGCCAAAGCATCGTTCATGCCTGCTTTAATGTAGTCTACCTGATGGTATCCCACACGTTCTACAGAAGAATCTCCTTTGTTCGCGCCGACGCCATGCAATATCTCAAACCGCTCCAAAAGCGGATCGAGGCTTTCCCAAACCAAACGATTCAGTGCCTCTGCTCCCAAAGAACCGCCCAAAATCAACAAAATCGGCTTATTGGATTGCATTCCGAAACGAATACGTCCCTCTCTTGCCGAACCACCTTTCAGTTGCGGGCGGATAACCGGTCCCAGATAAAACGCCTTATTCTCTGGTACTTTCGATGCGGTTGCTTCAAAGGTCAATAGAATGCGTTTTACAAACGGTGCAGTAATCTTGTTTGCCAGCCCCGGGCTCAAGTCCGACTCATGACTAATCACCGGAATATGGCGCATCTTTGCAGCAAGCACAACCGGAACGGAAACAAAACCGCCTTTGGAAAACACGATATGCGGCGCAATCTGCTTCAACAAACGACACGCTTCACGAATGCCGGAAAGTACGCGCCCCATATCCCGCACATTGGTCATTACGCTCTCGACGGAAAGATACCGTCGCAATTTCCCTGTCGGAATAGCGTGATAGGTAACTTCCGGGTAGTCGGCAAGAAGACTTCTCTCGATGCCCTTCTCGGAGCCAATATAATGCACTTCCCAGCCCTCTTCTTTAAGACGCGGTAGAAGCGCTAAATTAACAACGACATGACCGGCAGATCCTCCGCCGGTCAACACGATTCGCTTAGCCATCATTCGTGCGATTTCTTTTCAATGCGGTCACTGCCGAAATACGGACGTAATGCATCCGGAATAGTGATGGAACCGTCCGCATTCTGATAATTCTCCGCTACTGCCGCCCATGTACGACCGACCGCGAGACCGGATCCATTTAACGTATGCACAAAACGCACATTGCCCTTCGCATCACGGAATCGAATGTTGGCACGTCGTGCCTGATAGTCTTCAAAGTTAGAGCAGGAAGAAATTTCAACGTAACGCTGATAGCTCGGCATCCAGACTTCAATATCATAGGTCTTTGCGGACGAGAAACCGAGATCGCCGGAGGAAAGCGTAACAACACGATACGGTAGCTCCAGACGCTTCAGGACTTCTTCCGCATCGTTGGTCAGTTTTTCCAATTCCTCATAGCTGTTGTCGGGATGCACGAATTTCACAAGCTCCACCTTGTCAAACTGATGCTGACGAATAATTCCGCGCGTGTCTCGACCTGCCGAACCGGCTTCTCGGCGGAAGCAAGGCGTGAATGCCGTCATGTACTGCGGCAAATCTTTCTCGTCTAAAATTTCGTCACGATAGATATTCGTTACCGGTACTTCCGCCGTCGGAATAAGGAAGAGATCGTCATCGTTACAATGATACATATCCTCTTCAAACTTCGGCAATTGTCCGGTTCCGGTCATGGAAGCACGGTTAACGAGATACGGCGGTTCAATCTCCAAATACTCTTGGTCAATGGTGTGCAAATCCAACATGAAATTATAAATGGAACGCTCTAAGCGCGCACCTTGTCCTCTCATGATGGTAAAACGCGCACCGGATAATTTGGCACCACGATCAAAATCTAAAAGAGAAAGGTCGGTTCCCAAATCCCAGTGCGGTTTAGGGTCAAAGGCAAACGTCGTTGGCTCGGAGAAATGGCGCATTTCCTTGTTATCGGTATCGTCTTTTCCAAAAGGAACCGATTCGTGCGGTACGTTCGGAATGGAAAGCAATTCCATACGCAAATCTTCCTCAATCACGCGCAACTTCTCGTCATCCGCTTTAATGTCGTCCCCAAGAACGCGCATCCGTTCAATGGTCGCGGAAACATCCTCTCCCGCTTTTTTTCGTAAAGGAATCTCTTTTGACACCTGATTGCGTTCCGCCTTTTTTGCCTCGACTTCACTCAATATCGATCGGCGTTCGTCATCCAACTGCAACGCCTTCTCCACCGAAAATGAGCCTGCGCGTCCAGCCAGACCTTTTTCGACCTTTTCTCGCTCTTCTCGGATACGCTTGATGTCTAACATGAGTTCCTCCTCATTCCTTATGCAACACTCTTGTTGCAATCCTTCTGCCCTATTATAGCACGGAACCTGCAGCGGTTTTCTTCTCCCGCCTTACGCTTGCAGATTACGCCTCTTCTACCGTTCGCGCTTTTTCAGGACGCGATTTTTAACCAGCTGCGGCAATCCTGCTGAAACGACCTGAATGGGACAATCTACATAGGGATTATTCTCCAGTCCGGTCTTCATCATTTCGATGGTGATCACTTCGTTCGCTTCAATGAATGCCCCGTATGGTCTTCCTGTGTCTGCATCCAGTCCCGAAGGCATATCCACGGAAATGGTATAGATGCGAGACTGATTGATATTGTCCATCACTATGGGAGCGACCCCCTTTACCGCACCATGAAGCCCCGTGCCATACAGGGCATCAATTACTGTGTTGTAGGCGTTAAGCTCCTGAAGCATGTCTTCAATCTCCCCCAACGTTTCCACACGACGAAGATTTTGCGTCATGTGCTGTAAAATGCGGTAATTGGTCATCCAGGCTTGTGAAGGATGTTCGCTTTCTCCAACCAGATAGACCATAACCTTCTTTTCACGCCCAAGCAGATGTCGCGCCAGGGCTAAACCATCCGCTCCGTTGTTTCCCGGACCGCAAAAAACGGCAAAAGAATGGCGCATATTCAAGTCCAGACAGCGCAAAATACTCAGCGCGGCATTTTCCACAAGAAGCACTTCCGGAATTTCCAATTGTTTGATCGCAATCTGTTCCATCTCTCGCATTTCTTCCACACGCACGCTTTGCATAGGCGCCTCCTTTCTCATTGTTTGCGCAGATCACTGCCGAAAAACGCAAACGGGACATATTCTCCGGCTATGCGCGACGCAATACGTTCATCGTACAAATCTCCTAATTCCTCTAACCGAACATTGGAGGAAATGATGGTGGGCAGCGCTGCCACAATACGAGCATTCAACAGTTCAAACAGTTCTGCGCGCATTTTATCGGTTAAAAACTCGGTGCCCAAATCATCCATCACCAGTAAATCACAGGAAAAAGCAAAGTCGTGTTTTGCACGATCCTGATCTGTACGTTCCGTCGCATAGGAAAAGGAATAGGTCGTCAAAAATTCCAGCAGCTGCGGAGCTGTGCGATAGTACACCTGTACGCCTCTATCCAGCAGCTCTTTGACGATACAGTTCAGAAGAAAGGTCTTTCCCGTGCCGGTCGGCCCATAAAAATAGAGATTCGGCGAACGCCGTGAAAAAGTCGGAATGTATTCCTCCTTCATGCGACGACGCAAATCCGCCATATTCTCATAGGGGCTGCACGGTTCATCCGCTTGGCGATCCTGGCGGAATAGAAGTAAATTAAACGTCTTGAAATTCTCTGTAGCAATACGCTTGCCGACGGCACTCATGTCATACCGCGCTTCGGCTAACAGACGATTTCGACAATGGCAGGAAACCCCGTCAACAAAGCCTTCATCGTGGCAATCGGAACAAACATAATCCGGCAAAAAGGCATCTGCGGAGATACCGAGCGCCTTCCAGCCGGCAAGTTCTTCTTCCCGACAATGGCGAAGCTCGGTTTCCGCTATTTTACGTTCTTCCTCACTCATGGACAAAATTCTGCCCAGCAAGGCACGCCCTTTCTGAAGGCGTTCCTGACGCAGGCGAGCCATTTCCGGATGTGCGGCATAAAGCGCTTTTACGCGGCGGTCGCGTTTTTTCTCCGCGTCTTGACGGCGTTGGGCTAAAATGTCGCTGACGTTGATCATGCCTCACCTCCTGTTTGCGGTACAAACGAATCTTCTTTTACAGGTGAGGTCGTTTTTTCATCTGCTTCATCCCTATCTCCGCGAAGACTTCGTTTTCGTGATTCTTCCAATTTACGGCTCACCCACGCTTTACGTTCTTCTCGACTCATGCGCGTGTCCTTTTGAGCAAATTCCGCCTGCTTCCGTTTTCGTCTCTTTGGACGCACATTCTTTTCTTGATCGGCTTTGGTAAAATAGGCATCAAGTGCTTCGCGCGTGGTAATCTTCTCGAAACGCGCCCAATTTTCAATCACGGCAACCACGTAGTTTACCGAACGGGAGCCGACTTCATGGCGTTGGCAAGCGCTTTTGTACGCATACAAAAAATAATCGGGTGAAAATGCATATTGTTCCATCACCTGTAGAATAAGACGCAATTCGTTTTCTTTTAAGGTTACGCGATAACGAAGCCCCTCCGACAAAAAATCTTCCAGCGCGTCAAACATTTCCGCTTGCGATGGCTGTGCAGTGTTTGCCGGTTGGTCAACTTGTGCCGGACTCTCTTGCGTTTTTCCCGCCGTTGGTTCCCCAACGCCTGCCCACAGCAACAGCATGGAACGAAACAGAAGCCGATCGGGATGCGCCTCATCGATAATCACCAGCCCTTCATTCACCCAATACGCAACCGCCTCCTGCACGGTTTCGGCACTCATGCCCAACGATTCTGCCAAATCGCTTTCTTCCACATGTTCGTCGGCACGACTATAGCAGGCTTTCCAACCGGCAAGATAGACTCGAAGCGCTTCTTCCGGCGCATGGGCAAGATACGTATCCAAAAATATATTTTCCACCGGCGTCGTGCGAAAATCCACACGCGACAGTTCAAATGACGTGTCCATCCTGCTTCCTTCCTGTTTGCGGAAATACTACTTTTCTATTTCTATTCTATGCGGTGGGATCCTCTTCCCGATTCACATCTTTGAATCGCGTGAGGTAATCCTCGAAGAACAATTCGACTTCTCCGGTTGGACCGTTGCGGTGTTTCGCGATAATCACCTTGGTGATGTTGGGATGCTCCGTATCTTTATCGTAATAATCTTCACGGTGCAAGAGCATGACCACATCCGCATCCTGTTCAATCGCGCCGGATTCACGTAAATCACTCATTAATGGACGACCGCCTTCGCGACTTTCCGCCTTTCGGGAAAGTTGGGAAAGTGCCAGCACAGGGCAATCCATTTCTTTCGCCAAGGCTTTGAGCCCCCGTGAAATCTGCGTGATCTCCTGTTGGCGATTTTCGTTTCGCCGGCTATTGTCGGCATTCATCAGCTGCAAATAATCGACCATGATGAGATCCAGCCCCTGCTCCATCTTTAAGCGACGGCACTTGGCGCGCAATTCCTGTACCGAGATGGACGACGTATCATCGATATAGAGAGGCAAATCTTTGAGCACATCGGTTCCCTTAAAAAGCAGCCCCCAGTCGCTGTCGTTCTGTAAATCACCCGTGATAATCTTTTTTAAGTCAAGACCAGACGCCATAGCAAACAGACGCTGCGTCAGCTGCATCTTACTCATTTCAAGAGAAAAAACAGCAACCTTGAATGGATGTCCTCCCTGCTTGTCCTCGGTTCGCGCTACATTATAAGCAATGTTCAAACCAAGCGCCGTCTTTCCCATGGAAGGACGTGCCGCGAGCAAAACCAAATCGGACGGATGCAGACCGGTCAATTGATGATCCAGCCAGCGAAAGCCGGTCGGGATACCCGTGATGGCTCCTTGATTCATGGACAGCTCAGAAATGCGTGCCAGCGTCTCCTCCATCGTCACCGCAACGGGCGTAAGCCCGATACGCGTGCGATCCTGTGAAAGCTGCAGAAGTTGTTCTTCCGCGGCTTCCAGCACCACTTTGGACGGATCGGCTCCGTCACCGGCATGGGCGGCGACATCATTACCAAAATGGATGAGGGCGCGCTGTAAAGCATGATTTTTGACCAAGTCAATATACGACTGAAGATTCGCAGAATAAAATGGCTCGCTTGTAATCTGCGCAATAAAATCCATTCCGCCAATTTCCTGCGCTTTTTTCTCGCGTTCCAGCTCTGCGACAAGCGTTTGTAAATCAATGGGCTCATGGGCACGGTTCAGCGCAAGCATCGCCTCATATAGAATCTGATGCTTGGGAAAATAAAAATCTTCCGTTTTGACCTGTTCAATAACGGTGTTAATCATTTTGTCATCGAACAGAATGCAACCGAGTACCGATCGTTCGGCATTCGCATTGCCCGGCAATTGTTGGCCCGTCATGTTCCTATTCCTCTTCTACATTCACCTTGAGACGGGCGGTCATATCTGCGTAAACACGCACATCGACCTCGCGAACTCCCACCTCGCGAATGGATTCTTTAAGAATAATCTTCTTTTTATCGATAGAAAGTCCTGCCTGTTTCTGCAACGCATCAGCAATGTCCTGTCCCGTGATGGAACCAAATAATTTACCGTTTCCACCGCCCTTGGCACAGACCGACACGGTCAGCGCGTCAATCTTTTCTTTCAGTGCTTCCGCTTCGGCTTTTCTTGCCGCTTCCTCTTCTTCCAAACGCTTCTGTTGCGCCTTCCACTGCTTCACCGCCGCCGGTGTCGCTTCTACGGCAAGTTCATTCGCCGCTAAAAAGTTATGAAAATAGCCCGGCTTGCTGTTCACCAATTCGCCGGCTTTCCCCAAGCCTTTCACGTCTTTAAGCAGGATTACTCTCATCCTTTTCCTCCTTCAAATAGGCGAAAATCGCCTCTTCCAATTTCTTCTGCGCTTCATCCAATGACCCGTTAAGCTGTGTCGCCGCGGAGGTTAAATGTCCGCCGCCACCCAATTTTTCCATAATCAGCTGAACGGAGATGTCCCCCAGACTGCGCGCAGAAATGTGTACGCGCTGCTTTGCCAGGGTCAGTACAAACGATGCCTTGACACCTCGAATCCCTAAAAGGTCATCCGCTGCCTGTGAGGCTATGAGCGTGGAACCTTCCATATCATGTGGAAAACGACCAATCATAATATCCGGTGCGAAATGCGTTGCCCCTACCAAGATTTCGGAACGGTAGCGCATTAAGTCAAAATCATCCTTAAACAGCTCTTTAATGACGACGCTGTCTGCGCCCTTTCGCTTCAAATACGCCGCCGCTTCAAAGGTTCTGGTTCCCGTCTGATAGAAGAAATTCTTCGTGTCTACGGTAATGCCCGCCAAAAGCGCCTCCGCCACAACCTTGGGCAGCGCCATATCGCTGTCTTGGTAGCTAATTAGCTCCGTCACCATCTCTGAAGTCGATGAAGCATACGGCTCGATATAGGAAATCTCCGCCCCCTGAATATACCCAGCTCCTCGACGATGATGGTCAATGAGGATAACGCGATTTCCTTCATCTAACAGCTTCGGCTCTGCCGTAGCGTCGTGACGATGATTATCCAATACCACAACAAGAGATTGCGCATTGCGCAATTCCACCGCACGCTGTGGGCGAATGATGCGCTTGGCAAGCTCCGGCGCTTCGTTGCTCACTTTTTGATAGAGATTCTCAATCGACGCGGTTACTTCATCCAGTACAATCCAGGCATCCCCGCCCGCCTGTTCCGCAAAAGTAAACATGCCAAGGCACGACCCAAGCGAATCCATATCCGCATTTTGATGCCCCATGATAAGCACATTGGAGGCTTCTTCGACAAAGGAGCGCATCGTGTTGGACATGACGCGCGCCTTAACCTTCGTCATGCGCTGTGTCGCCTGATTTTTTCCGCCAAAATAATCCAGTTGTTCGCCCGACTTCAGCACCGCCTGATCACCGCCGCGCGCAAGGGCAATGTCCAACGCAGAGCGTGCTTCCAGCATCTTTTGCGCCGGTGTATCCTCGCCATACCCAACGCCGATGGAAACCGTCGGACGAATGGTGGTTAACCCTTCCGTCTCGGTTTTTAATTGCTCTAAAAGGCGGAATTTTTCTTTTTTTATCCGTTCAAGACCGTACTGTGTCAGCACCAGTAAATACCGGTCGGATTCATATTTAATAATAGGCGCATCATAATCGGCAGCAAACCGACTGATCAATCCGTCAATTTTAGCAAACGCCAAGGGTCTGTCCGCTTCGGGCATCGTAGCGCGCAACTCATCGTAATTGTCCAAAACAACCACCGCCAGAACCGGCTGTTCTTCCTGATAACGCCGACGCACTTCTTCGTCATCGCTGTTATCGATACCATAAAGTAGAATCAACGATTCCCCTTTTGCAGAGCCGGTTACGTTGTTGTAGAACAAATAGATGCGATCGCCAACGTTCACACGGAACGGCTCGGCATTTTTTCCGGTAAGCATCTTTGCCGGAACATCCGCAAAGAGTTTGTCATAACGCTGACCAAGCAAAGAATCCTGAATATGAAACAGCTTTTTGAAATATGAGTTATACCATAGGAAAAGACCATGCTCGTCCAAAACCGTCATGGGGAAGGGCATTCCGAATACGGCATTTTTCGTTATTTCATCAAAATGCAGATCCAGCGTTTCAATCGCTTCCGTAACACTGCGCTGCGACTCCCGTTCACGCAGATAACTGTGTGTGCCTAAAAAAACCGTTCCGACGAAGCCTGCCACACCGGCATAGGGGTTCCAAAAAAAGAGTCCGATGGTCATCAAAAGCCCTACAATGGCGACAACGAATACCTCTGTCCAAACCCGTTTTTGTCCGCTGTCAGAAAAGAAATCTCTATTCATGATTGCCTCCTTCGGGAATCGGATTACGCTCATAGAGAAAACTCAGCAAGAAGCCGACAAGGACAAAAAGGACAGTTAGAAAGACAAAGAACACGGCGAAGAAATAGAGAATAACACGCAGCACCTTTGGCACGTGCAGCCGAGAAAGCTGCTCATCGATACGCGCTACCCCATGAAGAGCATAAAGAACCAATACGCCGGTTCCTATATTCGTCCCCAAATAAGCAAATGGCTCGACCCACAGCGAAAGCATCATCCCGACCGCCGCTAACACCAACAAAATGCCGCTTATTTTTCGCATAATATGAAAGTCCGCAAGGCAAAACCGTGCGACATCCTCTTCGGTATGGGACAGCAACAAATGGGAGAAAAAGGACGTGACTATCGCGGTCAATAGTCCCTCGACAAAAAGAAATGCCGGCAACAAATTCAGCATCGCTTCAAGAGAGCGACGTAAAAGGACTTCTGCTCCCGGCGGCAATACACCGCCAGCATTCTGCTGTTCAGCAAGTTCCATCACCTGCTGGGTAATATTTTGCATCTCCTCACGCAGCAACGCCAAGACATCCTGTCCGGTCAGCCATTGCGTCACAAAAAGCAATGCCACACTCAATGCGGCAAAGAGAAGTGCTGGAAAGACGATCTCGTGAAACAGGGCTTTTTTTCGTTTGATGTGTATGCCGATGGCGAAGGACATAACAAGAAAATGCAGCCCCAACGAAATGCCTGTTTCGGCACCGAACAGCATTGCTATGGCTGCGACACAGAGCATAGTCGCCGCACCTGCCCAATAGATGCCCTCAACAATGTAAAGCGTAGTCAGCGGAAAATAGAGCAAAAGGCGTACCACGCCCACCGAACGTGCGGAAATATAATAAATAAAGACACTTAGCGCCGCCGCAAGCAGTGCATTAACCGGCGCGGTCATTTTGTTCGTATCGAATTTCATGTCCTCTCCTTCCTGTACTATTTTAACATAGTAGGAAGAGAACGAGAGAAGGAGGGTGCATTTCTTCTGCTTAGGTAGAGTGGGAAAACTTAATCTTTCCCAATATGAATGACTTTATCAAATTGAGCGAGATAGTCGGGATTCCAATTATGCGTGACGACCAATCGTGTCTTATCGCTCATCCTAAAAATGATGTCGTGAATGATTTTTGCCTGCGGCGGATCTAACTCTGCCGTTGGCTCATCAAAAAGAAGGATCGGGCTATCTTGATAGAGTGCTCTTGCAATTCCAATGCGTTTCTTTTCACCACCGGAAAGATTACCATTGAAAACATCACCGTCTTGTCTATCTTTTTTTATCAGCGCGTCAAGACCAAGTTGATGCAATATGGATTGTACTCTTTCCCTATTCGCATCGTTATTTTCGTCAAACATACTCACGTTATCAAAAATGCTAGCTGAAAAGAGGAACACTTCTTGTGGAATGAGATAAACCTGACGGTACAACGACTCTTCTCGCCAATCCTGAAGAGACTTTCCTTCGACGGAGATCTCTCCCGTGTAGTCTTCCATTTCTTTCATGAGCAGATGGATGAGCGTTGTTTTTCCGGATCCACTCGTTCCAACAACCGCAGCACATCCATTCTTATCGATGGAAAATTGAAGACCATCAAATAGTACCCGATCCCCAAAATGAAAATGAAGATTCTCGACGCGAATGGCAGTTTCCCCAAATATCTCTTGCTTATCAGCCATCGATTCTATTTTGCCAACCGATAGCGACGTATCGACTGAAAAGGAGGATCGGCATTTTGATTCCGCAATGAAAGATTTTTCCTCTATGATATGCGATCTCGATTTGTTCGTTTCTTCCTTTGTCATAGAAAGAGCTTCGCTCTGCATAATGGGTAGCAAAACTTTTTCTGTAATAGGTCCCGCCGCCCGAATTTCCATAAAACTGAAATAGGCATTTGTTACGCTCTCTGCGAAGAAAGTGACATAATAGATTGCCGCCAAGAGGGCACCTGTTGTAATCTGCCCTTCCATGATTAAATACGAACAAACCATAATGACCAGAATTTGACCAATTGAATTTACTGTCCACATCGTTCTTTGAGCGAATACCCTCAGTACTTCCATACGATTGGTCTTTTCACCCCAATTTTGGAGAGTCAATTCAAAAGAACGAAAGTACTGTTTCCTTCTTCCGGAACGCTTGAGAATGGATAATCCACTAAGAGCTTCATGCAAAGCAGAATAATAACGTTCCCCTGCCTCGGATCGTTCTTGGTTGATTTTCTCCGTCGGTTTAATAAAGAATTCTCCGATAATCGATGGTAAAAACGAAAACAAGAGACTAAGAAGAAGCAACCGGAAATTAAAAGTGAAAAGCACTACGCCAATCACAATCGCACTAATTCCATGGCGCGTCACCGAAACAAGGGAATCAAGATATCTCTGCATAAAAAGGTCAACGTCATTAGTTAGCGCATTAAAATAATACTCATCACTTTCTTTTTGTCTGTCCACCGACGGCACTTCAAATAATGCATTAACAGCATCGTTGCGAATGCGATTACCAATCGTCATCACGAATTTTTGACGGAAATATTTTTCTGCGACGTGCACAAGAAGGAGAGCTATGCAGACTGCGACCGTATAGAATGTATGCTTTACCAGTACAGAAAGCTGTGTTCCTACTGCCGAATCAATGATTTTCGACGTTTGTTGCCCCAGGAGAATATAGCCAATGGCTGTCAAAATCGCAAAAAGAGCAGACAGGAAAAGTGCCGGCAATTCTTTTCGGATATAGCGATAAACTACAGTCTTCATTTAATCCTCCACTAAGCGTTCATAATTAAGCAACTGGTTCTTTGAACTATCTTCTGCGATCATCAATAATATGTTCTTGATTTTCTCTCGTATGATGGGGCAATTTTTCTTCATCTCCGCCTCGCTACCTTGACGGTCTAATAATAGTGACGCAGGACATGCGTTACATAGATATTTTGCCCAGCATCTTTTACACACAGGGTGTGCAATCCTATTGACAGATTGAATTTTCTTTCTAAGTTCTTCATAACCTTGCTTATCAGAAAACGAGAATGCTTTATCTTTATAAAACATGTGACAAGGATAAATTGTTGCGTTTGGCGTTAACATAAAGGATCTTTCGCATACATCGCACGAATAGTTATTTCGTCTTTTTGCTGATAACGCCTTAAAAATACGCGTATAATCTTTTTGAGAAATACAGGAGATGTCTCTATCCTGATTATTAAGCGCAACATCATTATCGCCACAACAATCAGCGATTATGGTATTCACATCAGGAAATAGAGTATGAATCATTTCTGTGATTTTATGCCTATTAAAACCAATTCTTATATGCTCTTTATTATAAGTTACTTCTATCGTTCTAAAATTAGTGCCAACACATTGCAGCCGTTTAATTCCAGCAATAACATCTTCATAAGTGCCTTGACCACTACAATAAACTCTATTACTATCATGAACCACTTTTGGTATATCCAAACTAATCGTTATATTTACTTCATATTTTTTAAGCAAAGTAGCAATCTCTTCAGAGATTAAAGTACCATTTGTCACTATAGTGTAAACTGGAACTCGAGCAATCTCCCCCCCTACTATGAAGAGAAGCAAAAAAATCGCAAACTGTTTCTATTCCTTTAATATTAATTAAGGGTTCTCCTCCAAAAAAGAAGACAGTATCAACTTGGTCGTAGTACACAGGAAAGAAATTCTGCAAATCATTTCGCAATTGCTCTGAATCATAAACAAACGATTCTCGATGATAGCTTCCTCTATCAGCATAACAATACCTACAACTTAAATTACAATGATTAGTAAGCAAAATTTCAAGTTTTCTTAAATGACGATAATGGAAAAGGTCTTTGTCATCATTGGATGGTTCTTCATCCAATGACCTATTGAGAAATTCTTCTATCCTCTCTGCGTCCCCAGCAGAGCTGTTCTTCGCAAAATAATTATTCAATTGCATCTCAAAAAGAGGAGCTTTGTTCGCATTCATCGTTAATAATTTGTTCGATGGAACAATATACAAAACACAAATACTTTCGTTGTAGAAGAGCATAAAATCTTCTCTATTAACCATTAATCATACCCCCGCTTGGGGTGCATTAGACGCCTCCGAAGGAGCGTCCAATGCACGTTGTTTTTTAACAAGCTCCTCCACAAAAAAGTAACGCGCCACAGCCTCGAGGAATCTCAATCTCCTGAACCGTTTCAAAAATCGACTTTTCCAAATCAAGCGCACTTACATCAAATTCTTCAAACAATTCACTCATAATCTTTCTCCTCCTTACTTCTAAGTTCTTTTGCAGTCAGTATATTCCCAAACATCATATATATCAAGAAAAAAGTATATCAAAACAAAAAGCCCCCTCCGCTTTGTGGGGAGAGGGCTTTTTCCTTCCGGTTGTCGCTCTTACTTATCCTCGTAGGGGATAAGGGCAATGTGACGGGCGCGCTTTACAGCGGTGGTCACGTCGCGCTGATGTTTAGCGCAGGTACCGGTAATGCGACGGGGAAGAATTTTTCCCGCTTCGCTAATAAATTCTTTTACCGCATCGACATCTTTATAGTCGAGCACACGTTCTTTGTCTTTGCAGAAAATGCAGACCTTTTTGTGGGGTCTGAACTTGCGTTGAGCCATGTCGTCCTCCCTGATTCCGTCCTTTAGAAGGGAATACGCTCATCATCGACGGGACTGAAATTAGCGTCAAAAAAATCATCGTCACCGTTCGCCGTATCCGTCGCCTGATTGTTCTTTGGGAAATTGTTGACGCCGGAAGCACGGGAAGAATCCCCGCCGCCGAAACCGTCACGATCTTTCCAGTCAATGAATTCAACCGCATTGGCTACCACATCTGTGGTATAACGGCGTGAACCGTCCTGTGCTTCGTAAGAACCGGTCTGAAGACGTCCTTCCACGATGACACGTTTACCTTTGCCGCTGAAATTGTTGACTGTTTCTGCCAATTTGCCCCAGCACACGCAATTAATAAAATCTGCGGTGGGCTGATTGCGCGATTCCATCTCTTGTCTTTTTTCACGCGACAGTTTCTTGTCCACAGCCACTGAAAAGCGAACCATGGCATTGCCTGTCGCATTGTTGTACGTCAACTCGGGGTCACGGGTTAAGCGCCCCATAATCGTCACTTGATTCATCGGTTACCTCCTAAAAAGAACTAAGCCTCTTTCTTTACAGTAAGGTAGCGAAGGACTTGATCCAAAATGCGTGCGCGACGTTCCACTTCCGCAACGACCGACGGATCTGCCTCATAGTTGAGAACATAATAATAACCGTCTTTGTTGTAGTGAATTTCGTACGCCAGCTTTCTGGTTCCCCAGTCGTCGATTTCTCCAACAGTGCCGTTTTGGTTGATTGCGTCTTTGAGACGATCAAGAACTTGATTGCGTTCTTCTTCTTCCAAACCGGCCTTCAGGATGAGGACCATTTCGTACTGATTCATGCGTTTCACCTCCCTCTGGATTTCGCCCCACTTTCTAATGGAGCAGAGATTGCAACCGAGCGCGGACCAGCCACGCCTGCGTCACCCGCTTATTATACCAAAATTCGCTGAAAGCGCAACTCTTCCAACCGTATCGCTACCTTTTTACCGTTGGTTTCTATTCCGGCGCTTACTTGCCCTGTGGTGTCTTCACCGCCTATATTATACCGCGCATAATGCGGAAAAGAAGCGTTTCGGTCGAGTTGAAACGCAAAGCGACAAAGGGGAACTATCGGGATACACGTTGAGTGCCTCGTTGACTCTTCTCCTAAGATAAACGCTCTACCTGTTCAAATTGCGCCTCATTCTCGCGCAGGACTTCGGGATTGCCAATCGTTACTTTCGACGCCTCTTGCATGGCACGCGAAAGAAGCTCTCCCCAAGCACGAAGATCCGCAAGGCGCGTGTGCAGTGCTTCCTGCAAGAAACGATCTTCACGACGAGCATCATGACCGCGCAGATAATCAAGCAAATCATGCCGACCTTTTTGTTCTTCGGTAAGCGGTCGATCCATCTGTCCTACCGTACCGACTACAAAGCGATCCATATCTTCCGGCGACAATGCTAAATCCGAGACAGCCTTTCCCATCTCTTCAAACACGCGATAGGTCGCCGTCAATTGCGGATCGCGGAAAGAAGACATCACCACCTCTCCGGCGGTAGTAAACAGCGCAGACTGCCCGTATGCGCCGCCCTTTGCGCGAATTTCGTTATAGAGCAGCGAATTGTTCAAAATATTCATCAAGACAAATAGGCTTCCGTTTAGCTTGTCTGGCTGAATAAACGGCGCCGCAACAGCGTTATATTGTACATCCGAAGTCGCCGAATACGCCTCTGCCGCTTTTCCGGGAACAAACGGCCATTCCTTATCTTTTGTCTTCTTGACAGGAATAGCGGAAATGGCGCACTGCGCACGGTGGAGAAAATCTTCTCCCGCCTTCCCCTGTCCGGTCACATTGATGATTCTTCCCGAAGCGGAGAAGAGACGATGGGCAACCTCTTCCACCTTTCTTCTGTCTTCTTCGGAAAAGTGCTGATTCATTCGTTCCAAAAAGCGAAAATAGGTCAGTCCGGAAATGGATTGTCGATAAAATGCCGCTGCATTGCATTTCGCAAGCGCGCGTTCCGCTGCGAACGCATTGCCGACATAAACGATGCGTTGTGCAAGAGAGGTGTAGTTGATACGAATGAGTTCCTGCATTCGCGCCTTGTCCGTCCACAGCGTTCTAAGCAATTGTTCTTTGAGAAGCGAAAATGCTTGATCCGCGTTTTCCTCTCCCATCACTGCCATTTCCACAAGCAACGTGCGCGACAATTCCTCGCTGTCCTCTTTCATTAAAATGGTGGGCGTGACGGTAATGCCTCCAGTTAAACGGTGTTCCGCTTTATCATACTCGCGGTAGGAATAGTTTTCCGTATCCAGCTTGCCCAACAATTCCGCCGCCAACACCACATAAGGAAGCTCTTCCGGCAAAAAATGGGAAAGAGGAAACGCCACAAGAAGATAGTGTATTCCTGCCGTGGGCAAATCGTGAAACAGCAGCGTGTCTTCACCACTTTTCGTTATGCGTCGAGGTATTTTTTCCAACGTTTTCGGCAAGGCGTCCCGCGTAAGTACCGGAATGGTCGCCTTGGCCTCTTCGCTGTCCGGCTGATTCTGACGATCACGCAGGCGTTCGTTTTCCGCAATGAGGGCCTGTATCTCCTCCTCGGTCATCTTTTCCTTTTCTTCCGCCAGCTTCCTCGCCACTTCGGCATCTCTACGGGCATTTTTCCCCGGTTCCGGACGATGCACGGTCAACACGCGATGCGGATTCTTCACCAGTCTCTCTTGGATATATCGCTCAAGCGCCCCGTTTTGTAAAAGTTTACGCAATTCGCGAAGCTGCTCTTCGTAATGCAGGACAGGTGCCGGATTCAAGCCATAAATGCCTTCGTTAAGCAACGTAAATAAGAACGTAACCGCTTTGGTCGCCCGACCGTCCTTCTCGCGCAAATCAAATTCCATGCGATGCAGAACACCTTCCCAGAGAGAGGGATCAATCCCTTCCTCCGCCATCTGCGCAAGCGTCTCCAGCACTATCTGTTCAAAACGTTCTTTTTTGGACGGATCCACGTGTTTTGCCAGCAGTAGAAAACTGACATCGTGATAGCTCATCTCCGAAGCAAGCAGATCAGCAGGCTTTATCTCCGCAAATAGACGACGGCGAAGCAGAGAGGACTCCGCATCAATAAGTACGGCGCTGAGCATCTGATTGAGATAGCGCGCGCTGTCTGTTCGGGCTTCATCTACCAGCCAGCTGAGCGCAAGAAACGCTTTGTTCTCCGTCTCTTCCCCTTCTGCGACAGAAAATGTAAATTCCGCTTCTTTGGGCGCGGAAAATGGTGTCTGCTTCGCCGGTAGCGTATCCATGACACGCCGTGTATAGGCGGAAAAATAAGTGGAAAGCAAAGAAAAAACGTCTTCTTCGGGAATATCGCCATACAGAAATACTTTCGCATTGGACGGATGATAGTATTCCTGATGGTAGGCACGAAACGCCTCAAAGGACAGCGTAGGAATTACATAGGGATCACCGCCCGCATTTTTAGCATAAGGAGTATCCGGCAACAGGGTCTGTTGTATCTGCTGAACAATCTGTTGTTCGGGCGCAGACATATCGCCACGCATTTCGTTATATACGACCCCTTTATACGTAATGGCATCTTCCGGCGAGAATAGCTCTTTATGCCAGCCCTCTTGTTCAAAAATGAGCGGATCTTCTACCGCTTTCGGATAGAACACGGCATCAAGATACATTTCCGTTAAGTGCAGAAAGTCCGTATCATTGCGGCTCGCCACCGGATACACCGTGCGATCCGGAAAAGTCATGGCATTCAGAAACGTCTGTAAGCTAGATTTTAAGAGATCCCAAAAGGGTTCTTTCGTACAGAATTTTCGTGAACCGTTGAGTACGGCATGTTCCATAATGTGCATATTGCCCGTCGAGCCGATGGGGAGGGTCGGAAAGGCAATCGCAAACATCTTGTTTGCATCGTCATTTTTCAACCAAAATACCTCGGCGCCGGTTTTTTCGTGCGCATAGTGTTGATAGAGGGTTTGTTCTTCGACAATGGTCTCTTTGCGCAGCAAGCGAAAGTCGTTCATGCGGTCCTCCAATGCGGGTCAAATGGTTCTTGTTCTCGTTACCTTTCCATTATAACCGATGCCGATTCACGGCAATGCGCATGGAGCGGAAATGGGGTATCATGAAGGACAAGCGAAACAGAAAGGAAATCCCATGCTGAAACTCATATCTTGGAACGTTAATGGTCTGCGCGCACAAATGCGTAAAGGCTTTTTGGATAAAGTGGAAGAACTGCATCCCGATGTGCTCTGTATGCAGGAAATCAAATTGTCGGAAGGGCAACTGACAATAGACCTTCCCAACTACGAGCAATATTATAATTATGCGCAGCGCAAAGGGTACTCCGGAACAGCCATCTTCACGAAAAAAACGCCCCTCAGCGTGCATTACGGCATTGGTATAGCCGAACATGACGACGAGGGGCGGGTCATTACGATGGAATTTCCTTCGTTTTATTTGGTTACGGTATACACGCCCAATTCCAAGCGTGGGCTGGAACGGCTGGATTACCGCCAAGTCTGGGAAGATGCCTTCCTCGCCTATTTGCAAAAATTAGAAAAAACACTTCCCGTCGTGGTCTGTGGAGATATGAACGTGGCGCACCAGGATATTGACCTGGCAAACCCTTCGACAAACCACAAAAGCGCCGGCTTTACCGACGAAGAACGGGCGAAATTCAACCAGCTGCTGCATCACGGCTTCATCGACACCTTCCGCTATTTTTATCCTGATCAAGCCGAAGCCTATACTTGGTGGTCCAATTTTGCGCGGTCGCGCGAACGCAACATCGGCTGGCGCATCGACTACTTCCTTGTATCGCAGGTGCTTGAAAAGCAATTGGTTTCTGCCGCCATTCATGCGGATGTCATGGGCTCCGATCATTGCCCCGTGGAATTGGTTCTGGGTGTTGAATAATTGCAACCGATCGTTTTCTTCTGTACTACGTATCATCAAAAATGCGGACACGGACGAGTTTCTTCTCGCCGATGTCCGCATTTACCTTTTTTATCGATCTATCTTTTTCCAATACGCCTGCGCGCGCCAAAAGAAGAAAAGAATCACCAGCAGCAAGAAGACCAAAAGTATCACCGGAACGCCGGTTCGATACATCTGCCCTGCTATCGCTGTTCGCGCGTTCAACATGGTGCTGGACTCCAGCGTAAAGTGAAACGGCATGGGCACGCTTCGCTTTAGCAACTGAAAACGATCCACATCAATGTACCATGGCAAGAATGTTGTCAGATACGCACCGACTTCATCCACAACAAAAAGCGTGCCAAGGAAGGAAAGCGCACGCAGTGCGAATTTTCCATGGCGAAGAACCGATCGCGAAGCAAGCACCTGCGTCCATCCCAACGCCCAAAACACAAGGGCAAGCACCAGCGTCCAGCGCAAGACAAAAACGAGACAGCTTAATGCGCTCATATTCATCAGAAACAGGAAGGGCACATTTATCGGATGATGTGCTTCGGCTAACGACGCCATGCTTTCCACACCTATCGGAACGCCTACCGCTTCCAAAGGAAACAGAACGACCAGAAAACGCATAATTAGAAACGACAGTCCAAAAGAAACCATGAAATTCAGCCATTTGGCAACCATCAGTTTCCACGGGGCAAGTGGGGTCAGAAAAGTCAATAGCCCGGAAGGGTTGGAAAGTTCACGATTCACGTTGACAATAACGTAAACTACCGAGGCTACAACAAAGGATAATCCGATGAAAAGCGGTAATAGAAACGTCACGGTAAAAAGTGTTTCCGGATGCATAAGCATTTGACGCAACACAAGCCAATACGCCGTCCCCCCTAAAACCAGCGTGACGAAAAAGGGTATGCTGCGCATAAACTCAAAACGAAATCGCTTCCCCATTTCACACCTCCCAGTCCAGACGGTCTTCTGCCAGAATCACGGCAAAAACCCACTGTAATGCACTCAGTACAATCAATCCTGCCAACACCGGAACAGAAAGCGCCGTTTGCGCATTTTCTGTCAAAGAAACCGACCATAAGAACAAGTCGCCGCCGCCAAAGCTATAAGCTTCAGCAACCATTGCCGAAGAACGAACGGTACCGCTTGCCACATCCAACATAAGCGGCCAGCGAGAAATGACTTTCATTGCAACTTCAAAGCATAGCAGCCAAAGTCCGAGAATCAGCAAAAAGGTAAGAAGCCGTCCTGCCGAATGCGGAATGCGTCCGCCCAACGTATGCTTCTGTCCCAAACGATGAAAAAGCAGCTGAAGACACATCACCAACGTGATGGTAAAAAACAATTGCACAAGCGCCGCAGGAAGGAAAACCAAAAGATACAAAGGAAGATTTTCGGTCAGTCTGTGAACGATTTGTGTCGCATTGCCTATGCGTAACATCTCCGCCAGCATGGCGCAGAAAACCGCGCTCAAGGTATAAAGAAGCGCACTGAACAGTACGCTGAGTAACACGGCAAGCAGTGGCTGACGTTCCGGTTCCGGAAGCAAGTGACCGAAACGGTCGTCCCATGCGAAAGGCAAAGAACGAAAGAGTTCTAAGCAAAATGCGACAACAAGGACAAATTGCGCAGCAGCGACCAAAATGCCTTCCGTCCCATCGAGCAACTCCTGCGCCCGGCTTGGCTGCGTCAGCGGAAGAAGAACCGTTCCGATAAGAATAACGGCTATGGCGGCAAGAATCATCCCCCAACGGGCAGACCGAGTACGACGGCGTAAAAGAGAGTAATAATACTTCATTTTCTCCTCCTAACCGAAAATCGTGCGATAGACGTGATCCAAATCTGTGCCTTCTTCGTTGCGAATTTCTTCGGCAACGCCGTAACGGGCAATTTTCCCTTCCTGTAAGAAACATACTTCATCAAATATGCGCTCTAAATCGCGCACCTGATGCGTAGTAATCAGCATCGTCGCTTCATCGCCAAGTGCTTCCACCAAAAGGTCAAGAATCTCATCGCGAACCACCGGATCTACACCGCCAAGAGGTTCATCTAAAAGATAAAGACGCGCACGGCGGCTCATCACCAGTGCCACGGCAAGGCGGTCACGATACCCTTTAGACATTTTGCTTACCTTGGTACGCTCCGGCAAATGAAAGCGTGCTGCCAACTCCTCAAAGCGGTCTCGGTCAAAATCCATGAAGAACGTCTGAAAATAGCGCCGAGCACTTTCTACGGTCATCTCCTGCCCTAAAAAAAGCGTATCCGGAAGATAGGACACCATCGCTTTGGTCTCTGTTCCCGGTACAATGCCGTCAATTTCCACCCTTCCGGAGCTGGGGTGCGCAAGACCCGCCAAGATGCGCAATAGCGTCGTTTTTCCCGACCCGTTCGGACCCAACAAGCCGAGGACATGCCCGTTAAACAGGGCGAGATTGACATCCTCCAACACCGCCTTGCCGGCTATTTTTTTGGATAAATGAGAAACAAGCGCGACAGGGCGATCGCCGGTTTCCGGTTCATTGTCGGAAGTCTCCGCATCGCAAACTTCGGTGACGGGAGGAAAATCATCCTCTACCGCTTCCTCTGCATCGTCCAAATCCGTAACGGAATCCGGCACGGTAATGCGATCGGTTTTCTGTTCCTCAATATGCGCAGCTTCCTCCTCCGGTTCCGGTGGATCCGGCATAATCCATGGTCGCGTGCGAAACCCCTCTTCTCTTTCCCGTTCATCGTTTGACGATGCCGAGGCTTCTTGGGACAATTCTTCCTCGGAACGTGTTGCGGAAACATCGGCCGGTAAAGTGACCGACACTTCCTTCTGCATCTCGAAAGGAGCCGGTATCGGCGCAGTATCCTCTCTCAACGCATCTCCGGTGGACGGCACATTAGCAGTGTCCGTCGTCTGCACGCCCTCCAGCATTTCCGCTATAGTCTTCACGTGTTTCTTCTCACTCATGCGAATCCTCCTCTCGTGGACAACAAATACGCATCGGACAAGTTTGACAATGCGTTATATTCTCGGTTAACGTGGAAAACGCCCCTTGCTCAATAGCCGTGACCGTTTCCTGAATCCCCTGTAAAAATGCTTCGCGTTCCCGAACGGGGAAAGAAAATGTTTCCTGGGGATGCTCCGCCTCTTCCTTCGCCGTATAATAGAGCATCTGTCTTTCCGTTTCGCTCGTGTCCTCGTTCTGTGTTTCTTCCCTCCATGCCGAGGAAAGCAGACAGCGGTAAAAGCGCAGCTGGTCGCGGTACACTTCTTCTTGTTCCTGCGCCGGACGAGCGGTCTTAAAATCGACGATACACTTCCCTTGCTCTAACAGCAGGTCGATTTTCCCTTCCAGCAAATGATGGTCAAGGACAGTATGCACTTCCTGTTCGCTTCCTGTAATCTGCTTTGGCAAAAACGGTTCGGCGCGATGCAGTGCCAAAACCTGTTCCTTTGCGTGTTTCCCATCCTCTTCCGTTAAAGCGGATCCGGCACGAACCATGCCATCACGGACTAATTGTACCATGGACAACACCTCTTCATCCGTCGGCTTTTTTCCATACGCCAGCATAAACCGATAATAACGCGCTAAACATTCATGCACGAACGTCCCTCGGTCTGCTGCACGACTCGGTTTTGTCGGCAAACCCATTTTTCGCAGAAAATAATATTGTCTGGGGCAGCGACGATAGCACGCAATATCACTGGTAAAGGCATACCGATGACTCGGCGGAACCGGATCAGCAGGAAAAAACACGCACGATTGCACGGTTTTTGCGCTTAATGCCGGATCGTCTCTTCCATAACGCACGCCGGTTTCGATCAACAGCGCTTTTGCGCGTGTGCGCGCCGTATACATCAACCGTGCGTGATCCATCTGCTCCGCAATTCCTGCAGCAAGTGGTTCTCCCAGTGCCGGAGAGCGCGTGAGACGGGAAATCCCGTTTCGTGAAGAGAACACAGGACGCGGTGCGGATTCCACCAGAAATACGGTGGAATACTCCAGTCCTTTCGTCTGATGAATCGTGAATAGAGAAAGCGAACCGGGTGACTCCGTTTCCTGTTCTTCACGCAAAGCCGACTGCTTGGTTTGATTCAAAAGGGGAAGCAACTTGCCGAAAAGGATGGCGCTTTGCTCAACTACATTATCCTTCATCAGATGATGCTCCGCCTGCGGATCCACCGCCATCATTTCCAAAAGATCGGTAAAAGCGTTGCGCACCGCGCCAAAATGCGCTTCTGCGCTCGCTTCGCCGCGAAGGGAGCGTTGAACCATCTTTTTCAGCGGCGAAATGCCTAAAATACCGTAGCAAAGATCGATAAATTCAATCGTTTCTCCTTTTTCGATACGGTCGTGAAACGTGCGCGAAAAGTCTTTCTGCTCGGCGAAATCGCGCTTGGGAATGAACCGGGCATACTCCACAAAGGGATCCAGTATGGATCGAGGAAGAAGCTGCTTTTCCAGCGCTTGCCTCAAATAAGGGCGAAACGCTAACGTAAGCCCACCCACGAAACGACGAACCTCTCGATCTGCCATCAAGGTTCCTCCGCGCGGCATATTAAGCGGTATTCCCCGTCTTTGCAGCGTTTTGGCAAGGGTCATCATCGCTGCAGAACGCACAGAGAACGAGAGAATCGCCATATCTTCATAAGACTGTCCCTCTGCGTGCAAGGTAAGAAGGGAATCCGCCACTCGCTCTGCCCAAATGTACTCATCCGAGCAAAAGAGTTGCTGCACCGCGGCATCATGACGGTGCGTGCGATCCGCCGGATACAAGGTCTTCTCTTCGCGCAGCGGGACAGACGGCGCGGCAGAATTCATTTTTTGCACATCGCGACGAAACGCATTTTCTGCCGTATCCAAAATACGCCCATCGCTGCGATAGTTTTCGTTTAGACGAATGACGACCGCATCCTCGTAACGGTCAGCAAAGGAAAGCAGGTTATGCACACTCGCTCCCCGAAACCGATACAAACTCTGATCGTCGTCCCCCACCACGCACAAATTGCCGCTTTTTTTCTGCAATAACCGAAGAATCTCTTCCTGAATGGGATTGGTATCTTGATACTCATCCACCATAAGATAACGGCATTTTTTCTGCTCCGCAGCCAATACCTCCGAATCATGTTTAAGCAGCAAATACGCACTGAAGAGCATCTCACTGAAATCCAAAACATTATGCTGCATCAACAACCGACGATAGCAACGCAGCGCCTCTTTTGCAGCTGTTGTTGCTTCATCCTGCGGGCGAAAATCGACAAAGCCTTCACGCAGCTGGTCAAACAGACGGCACCAGGCATCGATTGCCCATGGGGTCTGTGCCGAAAGCGGAATGCCGAGCGTCTCGATATGCGCGATCGTGCTGAACGAGGACAAATGAGATGCCACCAGCGTTTTTTTCGCCATATCGTTAAGCATCTTCATGCCCGGTCCAAATCCCGCTCGATCCGCTGCTTTTTCCACGATAGCACCTGCAATATGATGAAAATTGCCAATGTGTACTTTGCCGGCATCCTGCGCATGACCCGAATCCGCCAAGGTGCGTGACAAACGAACAATCACTTCCTGCGTTGCTTTTCGCGTAAAGGTCGTTACCGTAATCTCAGCCGGGTCCACTTCTTTTTCCCGAAGAAGATACGCTGTGCGCTGAACGAGCGTTCTGGTCTTTCCGGTACCGGGACCGGCAAGAAGCAACACATGCCCTTCCGTCGTACGAATGGCTTTTTTCTGTTGTTCGTTGGCTCTATCCATGGTTTCCGCCTTTCTTCTCCTATTTTAGCAAAGGTCTGCGTGTTTTCGGCTCTTATCCACATCTTTTTATCCTTTTTGCGGTTTTTCCTTCTTTCAGAACTCGCTATAAACAGGTGCTGCGAAAGCGCCTTTCCGGTCGTGCGATGCGCCCCTTGTTCTCGTCAAGCGTTCTATGCTATGATGCCATGGAACTAAGGAGGACATCATGTTAGAGGACAATAACGATAGACAAATACCGAATGCCCCTGCGACGGATAACGAGAAAAATCCGTCCGAGCGTCATCCGCATATCGGACAGCCCAACCGACACCGCCCTGCTCCAGATTCGCGCGAGCGCCTGAGACGTCGCCGCAAACGCAAAGAACGTCGCTTAATCCTTTTGGCGATAGCGGTTCTGGTGCTGTGTGTCGCCGCTTTTTGGTTGCTATTATCGCTGAAGAAACAATTCACCTCACCGGAAGGTGCGTCCTCTGCCGCTCCATCGCTTTCCTCTTCTACAGAAGAAAACGCTTTGTCGTCCGTCTCTGCTCTGTCCGAAAGCCAAAGCAGTCTTTCCGCATCTTCGTCCTCTTCGTCCGAAGCGACGGGTATTTTATCCGGGACGGCGCAGCCCAATGCGAATACCACTACCGTCAAACAAAATGCCGGAGGAACCGGCAAAAATCATAATGCCGCTGCCGGCGTTTATGCGTATAAAACCGAAGACGTAAATGATGCCATGTATAACGGCAAAACCATCTTTGCGGAAAAGTTGGCTTTCCTTACATTTGATGACGGAGTAGATCCGCAATCTACGCCACTTCTATTGGATACGCTTAAAGAACTTGGCGTTCCGGCTACATTCTTCATGGTCGGACAGTCTTTCACCGCTGAAAATAAACCGCTATTGGAGCGCACGCTGGCGGAAGGTCATGCCTTCGCACTGCATTCTTTCGACCATGACTATGATAAGCTCTATCCCGGTGGAACCGGCAGTGCGACTGAAATTCTTGACCAGTATCATCGCGCAAAAGAAGCGCTGCAAGAGCTGCTCGGCAAGGAAGTCGATCCCAAGCCTTGGCGTTATCCGGGCGGACATATGTCCTGGAATGGATTGGATGACGCGGACGCCCAGTTGAAGAAAGAGGGCGTGCAGTGGATTGACTGGAACTGCCTGAATGGCGATGCAGAAGGCTCCACTTCGCCGGAATCGACGCAAGGGCAGGTGGATCGTGTTCTGCAAACCTGGGAAGCCTACGGAAAACCTTCGGTCATCACCATATTGATGCACGATACCGCTGCCAAAACCCTGACGCGCGAATCCGTCCCTGCCATCGTAAAAGCGTTGCAGGAACAAGGTTTCTCGTTTGGTATTCTGGAATAAGGTTCGACAGTAACATAAATAAAGAAGAATAAAACAAATCGAATAACGTAATAGTGTTTCTTGGCACCCACTCTAAAAATCAAGATGGTGTCGTTTCGGCACCTTTTTTATTGCCTTGAACACTCCCACAAAAAAGGAGGTTCATTATGAACAAATTGCCTTTTGAAAAAATGCCGTTTACCGCACGAGTAGCGGCACGTCAGGCGATTATTGCCGCGGTTTATGTCGTACTCACTTTATCGGGCTTCGGCGTCAGTTACGGTCCGGTACAGTTCCGCTATGCGGAGGTGATGACCTGGCTTGCTTTTTTTGATCCGAAGAACGTCATTGGTCTGACGCTCGGTTGCTTCGTGGCGAATATGTGGAGTCCCTTCGGTGCCATTGACATGGTGATCGGCACTCTTGGTACACTTCTCTCGACATATTTCATGGCAAAAGCTTCCTCTAAATGGATTGCTTCGCTTTTTCCCGCCGCTTTTTCCTTTCTCTATAGCGCAGAAGCCTGGTTCTTAGGCGAAATCACAGGCGACCTGTTTTTACTGGTGACCGCGCAGATTATGCTCTCCCAATTCATTATTACCGCACTCATCGGTTTGCCGCTTTGGACGGTTTTATGGCGCAACGGCGCAATTCGCCGCGCTTTATCCGATGCGCCTTCTGCGCGAAACGACGAACGTGGGCGCCGTAAAATAATCTCGTAAACCCGAAATCATGTTATGCTCGCCGATGCGCACATAACAACCGGTAAACGTTTCATCAAAGAGAAAGCAGCCCAAGACATGCCCAAATGGCTTGACCAGAAACGCATCGGCATCTTTTTTGGCTTCCGCTTTTCGGAATAAAAACGGGGTCGGGTCGTTTTCCACAAACTCCTGTGCGATATATTGAGCATACGGTAAGGCGTTCACTCGTTCTTCCCACTCCTTCTGCGCATAATCGCGACCAATCATGACCCCTTGTGAACCGTAGGAATTATAGGGCTTAAGAATATACGCATCCTTGTTTTGGAGAACTTCCTGCTTCTCCGCCGGCGTCGTGATTTCCCATGTCGCCGGAATGCGCTTTTCAATAAATTGACACTCCTGTGGGGTCAACAGCGCCTTGGTTTCCGGTTTATGCAGCATGGCAAATGTCGTTTTGACGTGCATCACCTGTGACCGAAAAGAACCAAAACAGAGAAACGCACCGGCCCGATACGCATCTTCAAACGCCTTAGCATCCTCCCTTACCGCAAGAAAATCAGAGGTCACGAGACGACGGTACACCAAGTCAATGGAAAGTGGCTCGCCGTTTTCATCCTTTGCCCATAATTTTCCTTCTGAAAAACGCAAATCGCGCACATCCGCAATTACGGCACGCACGCCGGCTGCCGCAAAGCGTTCACGATATACTTCAAACTCCATCAGAGTACCTTTGTCCAGCACATCTACAATGGCGACACTTTCCGCTTCTTTCCCGCGAATCGCCCGATAACGGGCAAGAAAAGCCGACACCAAAGAATCAAAAAGTGAAAAACGGGAAATAGCCCATTCGGTTTGCATATCGCGCATGATACGGCTTCGGGAAAGCAAATCGCCCAAAATGCGATCTTCGTTCATGGCAGAAGCGCCATCCGTGTTTAACTCACAAAAGCGATAGTCCTTTCCCCCGCGGAAGAAAATGTCATAACGACCGACCATCACGGGAATGTCATAGTGCGGATCGGTTACAATCAACTCTTCCACTGCTTTGTCGAAATGAAATCCCTCGCGATATGCCGGATTTTGAACATACTCCGTGGTTACTTTTCGTCCGATGGAAACCATCATTTGTATCATCTCTCGAAATGTCTCGACTTCCTGCGGTGTCAAAAACATGCCCTGATATGTCATGGGCACTTCCATACCGTGATATACGCAACGCTTTTCTACACTTCCATCGATAAGAGACTGCGCATCCTGCGCATATCGGGACGGATTTTCGAGTACGCGGCGAATGTACTCTTTTGTAAATTCAGGATAAAACATGACGCACCTCCCACTTTCTCAAGGTTTCCAGCCATCCTTCGTTTTCCACTACACGTTCCATTTGCAAACGCGGCGTATCAAGGTTGTCCCACATGGTTTCTAAAGGAGTAAGAAAGACCGCTTCTTGTTCGCTCAGTCCCTCGCGCGCCCAAGCGCAAAGGGTCATTCCCCAGTGGGCAAAATAATCGCCGTGATAATAGGCTTGAATACCATTCTCTCTGCCCGCATTTTTTCCGCGTTCTACCCAGTCCACCTGCATGGGTGTAAAACGGTCTTCCAGACGTCGCAGGGTATCGGCGTTGTAAAGCAAGCCTTTGAAAAGCGCCATCGCCCCCAGCGCATATGGCGCAGCCACGGAATCCATCATGCGAATCTCCATCACACGCTTTGCGCGCACATCGGGAAAAACGATGGACATGCCGTGACGTACAAGAGCATCCCGTTCTTCTTCGTCTTTTGCCTCGTCAAGAAGCTCGCGAAGCGGACGATCTCCGGTAAAATCGATTTTCCCCTCTTTCGGCAGAAAAATGGGCGGCACAGAGAGCACCCATTCGGCATATTGCTCTACTCCGAACTTCGGCGAAAAGACATCCGACGGATAGCCCGTCCGTGCCGGATCGGTGCGCCGCCAGATTTCCTGACGGCTATTAAACGCCATCAGACGCTTTCCCTCGTTCTCTATCGCCGAATCGAAAAGGGTGTATAAAATCGGTGAAAGAGCCACCAACACACGATACTTGCGAATAAAGTCCTCGTCGTCCTCGACATCAATGGATACTTGTAAAGCCGCACTTTTTCGCATCATCGTCTGTGCTAAATCACCGGTGTTTTGCAAATAGGCATCCATCATACGGTAACGGGATTTCGGCAAAAGAGGGATATCCTCCACGGTATAAAATGGATCTAATCCTATCGTGACCAGCATATAGCCCAATGGATCCAATACTTCGTAAATCGCATCCAAAAGCTCCTGATAACGACGCTGAAGGATGCAAATCGATTCCGACGGGGCAAGAGAAAACTCCAGTTGTGCACCCGGTTCCAGCGTGATACTGCTGCCAAGCTTTTCTAAGCCGAGAAGATGACCTTCTTCCCAAGTGGCAGTCCAATCCGGATGGCGACGGGAAAATGCCTGCAAAATGCTCTCGACACCGTTTTCGCCCGGATAAAAGATGCGTTTTCCGCTTTTTCGGTCAAAAACAAAATGCTCTATTTCCGGTCCCACCTGCCAGCGAATGCGATCGGTGTATCCACCGCGAATCACGTTGACGATGCGATCTCTTTTCTCATTTTCCGTCAAAAGTTTGTTCATCTTTCCGCCTTTCCCCATTTGTTCCGGTATTTTTCTATGTCGTGCAGGGTTACGCATTTTCGGTAGGGCTTTAACACCATTTCGCCCGCCTTTTTTATCCGTATCGATTACCGTGTAGTGTATAATCGTAAGAAGCACCGACGAAAGGAACAACCATGTCCCAAACGCTCACCATTCAGTATTTGTACAACAGTGGCTTCACCATTGATTATCAAGATACCTTCCTTGTGATTGATTATTGGAAGGGCGATCTTGTTTTGCCGAAGGATAAAAAGATCCTGTTTATAGTTACCCATGCACATGCCGATCACTACAATCCGGCGATTTTCTCTCTGCCGGGAAGTGAAAAAGCGCTGTATATCCTTTCAGAGGATGTGGAGCGGATGACGGAGCAGGGGAAAATTCTTCATCTCAGCGAAAATCCCGCGCAGACCCGTGTGCGAAAAATTGTCTATGATCCCTCGCGCACGCGCCGTATAGCCCCCCTTGAACAAGATTGTTTCGGTGGACTGTCCATTCGAACGTTCCCCTCCACCGATCAGGGAATGGCTATTCTTTTTACCTTACACGACGTCAATTTCTTTCATGCAGGAGATTTGAACGCCTGGAAATGGCCCGCTTCTCCGGAAGCGGAACAAAAGCGAGAAGTCCGCGATTATCTGCAGATTTTACGGCAGGTTAGCGTTCATCCGATTGATGTCGGTTTTGGCGTTGTCGATCCGCGACTGGAAGAGAATGCCATGCTGGGCGGCTCGTACTATTTGAAATATCTTCATCCGCAAATCTTTTTCCCCATGCATTTTCGCGAACATCCACAAATTACGGAAGCCTTCCGTGCGCGCTATAGTGGCGAAACCGGTACGGTGATTCAAGCCATCCACAAGCCGGGCGAACGATTTGTGATTCAGGCATAGTCGTTTACGCCCGTTACCTTCCCCTGACATCAACCGGACAGAACACTTTCCGGATAGAAGTTTCGTGCGAACCAGAAAGGACGTGTATGCTCAAATACCTATTCATGGACTTTGACGGCGTGATCACCGATACCGAAACAGAAGTATATCGCCTGATGCGCGACTGGTTTGTGGAGCGCACCGGACACATTTTAACCTTAGAAGAATACGCTATCGCTGCAGGCGCCTGGCATGTCGAGTTAGTCAACTATATAAAACAAAAATACGATAGTACACTGGATGAAGAGGCGTTTTTTGCCTTTTCTCGTTCTCTGGAAGAACGCGCTTTGGGGCATCTGCCCTTGCTGCCCGGTGTCGCGTGCTGGCTGAAGGATGCCGAAGCGCTTGGTATCTCCTGTGCGATTGTCTCCTCCAACCTGGCTCGCACGATTCATTCTCGCCTCGCATATCTATCTATCCGCGACCGCTTTCGTTTTGTACTGACTGCCGAGGACACCAAAGCACTGAAGCCGGCACCCGACCTGTACCTCAAGGCGTTGGAAAAAGCAGGCGTGTGTGCCAATGAAGCCTTAGTGATTGAAGATTCGATGAATGGCATCCGCGCCGCGTCGGCGGCAGGGCTGCGCGCCCTCGCTGTTCCCTGCAGCGTTACCAATCACTATGCCTTTCCGGAAGCCTGGGTCATCGCGCACTCCCTGAAAGAGGTTTCTCTTGTATCTATAGCAAGACGATTCGCAGAGGAAGAACAGTAATCACAACTTCGTTACCGAACAAAAAAGCAGCGATGGATCTCTCCGTCGCTGCTTTTTCCTTTTTTCGCTTCACACGAGAAAGACTACGCTTTCTAAAGGTCTTGCCTTTACTTCGACAAGCGCATCGTGTCTCGCGCAATCATCAGCTCTTCATTCGTCGGAACGACCCATACCGCTATGGCGGAATCGTCGGCAGAAATCTTCTTTTCTTTGGGCTTACGCTTTTCGTTTACCGCATCATTTAACTTTACGCCCATAATCTCTAAGCCTTTGCAGATGGCTTTGCGATCCTTCGCACCGTTCTCCCCGATTCCGCCGGTAAACGTAATGGCATCAACACGCCCTAAATCCGCCGCATACGCAGCAACCGTCTCGCGCACTCGCGCATGGAACATATCCAAGGCTAATTGCGCACGTTCATTTCCTTCGTCCGAAGCATTCTCTAAGTCGCGGAAATCGCTGGAAACGCCGGAAACACCTGCTACGCCGGATTCCTTATTCAAGATGGCATCCACTTCCTCTGCCGATTTTCCCAGACGGGTTTGCATAAAGGTCACAATGGCAGGATCGATGTCGCCGCAGCGTGTTCCCATCGGCACACCGGCAAGCGGCGTCTGCCCCATCGACGTAATGTAACTCTTGCCGTTTTTGACCGCAGTAACCGAGGAACCATTGCCCAAATGACAGGAAATGATATTGAGCTTGTCCACAGGAATGTTCAGCAATTCGGATGCCCGAAGCGTCACAAAATAGTGACTGGTTCCATGAAAACCGTAGCGACGAATCCCGTGATCGCTATAGAGGTCATACGGAAGAGCGTACATGTAATTTTCCTTCGGCATGGTCTGATGAAACGCCGTATCGAAAACGGCTACATTCGGTTTTCCGGGAAGCGCTTCTTGCGCTGCTTTGATCCCCTGCAAGTTTGCCGGATTATGAAGAGGGCTGAACGGAATGACTTGTTCAATCGCCGCAATCACGTCTTCATCCACCAACGTCGATTCCGTGAATTTTTCTCCGCCATGCACCACGCGGTGACCCACCGCGTCAATTTCCTCCATGGAGTGGATGACGCCCTGTTTGTCATCGGTCAGTGCGGCAAATACCAACTTAACGGCAGTATTGTGGTCAGGAATTGCCGTCTCGTTTACCCATTCCTCTTCGCCTACTTCCTGCACCAAGCGAGAGCCATCGATGCCGATGCGCTCAACAAGTCCCTTCGCCATCACTTCTTCATTGTCCATATTGAACAATTGATATTTCAGCGAGGAACTTCCGCAATTTATGACCAAAATCTTCATCGTTTTCACCTCTTACTTCCACAGCGGGGAAGGATATACGCCGTCCTCGACCAATGCCTTGAACCCAGCCATTACAGGTTCTTTATCTTCATGGTACGTTACGCCCATCCACGTGTCATTTGTCGTTAATACCTCAACGGACAATTTTCCTTCGGTAAGACCCGTTCCCACAGCGGTCGGTAACAGCGCTTCGGATTTCAGCAGATTTTTGGGCACATCTTCACGGAAGAAGCGGTGTAAATCCTCTTGCAGGAAGGGCAAGAAGCCGGGATGGAATCCCCAGAAATTCATCGATACCACGTTCTCGCCGTCCAAATGCTGTTCAACGCCGTTTTCATCGGTAAAACGCGCGCCGTCGCCTTCCTTAAACAACTTGGTACGCTCCACAATTTTGACCAGCTGGTCATTTTCCACTTCACAAACACCACGAGAAACCGAGCCATGATCCGTCAGCGTATTTTTAATCTTAAAGCCGACCATGGCATGGTGATCCGACGTGATTCTATCGGAAGTCATGAAATCGTAAATTTGCCGATACGCTTCTTTACCGTAATAATCGTCTGCATTGATGACAGCGAAGGGCGCATCAATCACGTCTTTTGCCGCACAAATGGCATGTGTCGTTCCCCATGGTTTTTCTCTTCCTTCGGGGATGATGAATCCTTCCGGCACATCTTCCAAATCCTGATACACAATATGAATTTCGAGGTTTTTGGGCAGATGATCGGTCAAAATCTCATCAAACGCCTCACGATTTTCTTCTTTGATCACAAAGATAAACCGCTCAAAGCCGGCTTCCACCGCATCAAAAATAGAATAGTCGATGATGATCTCTCCTGTCGGACCGAGCGGATCAATTTGTTTCAGTCCGCCATAACGGGATCCCATACCGGCAGCCAGTACTAACAGAATCGGTTTCTTCTCCATATTCCCTCCCTTAAGTCACTGTATTGCTGTGTATTTCCTGTATTCTTGTCTTTCTTATCATAGCACAAAAAACCGCTTCTCCGCAGCCGTACACAGCAGAAATGCCACGTTTCTCCGTAACCTATGGTAAAATGAAAAGCAATCGAAACAGAAAGGAATTGTCCCATGAAACTGACGCCGGAACAAAAGAAAATTGTCCTTATCGGAATACGAATTGCGTCTTTTTCCCTTGTTTTAGGCTTTTTGCTTTATAACTTCCCCGTGCTGGTCAATATGCTGCTCACTCTTCTGCGCATTATTCAGCCGTTTCTTATTGGGCTTGTCTTGGCATTTATTGTCAATATCCCCATGCGCCGCATCGAATCGCTTCTTGCCCGTCTACCGCTGAATCCAAAAGTGACGCGCGTTCTGGCTATGCTCATTGCGCTTGCCATCATCGTCGCCTTCGTTTTCCTGGCATTTACGGTCATCATACCGAATGTAATCAATTCCATGCAGATTTTTATTCGGGCAATTCCGGATGTCCTGCGTAAAGCGCGCACGTTTGTGGAACACGCCGACTGGCTGGGTTCCCTGAGGGAAAGCATCAACGATGCCATCAACCAGGTCATGAGCAATGTCAACAATCTGTCACTGCAGGAGTTTATCGATACCTATTTCAAAGGGGTGGATATACAAACATTGATCTCGCAATTTGCGCAGAACCTGCTTACGCAGATTGGCTCGGTAATTAACATCGCAATGTCCTCTTTGCTGGCGTTTATCTTCTCGCTGTACGCCCTGTTAAGCAAAGAAAAGCTAAGTCGCGCTGCCAAAAAAATGATCTATACCTTTTTAAGCGAGCGCCACGCTGATGCGGTGATGTATGTCTCGTATACCGCATTCGACAGCTTCTATAATTTCTTTACCGGACAGTTTGTAGAGGCGCTTCTATTAGGTACGATGAATTATATTGGCATGAGTATGTTGGGGCTGGAATATGCGCTGATGATTTCGCTAATGACGATGCTGGGGGCGCTCATTCCTCTCGTCGGCGCCTTTATTGCTGGTCTTTTGGGCGCCTTCATGCTGCTGACCATTTCTCCGCTACACGCCATCACCTATCTGGTCTATCTCGTCTGTCTCCAGCAATTGGAGGGCAATATCATCTATCCGCGTGTGGTTGGGCAACAAACGGGGCTTCCCGGCATTTTGGTTCTGCTTGCCGTCTTGGTCGGCGCTGCGAGCTTCGGCTTTGTCGGCATGTTCCTCTTTGTTCCGCTGGTCTCGACAATACACACGATATTGATGGATTATACCGATCGGCGCATTGCGGAGAAACATTTGAATTTGGATCGGAAGTAATCTAAGACAAAAAAACACCCACTGTTGAAACAGCAGGTGTTTTTTTCGCTTTACACTCTTCGTTATAATACGCCATGAAACAAAGGCTCACTGATCACTTTTCAGTCATTTCGCTGGTCACTTTTCAGCGCATTGGTTTATAAGAAATAAAAAAAGCCGGAGTACCGCAATACTCCGACTCTGGCTCATCCTTTTTTTCGTTTATTCCCGTTCGTTCAGCAATTCCAAAAACGCAACCATCTTCTGCGCTTCCTCTGTGCGAGTCGTTTGATGCGCTAATGCCGTTCTTGCCCAATTCTCCGCCTGCTTAAAATCGGTTGCCACGCCACGACCTTCAATCAAATCATAGGCAATTTCTACCATGGCATTCGGATCTCCGGAATCGGCGCGCTTCATGTCCGTCTGTACTTCCAAGCTGGTCGTCAGGGGCGCAAAAAACGCATCAACGTCTTCCCCAAAAGGCGAAAGAGCCTTTTTCATCACTTCCAGAGCGCGTTCGTCCGTCCAAGTGGAAAAGTCTTGCTCATTCGAGGGAACCCATTCCGCCGAAAGCAGCTGGTCGCCGGAAGTCTGATAAATATGCTGTGTCATCCAGAGCATATCGATTTGTTCCTGCGTTATGTCATAATGCTTCTCCAAAATGGATAATGCGCCGGAGATGTCTGGATCGCGTTCCAAGCCGGAATACGGTTGACGAAACACCAAAAAGAAAAGCGCACGAAAACCGAGTCCGGAAAGATCGGGTCCCTCTTCTCCCGGCAAAAGCTGAACATCCTGCGCTTCCTTATCTTCCTTGAGAATAGAAAGAATGTACTGTTCCGCTTCCTTCTCCTCCATGTCGTCTCCGATAGCGCCGCTCAACGCACGACTAAGCACGGGCTGCACAGCTAACACACAGGCATCATGAATGAGTTGTGGAAAAGTGTAGGTAATCAACGTTCGCTCCTTTGGTTCACGCCATAACGAAAACTGGCTGCCGTTACCGAGTTTTATTCTACGGTCACGCTTTTGGCTAAATTACGCGGTTTATCGACATCTAAGCCACGCAACGTGGACTCATAATACGCCAAAAGCTGCATGGGCAACACCGAAAGGCTGTTTGCCCAAAGCGGATGAATCTCCGGAATTGTCATTACGTGCCCCACGTCCTCAAAGCCTTCCATACCTTCCATAATCAGCGTCGTTACGTCGCCTCCACGGGTCTTAACTTCCAACAGGTTAGACCTTGTCTTCTCCATGAGATCCGCTTGTGTAGCAATACCGATTACCGGGGTTCCTTCTTCAATAAGACTGATCGTACCGTGTTTCAATTCTCCGGCGGCATAGGCTTCGGAATGCAGGTACGAAACTTCTTTTAGCTTGAGACTCGCCTCGAGACAACCGGCATAATCCATTCCACGACCGACAAAGAACATGTGTTCTTTATTAAGAAAGCGTTCTGCCACTTTACTATACGCTTCCTCTTCGCGTAATATTTCGTCCATTTTTCGCGGAAGCGTCTTAAGTGCGCCAATTAACTCCTGGGCATCCTCTTCACGGATGCGTTTATGATGGAGTGCCAAATCCAGCGCAAAAAGATCCATCACTAACAGCTGACAGCTATAGGCTTTCGTCGTTGCGACCGCAATCTCCGGACCGGCAACCGTATAGATCACACGCTGCGCTTCGCGCGCAATCGAGGAGCCGACGACATTGACAATAGCAAGCGTCGATGCTCCCATCTCTTGGGCTTCCCTAAGTGCTGCCAACGAGTCTGCCGTTTCTCCGGATTGAGAAATGACCACCACGAGATCCCGTTTCGACAAAATGGGATGCCGATAGCGAAACTCCGAGGCAATGTCTGTCTCTACCGGAATGCGTGCGAGCGATTCCACAATGTATTTGGATACACACGCCACATGATACGCAGATCCGCAGGCAACAATATGGATACGGTCAAAGGAGTCATAAAACGCCGGTGTCAAATTCGCGCCATCAAAACGAATCCAACCATTCGGTTCCACAAAATGGCGAAGCGCATTAGCAATCACCACCGGCTGTTCATGAATCTCTTTGAGCATGAAATGCGCATAACCACCTTTTTCCGCAGCAGCGACATCCCAGTCGATATGCTGCTTCGGCATGGTGATGCAATGCCCCTCGGCATCGAAAAAGGTGATGCCTTTGCGCGTTAACTGCGCAATCTGATCATCCTCCATATAGTATACGTCACGGGTATGCTTCAAAATGGCTGGAACGTCCGAAGCTAAGAAGCTCGCCCCTTCTTTAACCCCTAAAATCATGGGAGAGTTCTTGCGCATGACCCAAATCTCGCCCGGACGATCCGCAAAGAGAATCGCCAGCGCATAAGAGCCGCGAATATGTTCTTTTGCCGCTTTCAACGCTTCGAGGGGATCCTTTTTGTCTGCATAGTAATAATCGATTAGCTTGATGCAAACCTCGGTGTCCGTTTCCGAATAAAACGTATAGCCTTTTTCGCTCAGCTCCTGTTTGATTTCCTTGAAATTTTCGATAATACCATTATGCACACCCACGACTCTGTCATCCGCCGAATAGTGCGGATGTGCGTTGATGCGCGTGGACTCTCCATGCGTCGCCCATCGCGTATGCCCGATGCCTTCGGTTCCCGACGGATTATGCTTCGCAATACAATTTTCCAAATTAACCAGACGCCCCTTCTCTTTTAGCACCGTAAAAGAGCCGGCGGCATTTCGTACAGCAACACCCGCAGAATCATATCCGCGGTATTCCAATTTTTTTAATCCGTCCAACAATACTTCCACGGCGGATGTGTTTCCAACATAGCCTACAATGCCACACATAGTTTCCTCCTGAAGAAGGCGCTACGCCTTCGTTAAGCATTTTATCATACTTTGCGCACGTCACACCATAGGCTGCCATCGTCCTGAATATGCCAAACTGCCGTGATACCGAGCCTTCTTTGCACCTCTTCTTCCCCATCGAGAATCGGATCGCAAACGAGGAGCGCACAAAACCGCTTGCTGCACTGAAAGATATAGTCCGCCGTCTTCTTACGCAGGGCCTCATCCAGTCCGGTAAAAGGTTCGTCGAGCAACAACAAATCTCCCGGCGAAAGCAGCGCACGCAGCAGCGCCAATCGTCGTTTCATCCCGCCGGAAAGTGTAGATGTCATCTTGTCCGCCGCATCTAAAAGTTCCAATGCCGCAAGCCCTTCCTCAATTTGCGTTTCGCTTAGCCCGACAAAGCGAAGATTTTCACGCACACTGTGCTGTTCCAACAGGCGGTTTTCCTGAAAGACAATGCTGCAGCGCAGCGCAGGATCTGCCCCATAAACGAGTCTTCCTTCGTCCGGTTCTTTTTCCGCAGCAATCACGTTGAGAAGCGTTGTTTTGCCTCTACCGGAAGGACCGCTTATCTGTACGCGCTCCTTGGCAAACAGAGCGGTCGATATATCTTGTAAAACCGCCTTCCCCGCAAAAGAAACGCCGACATGCTGCAAGGCGAACAGCATCGTTTTTTCTTTTTCCGCAAGCGAATGCGGATGATCAGCAAAACCGGATGTGCGCTCCTCCGGCGCATAGGACTGTCGCCGAATTACGCCAATACGCATCAATCGATTCGCCGTCTTTTTCCAGAGGAAAAGAAGAACCACCGTATTCGCATAGCTAATGAAAAGAATCACCGCCGTCCAGGCAAAAAGCGCAGGCATATCCAACAGAATTTTCGACTGAAAGAGAGCATCCCCGACACTGTTTGCCGAAAACGCAATCATTTCTGCCGCTACACCTCCTTTCCACGCCAAACCGGAGGCGGTTTGAAAAGCGGCACTCAAAAAAGGAACCACGCCAGGTAAAAGCACCCCTCGAAAACGACGGGAGAAAGGAACATGAAAACAGCGTGCCACCGTCAAAAGCGAATCGTCAACAGCTCTTCGTCCATCCCATGCATTTTGATATACCAATGGGAAAACGAGCAAAAAAACCACCAATAAAGCTAAATGTGCAGAAGGTAACAAAAACAAGGCAAAAACGACAAAACAGGCAACCGGTATGGCACGCATTCCCTGCACGGGAACAGCTAAAAATTGCGAAAGAATCGTGTTCTCTGCCGCAATCCAACCAAGAGCACTACCCAAAGCCGCTGCCAAAAGAAAACCGCCCAAAACATGAAGCTGCGATGTAACGATTCGCGAAAAAAACGTCGGTTCTGCCATCAGAGCACCCAGCGCCGTCAGGGTCTGAAACGGCGTGGGCAAAACGAGGGCGTTTCCAATGCTTCGTGCAAGCAGCTCCCAAAGAAGAAGCCAAAAGAGCCCGATGCCTGCCTCTTTTACCTTCGCCCTCATCTTATTTCGTTCCTTCCGGCAGATAGTAAAAATCTTCCGCCGGCAGGGTTCCGCCGATTGCTTTCGGATTCAACTGTTCCAAAATGCGCAGATAACCTTCCAGCTTGGTCTTCATCTCCTCGCCGGTGAGACAAACTATATTCGCATGGGGAATGGCTTTTGCAGCGATTTTTTCGGGAACAATGCCCAGGGCACCAATCACTTTTGACGCTGCCACCGGATCGGCATTCACCTTTGCCACCGACTCGGCAACGCGCGTTAACAAGTGAGAGATTTCCTCCGGATGATCCTGCACAACTTCCCGACGTGCGACAAGCACCCCCATAACCAGCGCAGAGGGGTGATTCTCCTCATGTTGTACAGCCTCCCACTCTGCCGTCAAATCCAGTGCGCGACGAAAATCGGAAAATTGGGCTTCTGCAGAAGAAACGAACGGCTCAGGCAATAAAGCGATGGCATCCTCGTTTTCGGCAAGCGCGGCGACCACTTCGGCATGTTCACTCTTCCATTCAAGAGAAATATCCTCCGGGCGAAGTCCATGCGCTTCAAGCAAATAACGCAGAACAAACTCTGGTGTCGATCCTTTTCCGGATGCCAGCACCGTTTTGCCTTTGAGATCCTGCATCATATGAGTACGATCTCCTCGCTCCACCAAATACAACACGCCCAGCGTATTGATATTAAGAACCTGTATGTCCCCCTTGGTTTTTGCATAAAGCACTGCTGCCAAATTGGACGGCACCGCCGCCACGTCGATTTCCTTCTTGAGCAGCAGCGGTACGATTTCGTCCGGCGCACCTAAAATGCGACTTTCCTGTACCGTCTCTCCCTGTTCGGAAGACGAAAGCACATACGCCATCCCCATAGATGTGGGTCCCTTCAGCGCAGCAAGGCGCAACTTCGTTTGCGTTGGGGGCATTTCTTTCGCTTCACTTTTCTCCTGCGTTTCTTCCCCTACGGAAGAAGACATTTCTCCCGTAGGCGCACTGTTGTTCGGCTCCTTAGGTGCTCTGCACGCCCCTAAGAAAAACACCATTGCGCACAACAACAAAGCAAAACGAAACGTTGACAATACACTCACGCCTTTATCTGATTTCATGCTCATCTCCTTTTTCTATTCGGTAACCTATCTTACGAGTTCTATTTTCTTTTTTCCCAACCGTATGCCTTGTTGAAAGGCACTTTTTTCGTTCCTATTGTACCCGATTTGTTCTTTCTTACCGCGTCTGTCGTTTTTTCGCAGGCTGTGATAACATATTCCCGTAGAATAAAGACGGTATGCCTTCCGAATCCATCGTTTGTTTTTTCTGTGGGAAAACGTCTCGGAAAGGCGGTTGCAGACGGCTCGGCGCAAAACGGCGAGCGTACCCCGTTCATCGAGGAGGATCTATGAAAGTACAGATTTGTACCGGCACGCGCTGTGTTTTTTACGGTGCTGACAACATCTTGGATAACGTCACCGACTTGAAAGAAAGTCTGTCGGAATACCCCAGCCTTCCCGAAGGCGCCGATTTTGAAATTGAGCTTTGCGCCTGCGATGGCACGTGCAAAACGTCCGAGAAGCGCATCGCGCCCGTCGTTACCATTGACGGGGAAAAAATGCTGAAAGCAACCAGTCCGCAGGTGATGGAACGTATTTTAGATGGCTTACAGGAGGGAGAATGAAATACAGCTACGTTGATGTCATTCGCCTTCGTCGTATGGCTTTTGCCAGCATTGCACGCATGGCATACAACGACGAAAACCTACACGATCTCTATGAAGAAACGTTCCGCGCCTTACCAGGAGAAGTTGCCCATTTTCGGGAGAATATCTTCCGTGAACGCGCCGTCTACGGCGAGCGTTTGCGCATGGCTTTGGGGCTTGATGCCAGAGCGGCCGATGTGACCGGCTCCATTTCCGAAGGCATCGAAAAAGTGGATGTTGCCACGCGCGTTCATCATCCCCCGCTGGTTTCGGTCATCAAAATCGCCTGCGAAGCGTGTCCGGAACGCCACATTCTTATCACGGATAACTGCCGTAAATGCTTGGCGCATCCCTGCAAAAACGCTTGTCCGAAAAATGCCATCTCCGCCGGTAAAACGAAAATGGTTATCGACCAAGAGAAGTGCATTAAGTGCAAAAAGTGCATAAAAGAGTGCCCCTATAATGCGGTTTTAGAAACAGGACGTCCTTGCGCACAAGCCTGCGGCGTCAACGCGATTGGTTCCGACTACCTTGGTCGTGCAGAGATTAACGAAGAAAAGTGCGTCAGCTGCGGCGCATGCATTGCTTCCTGTCCATTTGGTGCTATTGCGGATAAATCACAGATCTATCAGGTCATCAAAGCAATGAAAACGGATACGCCGGTGTACGGCATTATTGCGCCTTCTTTCACGGGACAATTCGGTTCGCTTACCCGTCCGGCGCAAGTGCGCGAAGCGATCCGCCAGCTTGGTTTTGCCGACGTAGTAGAAGTTGGCCTCGGCGCCGATTTAACTACGATGAACGAAGCAAAAGAATTTCTGCACAGTGTGCCCAGTGAACGCCCCTTTATGGGAACCAGCTGCTGCTACTCTTGGAAACTCATGGTACGTAAGAACTTTCCGGATTTGGATTCTCTCATTTCCGAAACGTCTACCCCCATGGTCTATACCGCACAGCAGATTAAAAAAGCGCATCCCGACTGCAAAGTCGTATTCATTGGACCCTGCCTCTCGAAAAAGCTGGAAGGCTTGCAACCTGCCGTACATGACCAGGTAGACTTTGTCATCACCTTTGAAGAGCTCATGGGCATGTTTGTCGCGAAGGAAATTGAACCATCCGCCATCGAAACCGAAGAGCCGTTCCAAGATGCGTCAAAGACGGGGCGCGGGTATGCTGTGGGCGGTGGCGTTGCCAAAGCCGTAGTCGCCCGTGCGAAAGAAATTGACCCGGATCGCGAAATTGAAGTGGAGGCGGTAGAAGGATTAGCCAACTGCGTGATGCTCATGCGCATGGCAAAAGCCGGACGAAAGAACGGTATGCTGCTGGAAGGAATGGCGTGTGAAGCCGGATGCATCGGCGGTCCGGGCGTAGTCGTTCCCCGTCATCGCGCGCGAAAAGCCAATGTCCAATTCTCGGCAGAATCCTCGTTTGCGTCTCCTTGGGACAACACCAATATCCCGCAGGAAGACAAACCGGTGTAAATCTTGCCGGTAAAAACGTAATACAAATAAGCCTTCCCTCAGCCACAATGCTCTTTTATAAAGCGAATACCTCGCTAAAAGAGAACGGGTTGAAGGAAGGCTTTTTCGTAGTCTACTGTTATAAACGGATCAGGCTCGTGCCGTTAACCGCAGAACTTTTAGCGCACCTGCGGAGCAGGCAACGGATACTTATTGCGATATGATTCAAAAGTCCGTCGAAAAGCCTCGCTCGACTTATCAATATGCGACTGATATTCATGCGCAAGGTATTTCTGGGTCGTGTATTGAATGACACTGATGCCAATGTTCGAACAATGGTCTGCTATACGCTCTAAACTGTTGAACATTTCGATGATGATGGGACCATTCATGGCACTGCATTCCCCATTCTGCAAACGGTCAATATGACGATGCGACAGCGTCTGGTTGATTTCATCAATACATTCTTCCAACGGCTCAATCTGAATCGCCTTGTCGTAAGAAAGACTTTCCAACGCCGTATAGCTATTCTGCACAATCTCTTTTACGGCATCCGTATACACCTTCAATTCGCGCGTTGCCAAAAGAGAGAATCGCTGCGGTGATTCCACACTCTTGAGTACCTGATCCGCAAGATTAATGCCATAATCACTTACGCGCTCAATATCATTGAGCGAATACATGAGAACCGTCAGCTTATGCGCGTCGTTATCCGACAACGAAGCCTTAGAGATTTTTACGCTGTAATCCTGCAAGGCATCCTCGTAGCGGTCGACCTGACGTTCCATCCATTCTATTTTTTCGTGTCGCTCCGGCGTATACTGTTCAATCAATAAAGCGGTCTCTTCAAATTCTTGTGTAGTGAGTTTCATCATCTGACACAGGACGGAATAGGCCTGCTGTACAGCAAAGTCCGGACGGTCCAGCAAACGCGGTTCAAGAAGGCGCAAATCCTGGTCGATGGCATCCACTTCCACCGGCGCTTTTTTGTCCACAATGAGCTTTTGCGACAGCTTCACCAAATGATCCGCAAAGGGATAGAGCATCACCGTTGTCGCAATGTTAAAAGTCGTATGAATAATAGCAATATTTACCGCATTCACCGTGTCATTCAAAAATGTATAGTGCAAAAACGCATTGCCCAAATAGAACACGCAGAGAAACAATGCCGTACCAATCACGTTGAAAATCAAGTGAATAATCGCCGCGCGCTTCGCATTCACCTCCGCGCCGATACTGGAAAGCAGAGCGGTAATACATGTACCGATGTTCTGCCCCATAATAACCGGAATCGCCGTACCAAAAGTAATCGCACCGGTGGAAGAAAGAGCCTGTAAAATTCCCGTAAAGGCGGAGGAAGACTGAATGAGTGCCGTAATTCCGATGCCCAAAAGTAATCCTAAAATCGGATTGGAGAAGAGTGCAACCACTTCAAAGAAAGCTGCAGAATTTTGCAAAGGCTCCATGGCGCGCATCATGGTCTCCATACCGAACATCAAGACAGCAAAGCCAAGAAACACGCCGGATTTTGCTTTTTTCGTTTCGTTTTTCGCCGTAAACAGAATAATGATGCCAATCATGGCAAGAATGGGAGAAAAGGAGCTGGGCTTAAGCATTTGAATGAGAAAACTGTCGCCGCGCAAACCGCTCAAACTAAGAATCCAGGCGGTAATGGTCGTTCCGATATTCGCGCCCATGATAATAGAAACCGCCTGCTTTAATTTCAGCACACCGGAGTTGACTAACGCCACCACCATGACGGTTGTCGCCGAGGAAGACTGGATGACGGCGGTTACGCCTGCACCGAGCAGCACGCCTTTGAACTTGTTGGACACCAGCCGCTCCAACAGGCTTTCCATTTTGCCGCCGGAAACAACGTTCAATCCGTCGCCTAATATCGACATGCCAAAGAGCAGCATACTCAAGCCGCCCAATAATTCTAAGTAATCAAATAGCGTCATGGTTCCGTCGTTCCTCTCGTGATTCGCATCGGCTCTTCATGATTCACAGGCTGCATTCCTTTCGCAATTCGCATTTGTTCCTTACAAGCCTGCCCTCTTATTGTACATGAATTGAACGAAAAGTTCTTGAGAAGTTGTCGCTTTTCACGCTTCTTTAGACAAAAAGAAAGCCCACCTTGTGTTCTGTACACAAGGTGGGCTTATGGTCGTATGCGAATGGTACGCTGCCGATAGAAAATGTCCTACTCGACACGGTCACGAAGCAATCCCTCATTCGATTTCTTGCACAACACACATACCATCTTATCGCTTTTTAACCATTATTCTTCTTCGTTTTCTTTTCTCTTCTTACCGGACAGCGCAACGAGACCGGTTACCGAAGCCGCCATCGAGAGAATCGACCATCCCAGTACGATATCGCCCGTTTTGGGTGTTGCGCCCTTCTTCGCACGTACTCGTACCACGACCTTTACTTCTTTAACCGTTCCATCCGGATACGTCACCACAATGACCGCATCCTTATCGCCCGGCTTCGAGGTATCGACCTTATTCTTGAACTTATAGGTCGTTCCCTCCGGCATCTGCTCTTTATTCTTGATGCCGTCTTCCGCCTTCGGCGTTTCGCCCGGATTCACGATGATATCCTGCCCAATGGGATCCTTTGTATTCGGTTTCGTTCCGGGGTTCGTTCCCGGATCTGTGCCCGGATTCGGTTTTGTTCCCGGATCTGTCCCCGGATTCGGGTCTGTCCCCGGATTTGGATCCGGTTTTGGCGTAACCGGCTTTTTCTTATACGTCGCCGTATAGTCTTTTGCCGTTACCGCGCCGTCTTTCGGTACTGCCGGATCCCATGCGTCAAAGACCTTCGTCGCATCCTTGTAGTTTGCTTTC